>DATDMD010000068.1:0-8019 GCA_036518975.1 Baekduia sp.
CCCTGGCCGGCGCGGCCCCGGCCCCGGCGCCGGCGGCGCCGGGGGCGCCCGCACCACCGGCACCGCGACGGAGGCGGTGGTCGACGCGGGCTCCCGGAGCGGTCCGGGAGCGGGCGCGGTGCGGGTCGCGGCTCGCAGCCACCCGGCCAGCTGACCGGTCGTGCGCGCGATCACCGCCACCGCGAGACGTCGAGCGGCAGGTAGGACGCCTGCCACATCGCGTCCTGGACCGCCTGCACGAGATCGGCCGGACGGGTCCGGGCGACGCCGTCCGCCACGGCCGCGCGCGCCACGGCGACGGCGACCGTCGCGGAGGTGACGCGCAGGCTCGCCACACCGGGCAGCAGCCCGGCGCCCCGCTCGTCGGCGTTCACCAGGCCGGCGATCGCCCGGGCGGCCGCGACGAACATCCCGTCGGTGATCTTGGACGCGCGCGTCACGATCGTGCCGAGGCCGAGGCCGGGGTAGGCGAGCGCGTTGTTGGCCTGGCCGATGACGAAGTCGGTCCCGTCGTAGGGCACGGGCTGCCACGGCGTGCCGGTCGCGATCAGCGCGCGTCCGTCCGTCCAGCTCAGGATGTCGGCGGGCGCCGCCTCGATCCGCGCGGTGGGGTTCGACAGCGGGAAGACCATCGGCCGGTCGACGTGCGCGGCCATGTCGCGCAGGATCGCCTCGGTGAACGCCCCGGCCTGGGCCGAGGTGCCGATGATCAGCGTCGGGCGCACCCGCGCGACGACCTCGGCGAGGCCGATCGCGCCGCCGGCGTCGTCGCGCGCCCAGTCGGCCACCTCGGCGCGGGGCCGCGCGTAGGGCCGCTGGAAGTCGCGCAGGTCGTCCATGTCGTCGACGAGCAGGCCCTGGCGGTCGACGCACCAGAAGCACCGCGTCGCCGCGTCTTCGTCGAGTCCGTCGGCGGCCATCACGGCGCGCAGCTGGTCGGCGACGCCGACCCCGGCCGTCCCCGCGCCGAAGACGACCACGCGCTGGTCGTGCGGCCGGCTCTTGGCGACCCGGACGCCCGCCAGGAAGGCGGCGAGCACGATCGCGCCCGTCCCCTGGATGTCGTCGTTGAACGTGCAGGCCTGGTTGCGGTACTTCTCGAGGATGCGCCCCGCGTTGGACGGTCCGAAGTCCTCCCAGTGCAGCAGCGCGCGCGGGAACAGGCGCTGCGCGCACTCGACGTAGGCGGCGATCAGCGCGTCATAGCGCTCGCCGCGCACGCGGGCGTGGTGGTTGCCGACGTACAGCGGGTCGTTGAGGAGCCGCTCGTTGTCGGTGCCGGCGTCGAGCATCACCGGGATGACGCGGTCGGGGTTCACCCCGGCGGCCGCCGCGTAGACGGCCAGCTTGCCGACGGCGATGTTCATGCCGTTGGCGCCCCAGTCGCCGATCCCCAGCAGCGCCTCGCCGTCGGTGGCCACGATGAGGTCGACGTCATCGGCCCCGAGCCCGTAGTTGCGCAGCGCGGTCTCGACCCCGTCGACGTCGTCCACCGACAGGTAGACGCCGTCGGGCCGGCGGAACTCGGTGCTGTAGTGCTCGATCGCCTCCGCCACGACCGGGGTGTAGACGACCGGGAGCATCTCCTCCAGGTGGTCCTCGAGCAGCTTGTAGAACAACACCTCGTTGCGCTGGCGGACCGTCATCAGGAACACGTTGCGGGCGAGGTCGTCGGACTGGGACCGGAACTGCGCGTACGACCGCTGCGCCTGGGCCTCCAGCGAGGACACCGCGGCCGGCAGCAGCCCCTCGAGCCCCAGCGCCGAGCGCTCCGCGTGGGTGAACGCGGTGCCGCGGTTCAGCCGCGGGTCCCGCAGCAGCTCGCGGCCACGGGGCAGCGATCCCGCGCTCCGCGAGGTGGTGATCATGGCCATCGTCGTCGTCGTCCTTCCAGTCGGCCTGCGTGCGGTCGGTCGCAGCGCGTGTGCCTGGAGACGATGAGCGGCGCGCCCGCCCGCGGCGAGTGTCCCTGAGGGCGATCCGTGTTGGACCGCAGGACAGCGCCACTTGACATCCGGAACGCGGTCGTGAAGGGTTGGTATGCCATCATACCGCCTGTTGTTCCAGAGAGCGGTGGCGTGGCACCTCATGACCGGCCGCGCAGGGCGGCCGGACGACGAAAGGGAGCACCAGTGCCCATCAACCGGCGAACTCGGCGCGGCTTGCGGGCTGCCGCGCTGGCCGCATCGGTGACCGCGGCCGTGGCCACACCGGCCGCGGCCACACCGCAGCAGAAGGTCCTGCGACTGGATCCGGCGAACCACCGCTACTTCCAGTTCCAGGGCAAGACCACGCCGCTCATCACGTCGAGCGAGCACTACGGCGCGGTCCTGAACGAGGACTTCGACGGCAGCGCGTACCTCAAGGAGCTGCAGCACGACGACCTCAACATGACCCGCGTGTTCAGCGGCTCCTACATCGAGCGGGACACGTCGATCCCCTCGCTGGGCTACCGCAACACGCTCGCGCCGCGCCCCGGCCGCTACCTCGCGCCGTGGGCCCGGAGCTCCACGCCGGGCTACGCGAACGGCGGCAACAAGTTCGACCTCAACCGCTGGGACCCGGCGTACTTCAAGCGCCTGAAGGACTTCGTGTCCGACGCGGACCGCCGCGGGATCGCGGTCGAGCTCGTCCTGTTCTGCAACTTCTACAGCGACAACCAGTGGAGCGTCAGCCCCATGAACGCCGCCAACAACGTCAACGGCGTGGGCGACGTGACCCCGGACAAGGCCTATGACCTGACCAACCCGGGCCTGACGCAGGTCCAGGACGCGCTGACGCGCAAGCTCGTCACCGAGCTGAACGGGTTCGACAACGTGTACTACGAGGTCGTCAACGAGCCATACTTCGGCGTTCCCGACGACTTCCAGACGCACGTCGCCCAGACCGTGACCGACACCGAGGCCCAGCTGCCCAACCAGCACCTGATCGCCCGCGGCATCGCCAACGGCTCGGCGCGGGTCGACAACCCCGACCCCAACGTCTCGATCTTCAACTTCCACTACGCGACGCCGCCCACGGCGGTCGACGTCAACGCGGACCTGGGCCGCGCGGTGGCCGACGACGAGACGGGCTTCGACGGGACGGGCGACGACCCGTACCGGCGTGAGGGCTGGGAGTTCCTCCTCGCGGGCGGTAGCGAGTACGACAACCTGGACTGGTCGTTCACGCCCGGCCACGAGGATGGCTCGGACGTGCCGCTGGATCCGGCGACGCCCGGCGGCGGCACCCCGCAGCTGCGCCAGCAGCTGGGCGCGCTGGCCCGGTTCATGGCCAAGCTGCCGGTCGGCGACATGCACCCCGACGACACCGTCGTGACGGGCGGCGTGCCGGCGACGGCGCGCGTCCAGGCGCTGGTCGAGGACGGCAAGGCCTACGGGCTCTACGTCAACGGCGACGGCGTCACGTCGCTGCAGCTGTCGCTGCCGGCGGGCCGCTACCGCGCGCGCTGGGTGGACACGCGGACCGGCGACACGGTCGCCGGCGACAAGATCCGCTCGACCGGCGCGCCGACCGCGCTCGCCGCGCCGAGCTACAGCCAGGACATCGCGCTGTCCGTGATGCGGACGGGCGGGCGTGGCGGGCACTGAGCCCCCGCGTCCCGGCACCGGGGGCGGCCACGTGGCCGCCCCCGGCCGGCCGGTCGCGCTGGTCACCGGCGCCGGCAGCGGCATCGGCGCCGCGACGGCCGTGCAGCTGGCCGCCGACGGCTGGGACGTCGCGCTGGTCGGCCGCCGGGCTGAGGCCTTGGAGGCGGTCGCGGAGCACGCGAGCGCCGCCGGCGCGACGGCCCACGTCGTGCCCGGCGACCTCGCGGACCCCGACGTCCCGGCGGCCGTGGTCGTGGAGGCGGCGCGGCGCGCGGGCCGGCTCGACGGCCTCGTCCTCAACGCCGGCGTCGTCTACCACCAGCCGCTGGACGCCTGGAGCACGGCGCAGTTCGACGAGCACGTCGCCGTCAACGTCCGGGCGCCGTTCTTCGCCGTGCAGGCCGCGCTGCCGTGGCTGCGCCGCGCGCCGCGTCCGGCCGTCGTGACGGTCAGCTCGTCGTCCGCCACGCTGCTGCGCCCGACGCAGTGCGTCTATGGGATGAGCAAGGCGGCCCTGGAGTACGTCACGCGGTCGCTGGCGGCCGAGCTCGCGGCCGAGGGCATCCGCGTCAACGCCGTCGCGCCGGGGCCGATCGACACGCCGATCCACGAGACCTGGGCCGACGACCTCGACGAGGCGCGGCGCTGGCTGGCCGACCAGGTGCCGCTGGGCCGGATCGGCGCGGCCGAGGAGGTCGCGTCGTGGATCGGCCGGCTGCTGAGCCCGTCGGCCGCGTTCATGACCGGCGTCGTGCTGCCGATCGACGGCGGCCAGACCCTCGACCACCGCTGAGGAACGGCGTCCGGTCAGTCGCTCTGCGTGAACTCGACCCGGACGCCGTTGGGCGCGGCCCCCGGCACGAAGGCCGACGGCCGGCCGCGCCCGGAGCCGAGGCTGGGCGCCGGCGCGTCGTCGCCCGTGGCGGCGACGGCCGCGTCGCGCAGGACGTCGTCGGTACCGAAGCAGAGGTGGTGCAGCCCTTCGCCGTCCGCGGCCAGCGCCCGGCCCAGCGGCGCGTCGGGGTTCAGCGGCTCCAGGAGCTGGAGGAGCAGGTTGCCGGCGTCCAGGTAGGTCATCCGCGCCTGCGCGACGGCGTTGACCTCCTGGTGGACCACCGTCAGGCCGAGGTGGTCGCGCCAGTGGGCCAGCGCCGTCTCGGTGTCGGCGACCAGGATCGCGACGTGGTCGACGCCGGCGATCGCCGGCCGCTCAGCCGCGCAGGACATGCTCGGTCTCGTCCTTGGAGAGGCGGCGCCAGGCGCGCTCGGAGTCCTCGAGGTGCGCCCTCATCGCCTGGCGCGCGGCGTCGGGCTCGCGCGCGGCGATGCGGTCGAGGATCGCGCGGTGGTGCTCCAGGCCGCGCGCCGGACGCCCGCGGATGCCCATCGTCGCGCGGCGGACGTCGAGCAGGATGTCGCCGATCGAGTCGAGCATGACGAGGAAGAGGCTGTTGTGCGCGGCCTGGGCGATCAGGCGGTGGAACTCGACGTCGAGGGCGGAGACCTTCTCGACGTCGTCGAGCGCCGCGGCCATGTCGTCGACGGACCGCTGCAACGCGGCGAGGTCCTCGGCGGTGGCGCGCTCGGCGGCGAGGCCGGCGATCTCGATCTCCAGGACCGACCGGACCTCGTGCAGCTTCCCGTAGTCGAACTCGGCGTTGACGCGGAGGTACATGCCCATCGTCTCGCGGACGGCCGAGACGTCGATGGTCGCCACGCGCAGGCCGGAGCCGCCGCGCACTTCGAGCAGGCCCTTGGCGATCAGGGAGCGGATCGCCTCGCGGATCACGGTGCGCGACACGCCGAACTGGTCGCCCAGCTCGCGCTCGGTGGGGAGGCGGTCACCCGGCGACAGCGTGCCGTCGAGGATCGACTGCTGGAGCTGCCGGGCGACCTTGTCGGGCAGCCGCGGCTCGCGGGCGATGGCGGCGAACTCGGAGGCCATTGTCAGACCGTATCCGGTAGGACGGACAGGGCAAGCGACTGTTCCACGAGACTCCTCAACAGATCAGGGGCTCCGATGTTCCCCGGGACGATGACGTACGGCTTGCCGGCCGCGCCGCCGCCGGCGCGCAGCAGCACGCCGGCCGGTTCGAGCGGGCCTGCGACCGCGGCCAAGTTGGCGCCCAGGCCGCGCCGCATGACCTCCGCGGAGGTGATCCCGCCCTTGGCGATGACGACGTCGGCCGCGGGTGCGACGCGCGCCACGACCGCCGTGAGCAGGTCCATCACGCCGGCGCCGGCCGCGAGCGAGCGGCGGTGCGGCGCGCGGTCGCGCGGCGTCGACAGGACGGCGAGGCCGCCGTCGCGCAGGCGGGCGGCGATGGCCTCCGCGGCGTCGGCGACCGGGTCGGCGGCGTCGAGGTCGAGCTCGACCATCGCGTCGGGATGGGCGTCGGCGAGCCGTTCGAGCTGCCGCGTCGTGCCGGGGACGTAGGAGCCGCAGACGACGAGCGTGTGGCCGCGGGGCATCGCGACGGGCGCGGGGGCGAGGGTGCGGCACAGCGCGCCGACGGAGCTGGGCGAGGTCCGGACGACGAGCGGGATCTGCTCTTGCAGGGCCGCGCGCACGCCCGCGCCGAGCAGGGCCTGGTCCTCGAGCGTCTCGCTGTCGGGCGCGAAGACGGCGGGCGCGCCGGACGCGGCGAGCCGGCGCAGGATCGCGAGCACGGCGTCGCGACCGCCCGCGCGCAGCGGCGCGACGGCCAGGCCGGCGCCGTCGCGCGCGCGGAGGGCGCCCGCGGAGCGCTCCTCGGCCCACTGGAGGAGGTCGGAGGTGCCGTACGCGAAGTCGCCGTCGCGGGCGTACTCGGTCTCGTGGACCGGGACGTCCGCGCCGTCGACCCGCAGGCGGTGCACGCCGTCGCGGGTGATCCGGCCCGCCGGCGGCAGCGCCGGGAGCAGCACGAGGACGGGGTCGCGGTCCGGGTGGGCGACGCGCGCCAGCGCGCGGTACTCCTCCAGCACGTGCGCGCGCAGCGTGCTGTCGCCGCGCAGGAGGATCGTCGCGCCGGGCAGGACGGCGGCCGCCCGGCGCGCGGCGTGCTCGACCACGGCTTCGGCGCGCTCGGGCGACAGCGCGCGCGAGTTCGTGACGACGTGGATCGCCGCGGTGCCGGTGGCGGCCGCGGCGGCGAGCGTCGCGGCGTCGTCGTCGGTCACCAGCGTCACGCCGTGCAGGAGTTGGACGCCCGTCGGGTCGTCCTCCAGGACCACGTAGCGCGGCGCGGTCACGTGCCGGTCGCTCCGCCGTCGACGACCAGGACCGAGGCCGTGGCGTACGAGGCGTCGTCGGAGGCGAGGAACAGCATCGCCGCGGCGACCTCGTCCACGGTCCCGGCGCGGCCGAGCGGGATGCGCGCCAGCACCTGGCCGCGGGCGTGGTCGTCCTGGAGGACGTCGGTCACCAGCGGCGTCTCGGTGAAGCCGGGCACCACGGCGTTGACGCGGATGCCGTGCCGGCCGTAGTCGGCGGCGAGCACCTGGACGAGCCCGACGACGCCGGCCTTGCTCGAGCTGTAGGCGTCGAAGCCGGGCGCCGAGCCGCGCAGCCCGGTGGGGGAGGCGGTGCAGACGACGGACCCCTGCGTGCCGTCCTCGAGCATCGCGCGGATGCCGTGCTTGCAGGTGAGGAACGCGCCGGTGAGGTTGACCTCGATGGTGGCGCGCCAGACGGCGACGTCGAGGTCGGCGGCGGCGGCGTCGCGCCCGAACATCTGGACCGCGGCGTTGGCGACGACGACGTCGATCGGGCCGCCGGCGTGGAAGGCGTCGATGGCGGCGGCGACCGAGTCCTCGTCGCTGACGTCGCACGCGTGCGCGGAGACGGTGGCGTCGCCGGCGGCGCGCAGCTGGTCGAGGGCGCCGGCCAGGCCGTCGGCGTCGCGGTCCAGGAGCGCGACCTCGGCGCCCTCGGCGGCGAACCGGCGCGCGGTCGCGAGCCCGATCCCCGAGGCGGCGCCGGTCACCAGCGCGCGCTTGCCCGTGAGCCGGCCCGGCATCTCAGCGGCCTCCGATGGCGACGAGCGTCTTGACCGCGGTGAGCGTGTGGTCGGCGTACCGCGCGAAGGCGTCGGGCAGGCCGTCGAGGTCCGTGCGCTCTTGGATCATCCGCTCCAGCGGCAGCTCGGTCTCGGCCACCCAGGCGGCGACGTCGGCGAAGTCCGACGGCGTGTAGACGGCGGATCCGATGACACGACGCTCGCCCATGACCAGCGCGGTGGCGTCGAAGGGCAGCGTCTCCTGGGCGAGGCCGACGAGCACGATCGTGGCGTGCGGCCGGGAGGCGTCCATCGCCGCCTGCAGCGTCTGCGGGTAGCCGACGCACTCGAGCACGACGTCGGCGCGCCCGGCGGGCACGTCGCGCGGGTCGACGGCGGTCAGGCCGAGCTCGTGCAGCAGCGCGCGGCGGTGCTCCTCGGGCTCGGAC
>DATDMD010000069.1:0-21592 GCA_036518975.1 Baekduia sp.
GAGGCCTTCGTCTTCGCCACGCGGCTCACGCGCCTGACGCGCGCGCTGCGCACCGGCAGCCCGCAGCGCGCGATCCAGCGGGCGGCGAGCGCGGCTCCGGACTGGTCGAGCGGCACGCGCATCGGCGACGCGCTGCATGCGTTCAACGACCGCCACGGCCGGCGCGGGATGGCGCGCGGCGCGGTCGTCGTGATCCTGTCCGACGGCTGGGAGTGCGGCGACCCGGCGCTCGTCGGGCGCGAGATGGAGCGGCTCGGGCGCCTGGCCTACCGGATCGTGTGGGTCAACCCGCGCGCCGGCGCGGCGGGCTTCGCGCCGCGGGCCGGCGGCATGGCCGCGGCGCTCGCGCACTGCGACGCGCTGGTCAGCGGCCACAGCCTCGCCGCGCTCGACGACGTGATCGACGCGATCGCCGCGCCGCGCGGCACCACCGCGTTCGCGCCGCCGCCGGCGCCCCCGCCGGAGCCCGAGCCCGACGACGAGCCGTGGGCGAGCGCGACCCCGGTCGCCGGCAGCTCCGTGGCGATGCCCAGCGGCTACGGGCCGAGCCGCGGCAACACGACGCCGGGCTGGACCCGGTGAGGAGGACGCGATGACCGACCCGCCGCCCAAGACCTGCATCTACCCGGGCTGCGAGCGCCCGGCCGTGCCGCCGCATCCCCTCGGCGGCCCGCAGCCCGCCTTCTGCGACCGCGAGGACCACAACGCGCTGACCGCCCATCAGGAGCGCCAGCGCCGCGCGGCCGCGAGCGCGGACCCATCCCCGAGAGGAGCGTGATCCATGGCTGGTGAGGCCTACCGAGCGGTGTTCCTGCGCGTGCACCCGACAGGCAAGATGGTGTTGAGCCTGACCACGGAGCCCGACGGCCACGAGGGCGACTACGCCCAGCTGGTCGCCACCGAGCTCGGCGTCCCGCCGCTGGACGTGAAGGTCGTCCCGGCCGACACCAACCGCTTCGGCAACGGCCACGGCTACAACACGGCGCCGTCGGCCGGGACGCCGGCCGCGATCGCGAGCGCGACGACCAAGCTCCTGGCCAAGGCCCAGCTGATCGCGGGCGCCGCGCTCGAGACCCCGCCGGACCGCCTGGAGTGGGTCGACGGCGCGTTCGTCGGCGGGGCCGACCCGGGGCGGATGCAGACGATCGCCGACGTCGCGTTCTACGCGCACGGCTCGGGCGCGCTGCCTCCGGGCGTGGAGGGCGGCCTCGACGCCCAGGCGGTCTACGCCGACTGATGCCCGCCGGCCGCTACGTCCTGGGTCCCGACTCAGGGACCCTCACCGTCAAGACCGGCAAGGCCGGCGCCGCCGCCAAGGCCGGCCACAACCTCGTCATCGACGTCACCGCGTGGGAGGCGACGCTGGACCTCGGCGACGCGCCGGCGCTCACGCTGACCGCCGACGGCGGGTCGCTGCGCGTCCGCGACGGCCACGGCGGCATGCAGGCGCTGGGCGCCGACGACAAGGCCGGCATCCAGCAGACCGTCGACGAGGAGATCCTCAAGGGCGCGCCGATCACGTTCCGGTCGACCGCGGTCGCGCCGGGGCCGGACGGCGCGCTCGCGGTCGAGGGCGAGCTGGAGCTGCTCGGCCGCCGCCACCCGCTCGCCTTCGCGCTGGCCCTCGGCCCCGACGGGACGCTCACCGGCGGCGCCGTCGTCAAGCAGAGCGACTGGGGCATCAAGCCGTACACCACGCTGTTCGGGACGCTGAAGGTCGTCGACGAGGTCGAGGTCGTCGTCGAGGCCCGGCTGCCGGTCGCGCGTTGAATCCGAAACCCACACCGATGGAGGAGGCACCATGGTCGAGCTCGATCACCCGTTCAGCACCGGCAAGCCCACCGACGAGGCCTGGCAGGCGATCCTCGACCTCGAGCGCGTGATCCCCTGCGTCGAGGGCGGCCGCGTGATCGAGATGAAGGACCCGACCACGGCGAAGGCCGAGATCAAGGTCAAGATGGGCGCGATGTCGATGAAGTTCACCGGCACCGTCGCGGTCGTGGAGCGCGACGACGCGGCGCATCGCGCGGTGCTCAAGGTGAAGTCCAAGGAGGCCGGCGGCCAGGGCTTCGCCAACGCCGACGTCGTGTTCGCGCTGTCGGAGGACGGCGGGACCGGGACGATCCACACCGCGGCGCAGATCACCGGCAAGGCCGCCTCGATGGGCGAGGGCGTCGTCGTCAGCGTGCTCGACGCGCTCATCAAGGACTTCAGCGAGAAGCTGGGGCAGCTGTGAACGACGTCGTCGCGCAGCTCGACGCCTGGGTCGCGCGCGGCGACCGCGTGGCGCTGGCCACGGTCGTCGGCGTGCGGCGCTCGGCGCCGCGCCCGCCCGGCGCGAAGATGGCGGTCAACGACCGCGGCGAGGTCTACGGGGCGGTGTCGGGCGGCTGCGTCGAGGGCGCGATCGTCGACGTCGCGCAGGAGGTCCTCGCCGGCGGCGACCCGCAGCTGCGCTCCTACGGGATCGCCGACGACCAGGCCTGGGACGTCGGCCTGCCGTGCGGCGGGGAGATCGACGTGTGGGTGGAGCGCTACGAGCCATGACCGCGCAGGGCTCCTTCGCGGCGCTCGCGCGCGACGGCGGCCGGGGCGCGCTGGTCACGGTGGTGCGCGGCGTGCACACCGGCCGGCGGCTGCTCGTGCGGGCCGGCGGCGCGACGGAGGGCGGCCTCGGGGACCCGGAGCTCGACGCGCGGGCGCGCGCGGCCGCCGAGGCGCTGATGTGGACCGAGCGCTCCGAGCTGCGCGGCGACCTGTTCGTGGACGTCGTGGCGCCGCCGCCGCGGCTGCTGATCTTCGGCGCGGTCGAGTACGCCAGCCACCTCTCGCACCTGGCGCGGGCCATGCGCTGGCGGCCGTACGTCATCGACCCGCGGTCCCGGTTCGCGACCGCGGCGCGGTTCCCGGACGCGGTCGAGGTCGTCGTGGCGTGGCCGGGCGAGGCGCTGGAGCACCTGGGCGGCATCGACCCGGCGACGTACCTGGCGGTGCTCACGCACGACCCGAAGATCGACGACGAGGTGCTGACGCTCGCGCTGGCCGCGCGCCCCGGCCCGGCCTACATCGGCGCGATGGGCTCGCGCCGGGCGCAGGCCCAGCGGCGGGAGCGGCTGCTCGCCGCCGGCGTCGCCGAGGCCGAGCTGCGGCGCGTCAGCGCGCCGATCGGGCTGGACCTCGGCGCGCTCGGCGCCGAGGAGATCGCGCTGGCGATCATGGCCGAGGCCGTCGCCGTGCGCCGCGGGCGCGAGGGCGGGCGCCTCGCGCGGCGCGACGCGGCCGGAGCCGGCGCCGGAGCGGCGTCATGACGACGATCACGATGCGCGCGATCCGCCCCGGCGAGGTGCCGCCCGACGGCGGCACCGCGGTCCAGGAGGACCCCGACCGCCCCGTCTTCCAGGGCCACGGCCCCGACGACTACGTGTGCGTGCGGTGCGGCAACCTCCTGGCGGCCCGGATGGACCCGCTGTACATGACCAAGAAGGTCCGCGTGAGGTGCGGGCGCTGCCAGACCGTCAACGTCGCCATCACCGACGAGGGTCCGGGCGGCGACCCGCGCCGGCTGCGCCGGCTCCGCGAGGGCTCCTAAGCGATCTCTTAGGTCCGCCTTGACGCTCTCGTGCTCGGTGACGGATAGTGAACGGCTGGTGGCGACCATCGAGGACCGACCGATCGGGTTCGGGCGCCTGCGGCGCAAGGAGGACGCGCGCTTCATCCGCGGGCAGGGCCGCTACGTCGACGACGTCCAGCTGCCCGGCATGGTCCACGGTGCGGTCCTGCGCAGCCCGCTCGCGCACGCGCGCATCGTCTCGATCGACGCGTCCGCCGCCCTGCGCCACCCGAAGGTGCACGCGGTGATCACCGGCGCCGACCTCGAGGCGCGCGGCATGGCGTGGATGCCGACGATGTCGGCCGACGTCCAGGCCGTCCTGGCGACCGACAAGGTCCGCTTCCAGGGCCAGGAGGTCGCGTTCGTCGTCGCCGACGACCGCTACTCGGCCCGCGACGCGCTGGAGCTGATCGACGTCGAGTACGAGCCGCTGCCGGTCGTCGTGGACGCGCTCGGCGCGCTCGACCCCGGCGCGCCGGTGATCCGCGACGACCAGCCGGGCCGGCGCGACAACCACGTCTTCACGTGGCAGTCCGGCGACGAGGCCGCGACGGCCGCGGCGTTCGCCCGCGCCGACGTCGTCGTCGAGCAGGACATGGTGTTCCCGCGGTCGCACCCCGCGCCGATGGAGACGTGCGGCGCGGTCTCGGACTTCGACCCGGTGAGCGGCAAGCTCACGGTGTGGTGCACGACGCAGGCGCCGCACGCCCACCGCACGATGTACGCCCAGATCACGGGCCTGGACGAGCACAGGATCCGCGTCATCTCGCCCGACGTCGGCGGCGGCTTCGGCAACAAGGTCCCCGTCTACCCGGGCTACATCTGCGCGATCGTCGCCTCGATGGAGACCGGCCTCCCCGTCAAGTGGATGGAGGACCGCTCCGAGAACCTCATGTCGACCGGGTTCGCGCGCGACTACGTGATGCGCGGCGGGATCGCGGCGACGCGCGACGGCCGGATCCTCGCGGTCCGCGTCGAGGTCGTCGCCGACCACGGCGCGTTCAACGCCGCCGCCCAGCCGAGCCGCTACCCGGCGGGGTTCTTCAGCGTCTTCACCGGGTCCTACGACATCGAGGCCGCGCACTGCCGCGTCGCGGGCGTGTACACCAACAAGGCGCCCGGCGGCGTGGCCTACGCCTGCTCGTTCCGGATCGCGGAGGCGGTCTACCTCGTCGAGCGGCTGGTGGACTGCCTCGCCCACGAGCTCGGCGCCGACCCGGTCGCGGTCCGGCTGGCGAACCTCCTGCGCCCCGACCAGTTCCCGTACGAGAGCAAGACGGGCTGGACCTACGACTCCGGCGACTACGAGACGACGCTGCGCAAGGCGCTGGCGCTCGCCGGCTACGACGAGCTGCGCCGCGAGCAGGCCGAGGGCCGCGCGCGCGGCGAGCTGATGGGCATCGGCGTCGGGTTCTTCACCGAGGCGGTCGGCGCGGGCCCGCGCCGGCACATGGACATCATGGGCCTGGGGATGAACGACGGCGCCGCGCTGCGCGTCTACCCGACCGGCAAGGTGCAGCTCGGCATCAGCGTCCAGACCCAGGGCCAGGGCCACGAGACGACGTTCGCGCAGATCGTCGCCGAGGAGCTGGGCATCCCGCCCGAGGACGTCGACGTCGTCCACGGCGACACCGACACGACGCCGTTCGGCCTCGGGACCTACGGCTCGCGGTCGACGCCGGTCAGCGGCGCGGCCACCGCGCTCGCCGCCCGCAAGGTCCGCGAGCGCGCCCGCATCGTGGCCGCCGCGATGCTCGAGGTCTCGCCGGACGACCTGGAGTGGGCGAAGGGCCCGCCGGCGCGCTGGTCGGTCAAGGGCGACCCGGAGCAGGGCGCGACGATCCAGGAGATCGCGATGGCGTCGCGCGGCTCGGTCGAGCTGCCGCCCGGGTTCGAGGCCGGCATCGACGCCGAGGCCGTGTACGACCCGCCGAACCTCACGTTCCCGTTCGGTGCGTACATCTGCGTGGTCGACATCGACCCCGGCACCGCCCAGGTGAAGGTGCGGCGGTTCGTGGCGGTCGACGACTGCGGCACGCGCATCAACCCGATGATCGTCGAGGGCCAGGTCCACGGCGGGCTGACCGACGGCGTCGGGATGGCGCTGATGGAGATGATCGCGTTCGACGAGGAGGGCAACTGCCTCGGCGCGACGCTGATGGACTACCTGATCCCGACGGCGCTCGAGGTCCCTGATTGGGAGACAGACTTCACCGTCACGCCGTCGCCGCATCACCCGATCGGCGCCAAGGGCATCGGCGAGTCGGCGACGGTCGGCTCGCCGCCGACGATCGTCAACGCGATCTGCGACGCGCTCGCCCCGTTCGGGGTACGCCACATCGACATGCCGTGCACGCCGTCGCGGGTCTGGGCGGCGATGCAGGGAACGGAGGTCCCACCGCCATGATCACCGCCGACCTCGCCGCCGAGGCCCAGCGGCTGCGCGCCGAGCGCCTGCCGTTCGTGCAGGCGACCGTGGTCCGGGCGGTGCGCCCGACCAGCGTGCGCCCGGGCGACACCGCGCTCGTGCTCGGCGACGGCACGATCCAGGGCTTCGTGGGCGGGACGTGCGCGCAGACCTCGGTCCGGCTCTACGCCGCCCGCGCGCTGGAGACCGGCGAGGCGAGCCTGCTGCGGCTGATCCCCGGCGCCGCGCCGGCCGGCGGCGCCGACGGCGCGGAGGACGGCGTCGTGGTCGCGCACAACCCGTGCCTGAGCGGTGGTGAGCTGGAGATCTTCCTGGACCCGCAGCTGCCGGCGCTGCGGATCGTGATCGCGGGGGACACGCCGATCGCGCACGCGCTGGAGGACGTCGCCCGCGCCGCGGGGTACGAGGTCGAGCGGGGCGAGGCTGGCGCGATCGCGCCGTCGGCGACCGACGCGGCGGTGATCGTGGCCTCGCACGGCAACGACGAGGAGCGGTCGCTGACGCAGGCGATCGAGGCCGGCGTGCCGTACGTCGGGCTCGTGGCGAGCCCCGTGCGCGGCGCGGCCGTGCGCGAGTCGCTCGACGTCCCGGACGTCCTGCGCTCCTGGGTCCACACGCCCGCCGGGCTGGACATCGGCGCCCGCGCGCCGTCGGAGATCGCGATCGCGATCCTCGCCGAGATCGTCTCCGAGCGCATGGCCCACCCGGCCCCGCCCGAGGCGACGGCGATCGACCCGATCTGCGGGATGGAGGTGGTGGTCAGCGACGCGAGCATCCACCTCGACGTCGAGGGCGGCGAGCGCGTGTACTTCTGCCGCGAAGGCTGCCGCGCGGCGTACCTCGTCGAGCAGGGAGCGGCCGGTGCGCGCGCCCGGTAGGCCGTGGGTCTGCGGGCTCGTCCTCGCCGCCGGCGCGTCGCGGCGCCTGGGCCAGCCCAAGCAGCTGCTGCCCTACGGGGACGCGACGCTGCTGGACCACACGCTGGAGACCGCGAGGGACTGTGACTTCGATCAGCTGCTCTGCGTGCTCGGCGGCGGTGCCGGCGCGGTGCGCGCCGCGGTCGACCTGTCCGGGGTCGACGTCGTCGTCAACGAGGGGTTCGGCGCGGGGTGCTCGTCGTCGATCGCCGCCGCGCTGGCGGCGGTCGACCCGTGCGCCGGCGTGCTGGTGCTGCTGCTCGGCGACCAGCCCGGCGTCACGCCCGCGACCGTCGCGACGCTGCTGGACGGGCGCGGCGACGCGCCGCTGGCGGCCTGCCGCTACGACGACGGGCGCGGGCATCCGCTCGCGTTCGGGCGCCAGACGTTCGCCGACCTGGCCGCGCTGCACGGCGACAAGGGCGTGTGGAAGCTCCTGGACCGGCGCGCGAGCGAGGTGGTCGACGTCTCGGTCGGCGGGCCGATCCCGCTCGACGTCGACACGTGGTCCGACTACCAGGCCGCCCTCTCGTCCCGGAGCCTGGCATGACCACCGTGTTGGAGACGATCGACGCGTGGGTCGCGGGCGGAGAGCGCGTCGCGCTGGCCACCGTCGTGGAGACCAAGAGGTCTGCGCCGCTGCCCGCGGGCACCAAGATGGCGCTCAACGAGCGCGGCGCGGTGGTCGGCGCGGTGTCCGGCGGGTGCGTCGAGGGCGCCGTGGTCGAGGAGGCCGAGGGCGTCCTGGCCGGGGCGGCGCCACGGCTGCTGCGCTACGGGATCGACGACGGCGAGGCGTGGGACGTCGGGCTGCCGTGCGGCGGCGAGATCTCCGTCTGGGTCGAGGCCTACGCGCGGGACGGGTTGCAGGCGCGGTTCACCGAGCTGGCCCGCGGCGGTGGGCGCGTCGCGATCGTCACCGCGCTGGAAGGCGTCCCGCGGCCGGGCGCCAAGCTGCTGGTGCGCGCCGACGCCGCCGTGCCCGAGGGCACGCTCGGCGACCCGGCCCTCGACGCCGCGGCGGCCGCGCTGGCCGGCGACGCGCTGTGGTCGGAGCGCAGCGAGTACCACGAGCACGAGGGCGCGGCGCTCTTCGTGGACGTGGCCGCGCCGCCGCCGCGCCTGATCGTCTTCGGCGCCGTCGACTTCGCCGCGCAGCTCACCGCGCTCGCGGTGATCGCCGAGTGGCGCGCGTTCGTCATCGACCCGCGCTCGCGCTTCGCGACGCCCGAGCGCTTCCCGGCGGCCGAGCGCGTGATCGCGGCGTGGCCGGAGGAGGGGCTGGCGCAGCTCGAGCCGCTGGACCGCGCGTGCGCGCTCTGCGTGCTCACGCACGACCCCAAGCTCGACGACGCCGCGCTCGTCGCCGCCCTCGCGTCCGACGCGTCCTACATCGGCGCGATGGGCAGCAGGCGCGCGCAGGACAAGCGCCGCGCGCGGCTGCTGGAGGCCGGCGTGGGCGCCGAGCAGATCGAGCGCATCGCGGCGCCGATCGGCCTCGACCTGGGCGGCCTGAGCGCGGCGGAGACGGCGCTGTCGATCATGGCCGAGATCGTCGCGCTGCGCCACGGCCGGTCCGGCGGGCGCCTCACGGACGTCCGCGGCCGCATCCACGAGGTCGTGGCCGCGTGATCCTCGCGCACATCGCCGGCGTCCCGGTGGAGGAGACGCTGCTCAGCCTCGCGCCGGTGGGCGTGGTCGGGATCGGCGTCGTGATCGCGACGGCGCGCGAGCGTCTGGCGGCGTTCTGCCGGCGGCTCAGGCCTTCACGCCGAGCAGCACGTCCGAGGCCTTGATGATCGCGGTGACCTCGGTGCCCTCGGCGAGCCCGAGCTCGGTCGCCGCCTCGGTCGTGATCGAGGCGACGAGGCGCAGGCCGGCGGCGTCCAGCTCGACGTTGGCGGTCGCCTCGCCGTGCACGATGCCGGTGACGCGGGCGGGGATCTGGTTGCGCGCGGAGAGCTTCATCGGCCCACCGTAGTCGCTGGGCGTCACGCCGCGTAGTCCTTGAGCGCGGCGCGTGTCGTCTGCGCCCCGGCCGTGAAGACCTCGATCGGCACCGGCGCGGTGGAGGGCTTCGCGCCCTTGAGCACGGTGGCCGGGACGTCGATGAGCGCGCCGGCCAGGGTGGCGAGGCGGGCGGCGACGAGGCAGCGCAGCGGGCCGCCGGCGTCGAGCGCGTGCAGCGGCGCGGCGGTCGTGACCGCGGGCGCGCCGAGGCCGCCGACGTAGGCGGTGCGGGGGAGGGCGGCCGCAGCGCCGAGCGCGGTGGCGTCGTTCCAGGTCAGGACCGTCGTGACGTCGGGATGCTGGGCGAGCGCCGCGCGGACGGCGTCCCTGCCGTCCGGCGTCCCGAGCGCGGTGACGGTCGCGGCGACGTCGAGGCCGGCGGCCGCGGTCGCTTGCCTCAACGCCTGCGCCGCGCCGGTGGCGTAGCCGAAGAAGGGGTCGGGGATCGGCGAGCGGGCCGGCGGCAGGACGAGCAGGACTTGTGGTTGATGTCCCGCGTGCGCGCGCGCGTGGGAGACGAGCTGCCGGGCCGCGCCGGCGGCGTCGACGCCGATCGCCGCGGTCGCGTGGCGCAGCGGCGAGACGAAGCTCACGACGCTCACGCCGCGGCTCATCGCGTCCTGGACGATCGCGTCGAGCACCGCGGCGTCGAAGGGCGCGACGACCACGACCTTGAACCCGCCGCGCGGGCCCGTCAGCGCCTTGACGGACGCGACCTGCGCGGCGCTGCCCGACGGGTCGTCGCTGAACGTCGTGGCCAGCCCGCGGGCGCGCGCGTGGTCCTGCGCGAGCCGGATGAGGTCGGGCGCGGGCGCGTAGTAGGAGGCGTAGTCGATGGCGATGCTCGTGCGCTCGACCGCGCGCGTGTGCGGTCCGGACAGCGGCCCGTTGTCGCTGCCGCAGCCGGCGGCGCCGAGGCCCAGCGCGGTCCCGAGGCCGAGCTTGAGCGCGTCGCGGCGCGTGAGCCTCGCGGTCATGCGCGCGCCGCCGCGGTTCCGCGCCGCCGTCCGCGCTGCTGGACGAGCGTCAGGACCAGCCCCAGCGCGGCGACGATCGCGAGCAACACGATGATGTCGGCCGTCGCGCCGGCGGGATCGCCGGCCGAGAGGTCGAGGAGGACGGAGGAGGCCAGCGTGTCGGTCTGGCCCCGGATGTTGCCGCCGACGATCACCACCGCGCCGACCTCGGCGACGGCCGACCCGAGCGCGGCGATGACGGCGACGACGACACCGACCCACGCCTCGCGCAGGGCCAGCGCGGCGCGCGGCCACCAGCCGGCGCCGAACGCGCGCGCCTGCTCCAGCAGGCCGTCGGGCAGCCCGGCCACCGCGGCGGCGGTGAGCGCGACGACGATCGGCAGCGCCAGGAGGATCTGAGCGAGGAAGACGCCCCACAACGTGTTGGTCAGCTCCAGCTTGCCGAGCGGTGAGCCCGGGAGCAGGACGAGCGCCAGGAAGACGCCGAGGACGACGGGCGGCAGCCCGAGCCCGGCGTTGGCCAGGACGAAGCCGACGCGGCGGCGGCGCGGCCGGGCCTGCGCGATCGCCACGCCGAGCGGCAACCCCACCAACAACGCCACGCCCGTCGCGCCGAAGGCCAGGCGCAGCGTCCGCCAGGTCGTCGCCAGGAGCGTCGTGTCGGCGTCCCCGATGCGCTGGAACGCCTGCTCGAACATCTGCAGGACGAACCTCATGACGCGCGCGCCTCCGCGGCGCCGAAGCGGACGCCGCCGTCGATCGCCACGCGCACCGTCGCGCCCTCGTCGGGGCCGGGATAGGCGGCGCGGACCTGGACGACGCCGCCGTCGACCTCGACGTCGCACAGGACGCCGTCCTCCTCCGGGATCCGCCGGCGCACGGTCCCGGCGAGCGGCCCGTCGGGGTCGAGCGCGACCTGCGCCGGCCGGAAGCAGCGCACGCCGCCGCCGGGTTCGGCGATCCGCCCGCTGAACCCCAGGAACTCGGCGACCGGCAGGCTGGGCGGCTGGTCGAGCAGCGCGCGCGGCGAGCCCTCCGCGGCGACGCCGCCGTCCAACAGCACCAACAACCGGTCGGCCAGCGCCCAGGCCTCGGCGCGGTCGTGGAGGACCACCAGCGTGCCGCGGCCGGGGTCGCGCAGCGCGGTGCCGGCGTCGCGCAGGAGCCCGGCGCGGGTCGGCGCGTCGAGGCCGGCGAACGGCTCGTCGAGCAGCAGCGCGTCGGCCCGCAGCGCGAGCGCCCGCGCGAGGTGGACGCGGCGGGCCTCGCCGCCGGAGAGCTCGTCGGCGCGGCGGGTCGCGAGGTCGGCGGCGCGCATCCGGGTCAGCGCCTCGGCGGCGCGGGCGGGGCGCTCGGCGCGGGGCACGCCCCACCAGCCGAGCGCGGCCTCGACGTTGGCCTGGACGCTGCGGCGCGCCATGGCCGGCGCCTGGAGCGACGCGGCGACGCGGCCGTCGCTGACGACCTCGCCCGCGGCCGCGGGCAGCAGGCCGGCCAACACGGACAACAACGTCGACTTGCCGACGCCGTTGGGGCCGAGGATCGCGACGACCTCGCCGCGGGCGAGCGCGAGGTCGACGCGGTCGAGCAGCACGCGGCCGTCGCGCGCGACGCGCAGCCCGCGCGCGGTCAGGACGTGCGGCCGGGGAGCCATGGTGTGCGGCGCTGCTGCGCGATGGTCAGGAGGGCGGCGAGGACGAGGAACAGGCCGAGCAGGACCGTCCCGTAGGCCACCGACCGCGCGACGTCGAGGTGCTTGTTCCACTCGACCAGCGCGGCGGTCCCGAGCGTGGCGTCGCCGAGCGCCGGGCCGATGACGACGACCGCGCCGACCGAGGCGATCGCCGTCCCGAGCGCCGCGAGCAGCGCCGCGTAGATGCCGATGCGCGCCTCGCGGAAGGCCAGCGCCGCCCGCGCGGGCCAGGAGGCGCCGAAGGCCTCGGCCTGGTCGAGCAGGCCGGGCGGGACGGACTGGACCGCCGAGGCGGTGAGCGCGGCGACGATCGGCAGGGCCAGCAGCGTCTGGGCCAGGATCACCGCGTTGAGGGTGTAGATCCAGCCGAGGCCCGCGAGCGGTCCGCCGCCCCATTCGGAGTCCGGCCACATCGCGATCCACAGCAGCTGGCCGACCGCCACGGGCGGGAAGCGGATGCCGGCGTTGACGAGGCCCTGGACGCCGCGGCGCCCGCGGAAGCGGCCGAGGCCGACGAGGCAGCCGAGCGGGACGCCGAGCAGCGTGGCGAAGAGCGTGGCCTCGAGCGCGATCCGCAGCGTCTGGAGCGTGATCCGGACGACCTCGTCGTCGCCGCCGAAGATCAGGGAGAGGCCGTCGCCGATGCCGTCCAGCAGCGTGCGCATCTACGTCGTCACTTCGTCACGTAGACGAGGCGCCCGTCGGGCAGGCGGTAGACCGAGCCGACGCGCTGGCCCTGGCCGGCCGCCTTCGCGTTCGACAGCTTCAGCGTGCGCAGCTGCTCGCCGCGCTTGACCACGATCGTGTCGCCCGTGGGGCTGTGCCGAATCACGGTGACGTCCTTCTTGGTGAGAAGGTCCGTGAGGTTGACGGACTGCAGGGCGGCGAGCAGGAACGCGACCGCGAGGACCAACCCCACGTCGAACATGTTGACCAGCCCGTCGAGCGGATCGCCCGCGCGGTCGGGGTGGCGGCGCGCGCGCGGCGAGACCTTCACGCGCCGGCTCCCGCGGGGACGGGTTGGTCGGCCGGCGTCGTCAGCGTCGCGGCGACGAACTCGACGTCGGAGTAGTCCTGGGCGTACAGCCGGTCGCGCACCAGCGAGATCCCGAACGCGAGCGCGCCGGTGAGCAGGCCGACGACCGTCACCGAGAACGCGATGCGCAGGTTGTCCGACAACTGCTGGACGTCGCCCCGCGCCAGCCCGTCGAGGGCCGGCGACAGCGGGATCAGCGTCCCCATGAGCCCGAGCGCCGGGCCGGCGCGGACGAGGAAGCGCGTCCGCTCGAGGCGGCGCAGCGAGCCGAGGTCGTAGTCGGCCAGCGTCTTGGCCATCCGGTTCTCGGCGCCCGGCTGGCCGACCGTGGCGACGATCGTCGCCAGCACGCGCGCCATCGCGTTGCTCGTCGCGGCGAGCTCCAGGTGGAGCACCGCGCCCGCCCGCTCCTCCGGCCCCGTCGCGTCGCGCACCGCGGTGGCGGCCCGCTCCAGAGCCGCCGCGTCCGGCCGCCGGCGCTTGCGCAGCTCCACGGCCAGCGCGCCGAGCTCGACCAGCACGAGCGCGAGCGCGATCAGGGCGGCGAGCAGCACCGGGACGCGAAGGGCGTCGACGACGTCGAACACGACGTCTTCGATGGCGGCAGTCGGCAGGCTCATACGAGACGAAGACGGCGTGATCCTCGCAGACGCCGAGGTCGCAGCCCCTCCCGAACGGCACCGAGCGCGAGCAACCCGACGAACACGGCACCACCGGCGATCCAGCCCAACGGCCGCCAGCCATGACCGGCGGCGGCGCGGGCGGCGACCGGGTCGGCGGGATCGGGCTGGCGGGCCAGCGCGTCGGCGGCGGCGATGGCGGCGGAGACGTCGCTGCCGGTCCCGGCGACGACGACGCCGGCGACGCGCGGGCCGCTGCTCGGGCGGCGGTCGGACGGCCGCGCGCGATCGGTCGGAGCGCGAGCGGCCGGGGTCGTCCCGGTGGGGGTGCCCTTCGACGACGCGGCCGCGGACCCGCCGGCCGTCGTCGCGGGTGTGCCGGTGGCCGGCGCCGCGGTCGCGGCGGGGGCCGTCGAGCTCGCCGCGGCATGGCTCTTGGTGGTGGTCTTGGTCGTCCCCTGCGACCGGCTGGCCGAGTCCTTCGGCGCGATGGTGCCGCTCGACGCGCCCTTGCGCGCGCCGCTCGCCGTGGTGTTGTGACCGCCGTTGCCGCCGCCGGCCGTGGCGTGCCCGCCGCCGCTGCCGTTGCCGCCGCTGCCCGAGGTCGTGGGGCCGGCGGGCGGGGCCGGCGTCGTCGCGGTGCCGCCGTCGGTGGTCTGGCCGACGTTCAACACCACGGGGTTGGAGATCCCGCTCGAGCCGTCCGGCGCGACGAAGGTGACCTGCACCGTGTATCGGCTCGCGTCGTACGCGTGGTCCTGCGGACCGGGACCCTGCGCGGTCGTGCTGTCGCCGAAGTCCCAGAAGAACGTGACGTCCGGCGGCAGGTCGCTCGGCGGGGTCAGCGTGAAGTGCACCGCAACGCCGGGGGCCGGCGTCGTCGTCGGGCTGGCGGCCAGGATCGCGCCGCCGAGCTGCCGTCCGTTGGTCGTCACCTTGACCTTCAGGTCGGCGCGGGTCGAGGGATCGATGCCGTCGTCGAAGTTGGTGTCCGAGCCGTCGCGGACCGGGCGGAAGAAGTGGACCTCCGGGTCATAGGTCGGATCGAACGTGGCGTAGCGAGGGGCGCCGAGCGGGTCGTTCAGGAACCCTTGCGTGATCTCAGGGGCCGTCAGCTGGACGTCCGGCCGTCCGGCCGTGGCGCGGACGATCGTCATGTTGGTCACGGCCTGCGGCGAGATGTGCGCCAGCATCACCAGGCCGGCGGCGGTCGTCCCTCGGTTGGGGGCCGGCGGCAGCTCTCCCCGCGCGCTGCGCACCGTGGCCAGCTGGGTGCCGGGCAACGCGTTCGGATCGGCGTTCAGATCGGCCAGCGAGAGGTAGGCCTGCGACAGCAAGGCCCCGGACGGCCCGTCGATCTCCAACTGCACGCCGCCCGTCTGCTCCGCCGCCCGCGCCGCCGGCGCCGCCCAGACGACCAGCGCGGCGATCGCCAGGGCGACCGCCGCGCTGAGGTGCTGCCAGGGTTCTCGGCTCCGGACGAGCGTGGTCGAGTCCTACTTGGTGGTCTTCTTCTTGGCCGGCGCCTTGACGACGAGGGTCACCGTCCGCGTCTTGACGTTGCCGGCCTTGTCGGTCGCGGTCAGCGTCACGTGGTAGGTGCCCGGCTTGAGCGCCGCGAACGTGCGGCTGATCCGGCCCGCCTTCTTGGCGAACAGGGTGACGGACTTGACCGACACGTACGTCGTCCGGGTCTTCCCGTTGACCTTGCGGGTCTTGCGGATCTTGAAGGTCGCCTTGACCTTGCCGGCCTCGCTGATCGTCAGCGACAGCTTCTTGGCCGACAGCGTCGCCTTGGACACCGTGGGCGGCGTCTTGTCCTTGGGCGGCACGATCGGCGCCGGCGTCGCTGCGACGACGCCGATCGTCTGGGCCATCGGGCTCCACTTGAACTGGCGCGCCGTGGTCACGCGGAACGTCGTGGTGCTGGCGACGACCGGCGCGAAGGACGCCACGCCGGACTGGTTGGTCCGCTGCGGCCCGCCGACGTTGTTGAAGGTGTTGCCGCCGTCCGTCGACGCCTGGAGCTGGACGGCGATGCCGTAGATCGCGTCGCCGCCCGGCAGGCGGTCGGTCAGCGTGACGTTGAGCGTCGCGGGCTGCCCGGCGGTGACGGTGGTCGGGACCGTGGCGTCGACCTTCGGGAAGGCGTCGGCGTGGAACGCCGGGTCGCTGGCGCTCGGGAACGCGTTGACGGCGTTCTGGAAGAAGTCCGACGTCAGGAAGTCCACGAAGCGCGTCGCGGCGGGGACGTTCGGCGTGGGCGCGCCCACCGGGAACCCGCCGCTCGGGCTCGGGTTGACGATGTAGGCGCTGAACGGGTTGACGAGGAGGTTCTCGCCGCCGCGGTCGCTGGCCGTGTTCTTGTCCGCGACGACCTTGAGCTGCGGCAGCGTGCCGGAGTTGACCAGGCGGTTGAACGTGCCGCGGTCGGTCATGGTGTAGCAGTTGGGCGTCGTCGCGCACTGCTGCACGTTGGCGGCCTGGCCCTTGGTGGTCTTCACGTACCACGCCGTGCCGCCGGTGACCGGCTCGTGCCGGCTGGTGTCGCCGGCGGCGTTCGCCGCCACCTGGGTCGGGACCACCGCGGGGTCGGTGAGGCCCCAGATGACCTGCTCCTGGACGTTGGTGCCCGAGTTCTCGCCGCGCGAGTCGAACACGGCCTTCCCGGCCGCGCCCGCCTGGGCGATCTTCTCGAACGCGCTGACCGCGTCGTGCGGCGCCGACGAGAGCACGCCGGCCGGGTCGTCCTGCGGGCCGATGATCACGTAGTCGGAGTAGAAGATCGCGCGCCCGTAGGCCTCCTGCGAGTAGCCCTGGGAGACGAACGTCTTCTCCAGCGACGGCGCGTGCGTGATCACGACGTCGGCCTCGCCGTTGCGGGCGCGGTCCAGCGCCACGCCGGTGCCGACGCCCGTGTAGGCCAGGGTGTCGGACGGGAGGTTGTTCGCCGACTCCCACTGGGCGAACAGCGCCTTGATGCCCGGGATGCCGTTGTAGCCGTCCACCAGACCGGCGTCGACCGTGTCGGTGGTGCTCATCACGCGGATGGTGTCCGCCTGGGCTGTCCCGGCGACGACGGCGGCGAGCATCGCGACGGTCGTGACCAGACCCAAGAACGTGCGCCTCATGCCGCGAACCCTACCCGGATGGCGACCCCAATTCCTAGGCGATACCTAGAGACGGTACGGTCCCGCACATGGCCGCCGCTCCCGCCGACGCAGAACCCGCGATGCTCACGATCGGCGACGCCAGCAAGGCGCTAGGCGTGAGCGTCGACACGCTCCGGCGCTGGGATCGCGACGGGCGCATCGCGTTCGAGCGCCGCAACGGCCGGCGCCTCATCGCCGCCGTCGAGGTCGCGCGGATGCTGCGCGAGCGCACGCACTCCGGCCAGTCGAGCGCCCGCAACCGCATGGAGGGGGTCGTGCTCGCCGTCAAGGTCGACGGCGTCATGGCGCAGGTCGACATGGCCTGCGGCCCGTTCCGCGTCGTCTCGCTGATGTCGCGCGAGGCGTGCGAGGAGCTCGACCTCAAGCCCGGATCGCGCACCGAGGCGATCATCAAGGCCACCAACGTGATCGTCGAGACGCCGGGTCCCAAGACGACGAAAGCCCCACGCTGAGCGCGGGGCTTCCGTTGCGACCTACGGGAACGTGGGCAGCACGAGGCCCGGCAGACCGGGCAGCCCGGGCAGCCCCGGGAACGTCGGCTGAGAGGGTGCCGTGCAGCCGACCGAGTTCCCCACGCCTGTGAGGACATTCGACAGCGACGAGCCTCCGAACAGCGCCGTGGGCGCAGCCTGGAGCTCGCTGACGTTGAGGAGCTGGCAGACCGTGGGATCCACGATCGGCGTCGGAGCGGTGGTGGCGGCGCTCGCGCTCGTCACCGGGAGGGCGACGGCAGCGATCGCGGCGGCGGCCGCGAGAGCGGCCAGGGGCTTTCGGTGAGACAGCATTCTTGGGGTGAACTCCTTGGGGTCGGACGGCGCAGACGTCCCCGGCGATTGATGGACCGGGGCCTGTTGATTGTTCCGCCGCCAGCCGACTCCGCCGGCTGTCCCAGGGGACCATCTTTGCTGGCAAACGGGGAAATTGCGCACCTGGCGCCGGGCCGCTGGCATCACGTGCAGCGAGGTGGTCAACTACGCCCTGCACCATGAGCGCGTGGGCGACCCCCGGGGCCGGCGCCGTGAAGCAGGCCTTCGCGGAGGTCTTCCTGCGCGACTGGCATCCGATCCTGCGCGACCCGCTCGACGTCTTCCGGCTGAGCTTCCCGATCGGCGCCGTGGTCTACATGCTGCTCGGCGACTGGGACGCCGCGATCCGCCTGGCGCTGCCGGGCCTCGCGGTCTTCCTGGTCCGGGCGATCGACGTGCCGCGGGCGGTCGACTGGGCGTTCTGCGCGGCGATGTTCTTCCAGGGGTGGGGGAACGCGCTGCACCTGTTCGAGAAGTTCTGGTGGTACGACAACAGCGTCCACATCACGCTGCCGATGAGCCTGGCGCCGATCCTCTACATCGGCTTCTCCCGCCTCGACGTCGTGCCCGATCCGGCCCAGCGGACCCACAGCACCTCCGAGCTCGTCGGCATGGCGCTGATCACGATGTGCCTCGGCGTCACCGCGGCCAGCTTCTACGAGGTCTACGAGTGGGTCGTCGACCACTGGTTCGGCCAGCACCTGTTCATCGGCGAGACCGACACGGTCACCGACATCGCCGACGGCTTCCTCGGCGCGGCGATCGGCGGGATGTTCCTGGCGGTGTGGGCGATGGCGCAGTACACGTCGCGCCGCCTGCCGACGCGGCTCGAGCACCTCCGCACGGAGGAGCGTCCCGGCGCGTCAGCGTAGATGCACAGGATTGGAGAGCAACCAGAGACGCCCATCGATCCAGGCTTCGGTGCGATGGACGCCGGGCGCGTCGATCGGGACGTCGAGCGCCGCGGCGTGCGCCTGCTCGACGAGCGCGCCGTCGCGCAGGACGCGGACCTCCGCGGCCTGGGGGAGCCGCACGTGGAGGACCGCGGGACCGGCCGGGCCCTCGCCGCCCATCGGGATCACGGTCTCGTCGGCGCTCCGCGTCGCCCATAGGCGCGCGCCGTCCGCCGGTGCGACACACGGGCACGCCAGCCACGCGGCGCCGGCGCGCAGGGCGGCGACGATCGTCGCGCGGTCGACCTCCGGGTCGCCCGTCAGCGGTCGCTCGCACAGCAGGTGCGTGCGCAGGAGGCCGAACGTCGCCGCGTGCGACAGCGGCGAGCGGACGCGGCCGCGCACGCGCACGCCGGGCTGGTGGCCGTCCAGCCCGCCGATCGCCGGCAGGCGCCGCCGCGCCGACAGGGCGTCCCACGCGCGCAGGTGCTCGGCGGGCGGGCCGGCGGCGACCGCGCGCTCCGGGTCGCGCAGCCAGCGCACGGCCTCGCCGGGCGTGCGCCAGCCCTCGGCGGCGTCGGTCGTCAGGCTCCACAGCTCGATGCCGTCGCAGCCGCGCGGGTCGGCGAGCGCCGGCCAGCCGTGCGGCCGCACGATGCGCCGCGCGAGCGCGGGGACCAGCATGTGGCCGCCGTCGGAGAACGGGTGCGCGGCGAAGCCGACGCCGCCGGCCGCGCGCACGGCCTCGGCGATGGCCAGCGCGGAGCGGCCCGCGTGCGGGATCTCGCGGTCGACGCCGAAGGCGAGGTAGTGGCCGCCGCGCGGGCTGACCTCGGTCCCGACGACGAGGACCACGCCGTCGCGGCGCCCTTCCCAGCCGTCGCGCCGCGCGCCGAGCGTGTCGTGGTCGGTCAGCAGCACGGCGTCGGCGCCGGCGGCGGCCGCCGCGGCGAGGAGCTCCGCGACGGTCGCCGTGCCGTCGGAGTAGGTGCTGTGCACGTGGACGACGCACGAGACGTCGACCGCTGCCGGCGCTGGCTCCACAGGCGTCATGATCGCGCGCGGCCGCTCCGTCCGGGGCTACGCTGGACCGATGCCACGCCTTCGCGCGGCGATGGTCGCGCTCGCGCTCCTCGGCCTGGTGGCCGCCGCCGCGCTCGTCCTGCCGCACTCGCCCTCGCAGCTCCGCGACCTCGTGCTCGCCGCCGGCGCCGTCGCGCCGCTCGCCGCGCTCGCGGCGTGGGTCGCGCTGACCCCGGCGCTGTTCCCCGGGACGGTGCTCGCGGCGGCCGGCGGTCTGGCGTTCGGGATGGCCGGCGGCGTCGCGGTGGCCTGGGTCGGCGCCGTGCTCGGCGGCCTGGCGACGTTCGCCGCCTCGCGCACGATCGCGCGCGGGCGCGCCCAGCGGCTGGTGGCGCGCGTCCCGGTGCTCACGCGGGTCCACGCGCTGGTCGAGCGGCGCGGCTTCGCGGCCATCCTCGCCGCGCGGCTGATGCCCGGCGTGCCGGCGACGGGCCTGTACTACGCGGCGGGCGCGTCACCGGTCCGGCCCCGTGCGTTCGCGGCGGCGATTGCGATCGGCGCGCTGCTGCGCACGACGCCGTACGCGCTGCTCGGCGACGGCCTGGCGTCGGGGTCGACGACCGGGATCGCGGTCGCCGTCGCCTCGATCGCGCTGGGCGCCGGCGGCGCGGCGGTGCTGGTGCGGCAGGTGCTGCGCGTTCCGCTCACCGCTCCGCAGCCCTGAGCGCGCAACGGCGCCGCCGCCCGCCGCGGGCTCAGTACGCGACCGACAGCCGGTCCTCGACCGTCGACACGCCCGGCGCCGCCCACGCGGCGTCCACGGCCGCGTCGTGCTCGGGCCACGAGCCGACGGTCCCCGACAGCTCGACGATCCCGTCGTGCGAGTCGACGGTGACGCCGTCGGCGTCGACCCCGGCGTGGCGCCGGAACGCGCTGCGGATCGCGTCCTTTGACGTCGATGGCCGCCGGGCCCGGGACGACGAGCTCGACGTCGTCCACCACCGCGAAGACGCCGAGCACGTTGCCGGCGACCAGCTCGGCCTCGTCGCGCTGGAACTGCCAGCTCGCGGTCCCCGACAGCGCGACGACGCCGTCGGCCACCTGCGCGTCGATGGTGTCCGGGACCAGGCTGTCGAGCATCAGCGCCTGCAGGACCGCGCCGCGGATGTCCGCGTCGTCGCGCCGGTCGGCGTCGAGCAGCTCGACGTCCAGCAGGTTGAGCACGTCGGCCACGCCGTACACGCGCCGCGCGACGGCCTCCGCCTCGCGCTGCTCGCGGTACGAGCCGACGGTCCCGCTCAGCGTGACGCGGCTCTCGTCGTCGACCGACACCGCGATGGCGGCGCTGTCGATCCGGGGATCCCAGAACAGCTCGTCGGTGACGTCGAGCCGCAGGTCGTCTGGGGACATCGTGACTCCTTTGATCGGGTTGATCCGGTCGGCCCACCCTGCGACGCGGCCGCGGAGTCCCCTAATGGTCCGAGCGGCGCCGGCCATCGCCACGAGTTCTAGCGCGGGTTTGAGCGCCGGCGATCGAGCGCCGCCGTGGTCAGCGGCGCCAAGGCGCCGCCGACGACCGCCCCGGCGATGACGTCGATGGGATAGTGGACACCGGTATGGACGCGCGAATACGCGACCAGGGCGGCGGCGGCCCGGATCGGCGCGGCGGCCGCCGGCAGCTCGCGGGACACGCCCGTGGCGAACGCGAAGGCCGAGGCCGCGTGGCCGCTCGGGAACGACGTCGAGCGGGGCATGTGCACCTGCCGGGCGAGCGGGACGTGGTGGGCGACGCGGTCGGGCCGCCGGCGCCGCCAGTGGGGCTTGAGCAGCAGGTTGACGACGGCCGAGGTGACGGCGATCGAGGCGAGCCCGTCGACCGCCGCGCGGCGGCCGCGGGGTCCGCTCAGCGCCAGGACCGCCGCCGTTCCGAGCCAGAGCTTGGATCCGTCGGCGGCGCGGGAGAGCGCGGCGGCGTAGCGGTCGACGGTCGGCGTCGGCGTGGCCGAGACCGCGGCGTAGACCGCGACGTCCAGGGCGCTGATCTCGCGGCGGACCGCGGGCGGGGGCTGCGATGACGGGTCCGCGGCGGACATCGATGGCCGATGCTACTTCGGCCGGCCCACCGCCCGGCGGCGGCGCCCGCGGTCCGGCACGGCGGCGCCGCGTCGCGGCGGCGGGGGCGCTGGTGGTCTGCGCGGCCACGCTGGCGGCCGCCGTGGTCGGCGCGGCCCGCGATCCCCGCGCCGGCCTGCTGGTCCTCGCCGGCCTGCTCGTCGCCACCTGGCTGGCCTGGCGGGGCGCCGCCCACGGGCCGCGCCGCCGGCCCTGGTACCTCGTCGGCGCCGCGCTGGTCGTCACCGGCGCGGTCGCCGCGCTGCTCGCGGGCGGTCAGCTCCTGGCGCCGGT
>DATDMD010000070.1:0-7606 GCA_036518975.1 Baekduia sp.
GGCAGTGGCCCATATAGGGCTACGCGATACGAACGACCCCGCGCGATGCCGCGATCCCCTCCCAAAACCCCCGCCCCAGGGCGGCCGAGGCACGCCGGCAGCGTGGAGCATCACCTCTACTGCCTCACGCCCTAGATGCCAAGCAGACCCCGCCCCGCAGAACCAGCCCACGCCTGAACTGCTCACCCACCACGCCCGACCGCAGCAGCCCGTCCTTCAAAGAGCTCCGTGATCACCGAAGCCTCGACCAACTCCGTCATCGCCGCCCCCGTCGAGTCCCGGTCCGGCCACCCCGACGCCAAGATCCGCGCCCCCGCGCCCGCATGGTCATACGCGGTCGACAACAGCACCGGCTCGCCGTCCTCGATCCACAGCCACCGCGCCGCGCCGTCGCCCTCGTACGGCAGCCCGACGCTCCCGGCATTGACGAACCGCGTGACACCACCCACGACGCGATCGTCCTGCTGATGCGTGTGCCCGGCCACGACGAGCGACGACCCGGCAACACCCGCCAGCGCCGCCGCATAGCGCTCCGGCGCCGACACCCGCGTCAGGATCTCGACATCGCTCGTCGGCGTCGCGTGGCAGAACAACACCCCGTCGACCTCCACCGTCATCGGCAGCGCGCCCAACGCACCCGCGCGCTCCGGTCCCAAAGTCCGAGCGTTGAGGATCGCCGTCACCACGGCCATGTCGGCCGGATCATGCTCGGGTTCGACCCGTGCCGCCGCGACCTCCGCCACCTCGCGCTCGCCGTTCCCGCGCAGCCACCGCGTCGGGACGTCGAGCCCCTCCAGCCGATCCAGCACCTCAACCGCGAACGGCCCCGGAACCACGTCGCCGCCCACGACGACCACGTCGGCCCCCGCCGCCCGCGGGTCCCCGAGGACCGCCTCCACGGCCTCGAGGTTCCCGTGGACGTCGTACAGGGCGAGGATCCGCATCGACGACGAACCCTAGACGCAACCCAACGGTTGCGCAACCGCGCCTCAGACCATGCTGCGCTTCGACCCTCCGTACGCCGCCAGCCCGTAGATGATCATGATGTCGATCGCGAAGATCGACAGCGACCAGAACGGGTAGCCGGGGATCGACAGCAGCGCGCCGATCGCGTTCAGCGCCGCCGCCGCGATGCCGAACCAGCGGCCGAACTGGTTGCCCGCCCAGATCGAGAACGCGGCGATGATCTGCAGCGCGCCCAGGACGAGCGCCACCCAGCCCCAGGTGTTCAGGTCCGAGATGATGTACTTGGTGTTGGCGACGAAGAAGCTGGAGTTGTCGATCGCCGCGATGCCGTAGATGATGTTCAAGACACCGGCGACCAGCAACATGATCCCGGCGAACAGCAGCCAGCCGAGGCCGTGGACCTCGTCGTACGTCTGGTCGGCGGGACGGCTCCCGCCGCGTGACATGCCTGCGTCGAGCGTGGACATCGCTCGTCCTCCTCGTGACGTCGTTTTCGTGGATGCGGAGCACCACCCACCGTCGCCACCACGCGGGTGATGGCGCGTCACCCGCCGCGGGTGGACGTCCGGCTCAAGACGACGGCAGCTTGGCCGGGTCGGTGACGAGGTCGATCTCGACGATCCGGTCCTCGGCGACCGTCATGCTCACCACGCCGATCGTCCGCCCCTCGCGCGCGATCACCAGGCCGGCGCCGCCGTTGACGGTCGCCGGGTGCGCGAGCTGGAGGAAGACCTTGCCGTTGGCCATCGCTTGGCGCGCGACCGCGTCGACGCCCTCGACCCGCGCCGCGCGCGCCCCATGCCGCGCCCGCCCCTCGACGCCGCCGCCCGCGTCGTGGCGGAAGACCACGTCGGGGTCGAGGATCGCGACCAGCGCGTCGAAGTCGCCCTCGCGCGCGGCCGCCAGGAACGCCTCGACCAGCGCGCGCTGGCGCGGGAGGTCGGCGTCGACCGCGGGCGCGCCGCGCACCCGCCGCCGCGCGCGGGAGGCGAGCTGCCGCGCCGCGTCGGGCGTCCGGTCGATGATCGGCGCGATCTCGCCGAACGGCACCGCGAACATGTCGTGCAGCACGAACGCCAGCCGCTCCTTGGGCCCGAGCGTGTCGAGGACGACCAGCAGCGCCATGCCGACCGCGTCGGCCATCAGCGCCTCGCGCTCGGGCTCGCCCTCGCTCGCCACCGCCACTCCCGCGTCCGGGTCGATCCACTCGACGACCGGCTCCGGCAGCCACGACCCGACGTAGTCCTCCCGCCGCGCGTTGCGCGCCCGCAGCATGTCCAGCGCGACGCGCGCGACGACCGTCGTCAGCCAGCCGCCGAGGTTGGCGATCGCCTCGTCGTCGGTCCGGCTCAGCCGCAGCCACGCCTCCTGGACGGCGTCCTCGGCCTCCGACGGCGACCCCAGCATCCGGTACGCCACCGCCCGCAACCGCGCCCGGTGCGCCTCGAACTCGTCGGCCAGCTGATCGTGCTGCATCACGAGGATGACGTCTGGCGCGGGCCGAACGTGACAGCCCCGCTACCGCTGCTGCGCGGCGTGCGGCGACGCCTCCCAGAACGCGTCGATCTTCGTGGCGTCGCCGTGGTCGAGCTGGCGGGAGACGGCGTACAGGTCGGCCGGCTCGTCGCTCTCGTTGCGGTGCGAGCGCGGCGTCCCGGGCGCGACGCGCACGACGGCCGGCGCGGTCAGCGTGTGGACCTCGTCCCCGAGGCGCATCGTCAGCGTGCCGCGCGCGAGGATGTAGACCTCCTCGAGCTCGTCATGGAAGTGGCCGGTGCCCTGCTCGAAGTCGCAGTGCGGCGGGACGTGGATGAGCGTCAGCGCCAGTTGGTCGGCGCCGAGCGCGTCGGTCAGCGGCCGGAACTCGCCGGGGACGTGGCTGCCCTCGTAGACGTCGTCGCACTCGCGGGGGTTGACGATGGAGAAGTCGGTCACGCGGAGGCACACTACGCGGCGTGAGCACCGTCGCCCTGATCGAGGTCACCCGCGCGAACGTCCGCGACGTCTGCCGGCTCGAGCTCGGCCCGGGGCAGGACAAGATGGTCGCGCACGCCGCCCAGACCGTCGCGGAGGCCAACTACCACAACAACGGCTCGCTCCTGCGCGCGATCGTGGAGGACGACCGGCCGGTCGGCGTCCTGTGGGCGCTGACCGAGGAGCCGGACATGGAGGCGCCGTACCTCGTGCGCTTCATGATCGACCACGGCCACCAGCGCCACGGCCTCGGCCGCCGCGCGGTCCGGCTGCTCCTCGACGAGCTGCGCGCCCGCGGCCACACCACGCTGGAGCTCAGCTACGTCCCGATCCCGGGCGGCGCCGAGGGCTTCTGGCTGCGCTGCGGCTTCGAGCCCACGGGCCGCGAACACGGCGGCGAGAACGTTGTGCGGATCGACATCAGATGAACATCTGAACGGCCTATCATGCGTCGTGGATGTCGAACCACGCCCACGCGCACGCCCATGCCCACGCCGACTCGCACGGCCACGGCCACTCGCACGGCCTGATCGACGCGGAGCTCGCCCGCTCCAGCGACGGCGTCCGCGTGGTCGCCGCGAGCCTCGTGGTCCTGCTCGCCACCGCGCTGGTCCAGACCATCATCTACCTCTCGACCGGGAGCGTCGCGCTCCTGGCCGACCTCACGCACAACGCGGGCGACGCGCTGACCGCGATCCCGCTCGGCGCCGCGTTCCTGCTGCGCTCGCGCCGGGCGGAGCGCTGGGCCGGCGGCTTCGTCGTCCTGGCGATCTTCGCCTCGGCGTGCGTAGCCGGCGTCGAGAGCGTCCTGCGGCTCGTCCACCCGGAGGACCTCCACCACCTCGGCGCGCTGGCCGCCGCGGGCCTCGTCGGCTGCGCCGGCAACGAGGTCGCGGCCCGCATCCGCCTGCGCGGCGGCGCCCGCCTGGACAGCGCGGCGCTCATCGCCGACGGGCGGCACGCGCGCGTCGACGGGCTCGTCAGCCTCGGCGTCGTCGCCAGCGCCGGCGCGGTCGCGATCGGCTTCCCGCTCGGCGACCCGCTCATCGGGTTGGCGATCACCGTCATCATCCTGCGCGTGACCTGGCAGTCGATCCACACGATCCGCGATGCCCCATCCGAGTGAGCACGGAGACGCGGGCGCGGCGCTGGGCGCCGACGAGGCCGAGACGCTGGCCGAGGCCCTGCGCGCGTTCGGCTCGGCCAGCCGGCTGCGGCTGCTGTGGGCGCTGCTGGACGGCGAGCGCACCGTCGAGCAGCTCGCCGCGGCCGTCGCGATGGAGCAGAGCGCGGTCTCCCACCAGCTGCGGCTCCTGCGCCAGCAGCGCCTGGTCGCCGTCCGGCGCGACGGCCGCCACGCGCACTACCGGCTCTTCGACCACCACCTGCCCGACCTGCTCGCGGCGCTGCGCCACCACCACGAGCACACGAGCGTCAACGGCGCCGGAACACCCACACCGCCGGCGCGATCTCCGGCGGCAGGACGAGCGCGCTGAGCTCCGGGTCCTCGCTCAGGTCGAACGCGTCGCCCGCGGCGCGGTAGTCGGCCCAGTTGCCGGCGGCGAACTCCGAGCGGCTGCCGATCACGATGTACAACCCGACGCTCGGCGTCTTGAACACCCACTTCTCGAACGCGTTGCCGGCGGGCGGCCAGGAGCAGAGGACGACGGCGGGCCGGCGCTCGCGCAGCGCGCTCTGGGCGTCCTGGTCGATGACGTCGTCGCCGTCGTCGCCGGACGCTTCGCGCCGCGTCTGCCGCCACGAGCCGTCGTCGGTGGCGACGACGTCCGCTCCGGCCTCGCGCAGGAACCGCGCGAGCGTCCCGTCGCCGGCGGCGATCTCCAGGCACGCGCGGCCGCCGATCAGCTCGGTGAGCCGCGCGACCAGCTCGCGCGAGTAGAAGCAGTAGATCCCGCGCGGCTCGACCAAGGGCATCAGGTAGCGCTTCTGGCGCACCAGCGGCCAGACCAGCCGGAACGCGCGCATCGAGGCCGGCTTGCGCTCGAGGCCGCCACCGCGCCGGAACAGGAGCATCTGCGTGAGCCGGCCGGAGAAGAACCCGAAGCGCAGCCGGCCGCTGGTGACGCCCGTGGCGGCCGCGACGCCCATCTGGCGCAGCGCGTCGGCCGCCAGCCGCTGGCGCGCCAGCGCCGACACGGCCGCGCGCTCGTCGCGCACCTGCGGCGCCGCGGCGACGCGCGAGGCATAGGCCTTGATCGCCTCGACGTCGCCGGCGTCGACGACCGCGGCCAGCTCGCGCCGCACCTGCGCCCACTCGTCCGGGAAGCGCGCGCGGACCTCGGCGATCGGCGGCTCGCCCTCCAGCCACGCGCGCTGCTGCCGGGCCGACGGGGTGGGGCGCGGGGGCGGGGCCATCGCCCCGCATCCTGTCAGTCAGCGGCCCAGCGTCTTGTGCGAGATCGTGTCGCAGTGCCGGATGCGGTAGCTCTTCTGCGCGCGCCGGCTGACGTAGAGGACGTCGTGGCCGCCGCCGCAGTCGATGATCCCGCGGCCGAAGTGGGCCTTGACGTAATCGTTGCCGCCGCCCGCCCGGATGATGTTCGTGCCGTGGCTGGCGTAGATGTGGTCGCGGCTGCCGCCGCCGTAGAGCCGGTCGACCTGGCCGGCGGGCTGGCCGGACGGCTTGTAGTCGCCCCAGATCACGTCGCCGCGCGGGCCGGCGTGGATGCTGTCGTTGCCGTGGCCGCCGAGCAGCTCGTTGTGGCCGCGGCGCGCGACGGTCCCCGTGTGGTGGGCGCAGGAGCGGTTCTTGTGCAGACCGTCGCAGGAGTAGGACGGGTCGGCGCCGCCGAAGAGGTCGTGGCCCGGGCGGGGGTCGAGCGGGCGGCTCTGGTCCTGCTTGTTCATCAGCAGGACGCCGTCGATCTTCGGCCAGCCGTCGTGGCTGGTGTTGGCGAGGGCGGCGGCGGGCGCGAGGAGCGCGCACGCGGCCGCGAGCACGAGCAGGGTGGGACGCATAGGAGAACGGGACGGCACGGGTTGGCGGAAGTGCTGCGGCGCCGTCGGCATCGAGGCTAACCAGTGAGCGGGCGCGTCGAACGTGGCGTGTCAGGCGGTCGACGCCACCTAGACTCCGGCCGGTGCGACGGACCCTGGCGGCCCTGTGCTTCGTCCTCGCGTGCGTCCTGCCGGCCGTCGCGCTCGGGACGTGGTGGGCCTATGGGATGGCGACCGACACCGATCGCTTCACGCACGTGGCGGCACCGTTGGCGAGCGATGACACGGTTCAGGCGCAGGTCGTCGACGAGCTCGTCCGGGTGGCCGACGCGCGCCTGGCGGGCGCCGGCGTGCCGGACGTCCCCGCCGCGCGGGCGCAGGTCCGGGCGGTGGCGGAGACGCTGGTGGAGACGAGCGCGTACCGGCGCGCGTTCGACGCGGCGCTGCGCAGCGCGCACGGCAAGCTGGCGGTGCGGCTGTCGGGCGACGTGAAGGCGCCGCTGACCCTCGACCTCGCGCCGACCGCGGAGGCGCTGCGCGCGCGGGTCGAGAAGAACGCGGTCCTCGCGCCGTTCGCCGACGCGATCGTCGACCCGGCTCCCGTGGTCCTGCTGGACCGCGCCGAGGTGCACCGGGCGCAGCAGGCGACCGACACCGTCCGGATCGTGCGCGGGATCGCGATCCCGGGGGCGGTGCTGGCGCTGCTCGGCGTCCTGCTCACCGCGGGCGGGCTGGCCGCCGGCCTCGTCCGGGCCGGGCTGGCGATCGGCGTCTCGACGTTGTTGGTGGTCTTGGGCGACGCGCTGACGCGCTCGTCGATCTCCTCGGGCGGCGAGACCGGGAAGGTGCGGCTCGCGGTCTACGACGTGCTGACCGACGGCCTGCACAACTGGGTCGTCGGCGGGGCGATCGCGGCGGTCGCGCTGGTGGCCGTCGGCGCGGCGGTCAGCGCCTTTGCGCGACCAGCCGATCGAGCCCCACGCGCATGAACCGCCGCCAGGCGAGGGCGACGACGGGCTGGAGCGCGAGGGCGGCGGCGGGGGAGCGGGCGGTGAAGGAGTAGGTCCAGCGGATGTGGGTGGTGTTGGCGTCGCCGTCTTGGTCGAACCACCACTGGCCGTGTGCCTCGGTGGCGAGGTGGCGGACCGGGTTGGTGAACTCGGCGACGACGTACGCGAAGTACGCGGGCGTCCGGCAGTCGGTGACGCGCTCGCGGGCGGTGCTGCCGTCGGAGAGGTGGACGGTTCGCGTCGAGCCGGGCGTGTCCCACGGTCCGGTCTGGCCCGACGTGGCGGCGACCGCCGGGACCGGGCCCCAGCCGGTGAGGATGTCGGGGAGTTGGACGGGGATGAAGCGTGCGAAGAGCTCGTCACGCGGCTCGGGCGTGGTGGCGGTGACGGTGGCGGAGATGGTGGACGCCATGGGTGCGGCGGATCGTGGCGGGTTGGGGGCGGGGTGTGAAGGGGACTGGGAGGGCGAGGCTGGCGCTTTGCTTGGCGGGCGTTGTTGGTCGGCAGCGCAGGTGTTGGTCGTGCCGCGCGGCGTGGTCTGCTTCGCATCTAGGGCGTGAGGCCGTTGAGGTGGCGCTCCACGCTGACGGCGTGCCTCGGCCGCCCTGGGGCGGGCGTTTCGGCAGCGAATCGCCGGGACGCCGAGGTCCGTGTCGTCTGGTGTCCCGCATAGGGACACGAGACGACACGGACCATGG
>DATDMD010000071.1:0-4487 GCA_036518975.1 Baekduia sp.
CGGTGCGACGGCGATGGCGCCACCGAAGCGGCCGACCGCGGCCAGCCACGCGACGCGCCGCCACCAGCAGTGGAGGCGCGTCAACCGACGCGGCGCGACACGGAGGACCGAAGACGGCGGCAACGCCACCGACCAGCCACGACCGGTGCGACGGCGATGGCGCCACCGAAGCGGCCGACCGCGGCCAGCCACGCGACGCGCCGCCACCAGCAGTGGAGGCGCGTCAACCGACGCGGCGCGGCGAGCGCGTCAGCCGAAGGCCGGCCGGCGCGCCTCCGCCGCAGCGGCGGCGCTACGCCGCCGAGTCCAGCGGCTGGCGGATGATCGGCCGCTTCGCCGCCGCCGCCTCGTCGAGGCGGCGGACCGGCGTCGTGTAGGGCGCGTTCTGGGCGATCAGCGGGTCGGACTCGGCCTCGAGGAGGATGGCCGCGATGGCTTCGGCGAAGCCGTCGAGGGTCTCCCGGGTCTCGGTCTCGGTCGGCTCGACCAGGAGTGCCTCGTCGACCAGCAGCGGGAAGTAGACCGTCGGCGGGTGGTAGCCGTGGTCCAGCAGCCTCTTGGCCAGGTCGAGCGTCTTGATCCCGAGGTCCTTCTTCATCGGCGACCCGCTCAGCACGAACTCGTGCATGCACAGCTCGCCGAAGGCCAGCGGCAGCTTGTCGCCGACGCCCAAGGCGTTCAACTTCGCCAGCAGGTAGTTGGCGTTCAGCACGGCGGTCTCCGACGCGTCCGTCAACCCCTCGGCGCCGAGCGAGCAGATGTAGGCGTAGGACCGCACGAAGCACCCGTAGTTGCCCTGGAACCCGCGCAGGCGGCCGATCGACTTCTCGTAGCCGTGCTCGTCGAGGTCGAACGTCCCGTCCTCCCCGCGCACGATCCGCGGGTTCATCAGGTACGGCTTCATCCGGTCGGACACCGCGATCGGGCCGGAGCCCGGGCCCCCGCCGCCGTGCGGCTGGGTGAACGACTTGTGCAGGTTGAAGTGCACGATGTCGAAGCCCATGTCGCCGGGACGCGCCTTGCCCATGATCGCGTTGAGGTTGGCGCCGTCGTAGTACAGCGTCGCCCCCACGTCGTGGACGATCTTCGCGATCTCCGTGATGTTGGGGTCGAACACGCCCAAGGTGTTGGGGTTGGTCAGCATGAGGCAGGCGACCGACTCGTCCGCCTTGGCCCGCAGGTCGTCGAGGTCGACGCCGCCGTCCGCGTTCGTCCCGACCTTGACGACCTCGAACCCGGCCATCGTCACCGTCGCCGGGTTCGTGCCGTGCGACGTGTCCGGCGTCAGGACCTTGGTCCGCGTCTGCCCGCGGTCCTCGTGGAACGCACGCGTCAGCAGGACGCCGGCCAGCTCGCCGTGGGACCCGGCCGACGGCTGCAGCGAGACGTGCGGCAGCCCGCTGATCTCGCCCAGCGCACGCTCCAGGTTGTACATCAACTCCAGCGCGCCCTGCGACCGCTCCGGTGCCTGCAGCGGATGCAGGCGCGCGTGGCCGCTCAGCCCCGCGACGCGCTCGTGCAGCCGCGGGTTGTGCTTCATCGTGCACGACCCCAGCGGGTAGAAGCCCGTGTCGAGGTCGAAGTTCCGGCGCGACAGCTTCACGTAGTGGCGCACGAGCTCCGGCTCGCTGACCTCGGGCAGCCGCGCCGCGGCCCCGCGCTGGAACCGCGCCGGCAGCAGCGTGTCCCGCTCGACCTCCGGGACGTCCAGCTTCGGCGCCACGAACGCGCGCCGGCCGGCCGCGCCCTTCTCGAAGATCGTCGTCGCGCGATCGCGCTGCATCGGCGTCGCGCCCTCGGAGCTCACCGGAACGTCATGGTGCAACGGATGGGCCTCGATCCCCGGATCGCCGTGAAGCTTGTTGTCGTTGAACGTGGTCATGCGTGCGCTCCCACCGCGGACCGCTCGGCCGCCACGGCAGCGCCGAGCACCTCGACCAGGCGGTCGATGTCGGCGCGCGACCGCTGCTCGGTCAACGCCACCAACAACCCGTCCGGGAACTCCTCGTAGTCGCGCCCGAGCGCGTAGCCCGGGTTGACGCCCGCGTCCTGGCAGCGCGCGATCACGGCAGCGACGTCCACGCCCTCCAGCGCGACCGCGAACTCGCGGACCACCGGCTGCCCATGCAGCGCCGACACGCCGTCCAGCGCCACCAGACGCGAGCGCGCGTAGTGCGTGCGCTGCAGCAGCAGCTCGCCCAGCTCGACGAGCCCCTGGCGCCCCAGCCACGACAGGTACACCACGCCCGCCAGCGCGTTCAACGCCTGAGCGGTGCAGATGTTCGACGTGGCCTTCTCGCGCCGGATGTGCTGCTCGCGCGTCTGGAGCGTCAGCACGAACCCGCGGCGGCCGTCGGCGTCGACGGTCTCCCCCGCGATCCGGCCCGGCATCCGCCGCAGGTACGCCTCGGTCGCGGCGAAGAACCCGAACGACGGCCCGCCGAAGTCCAGGCGGTTGCCGAGCGTCTGGCCCTCGCCGACCGCCACGTCCACCCCGCACTCGCCCGGCGGCTTCAGGACGCCCAGCGGGATCGGGTCGTACTGGCCGATGACCACGGCGGGCGAGTCCTTGGCCGCGGCGGCCAGCGCCTCGGCGTCCTCGACCGCGCCCAGGAAGTTCGGCTGCTGGAAGAAGACCGCGCCGGTCTCGCCGTCGATGGCGGCCGCCCACGCGTCGGCGTCGGTCACGCCGTCCTTCAACGGCACCTCGACGACCTCCGCCCCGAACCCGTGCGCGTAGGTCGCCAGCGTCTCGCGCGAGTGCGGGTGCAGCCCGCGCGACACGACGAACTTCGGCTTGCCGTTGGCCAGCCGCGCGAGGTAGCCGGCCGACGCGACCGCCGACGGCCCCTCGTACACCGACGCGTTGGAGACCGGCAGCCCGGTCAGCTCCGAGATCGCGGTCTGGTACTCGAACATCGCCTGGAGGTTGCCCTGCGACACCTCCGGCTGGTACGGCGTGTACGGCGTCAGGAACTCCGACCGCCCCAGCAGCATGTCGATGACGGCCGGGACGTAGTGGTCGTACATCCCCGCGCCGAGGAACGTGATCTCGTCCTCGGCGGAGGTGTTCCGGGCGGCGAGGTCGCGCAGGTGCGCGTAGACCTCCTGCTCCGGCAGCCCGGCCGGCAGGTCGAGCGGGCGGCCCAGCCGCACGTCGGCCGGGATCTGGCGATCGAACAGCTCCTGGATGGAGCTGACGCCGATCGCGGAGAGCATCTCCGCGAGATCGGCGTCGGTGACGGCGGTGTACTGCGTCAAGAGCGTCCTTCGGTGGGCGTTAGGAGAGCGTCGCCTCGTAGGCGGCGGCGTCGAGCAGGCCACCGGTCTCGCTCTCGTCGGAGAGCTTGACCTTGACCATCCAGCCGTCGCCATAAGGGTCGTTGTTGATGTTCTCGGGCGTGTCGCCGAGGCCGGTGTTGACCTCCACGATCTCGCCGCTGAGCGGTGCGACGACGTCGGAGACGGCCTTGACCGACTCGACCTCGGCGTAGGACTCGCCGGCGGTGACGGTCGAGCCGACCTCCGGCGGGTCGAAGAACACGACCTCGCCCAGGGCGTCCTGGGCGTACCACGTGACGCCGAAGACGGCGGTGTCGCCGTCGATCCGGGCCCAGTCGTGCTCGGCGTGGTAGAGAAGCTCGGTGGGGTAGCTCGCGTCAGCCATGGCGCGGCAGCCTACTTCTTGTAGAGGGGCTTCTTGGCGACGACGGCGCGGCGCACCCGTCCGCGGACGTCGATCTCGAGCTCGGTGCCCTCCGCGGCCCGGTCGGCCGGCACGTAGGCCAGGCCGATCCCGATCCCGAGCGACGGGGACATCGTGCCCGACGTCACCTCGCCGCCGCCGACGACCGCGTTGCCCTGGCGGGCGATCCCGGACGCCATCGTGAAGGCGACCAGCTTCTCGGCGGGTCCGGCCTCGCGCACGGCGCGGACGGCGTCGGAGCCGATGAAGCCCGTGTCCTCCTTGCACGCCCCGCCCAGGCCGGCCTCGATCGGCCCGCGCTCCTCCATCAGGTCGTTGCCGTAGAGGTGGTAGCAGACCTCCAGGCGCAGCGTGTCGCGCGCGGCCAGGCCGGCCGGGACGGCGCCGCGGCGGACGACCTCGTCCCAGATCCCGGGCGCGTCGGCGGGCTCGAGCAGCAGCTCGACGCCGTCCTCGCCGGTGTAGCCGGTGCCGCAGACCAGGACGCGCCTGCCGCGCAGCATCCGGTGGCGGCACGTGAGGCGATCGGGCAGCGGGCCGTCGGAGAGCGCGCCGACGATCTCGCGCGCCTGCGGGCCCTGGACGGCGAGCATCGCGTACTGCGCGGCGACGTCCTCGACCGTCACGTCGAGCCCGCTGTCGGCCGCCTGCCTGGCGAACCACGCGAAGTCCTTCTCGTGGTTGGCCGCGTTGGTGACGGTCAGGAACCGGTCGGCGCCCAGCCGGTAGGTGAAGAGGTCGTCGAGGACGCCGCCGTCCTCGCGGCACAGCAGGGCGTACT
>DATDMD010000072.1:0-5090 GCA_036518975.1 Baekduia sp.
CGACCCACACGACTGCGGAGGCGATCGACGCGGTCGCCACGGCGATCCGGCACGAGCACGTGGGGGCGGCGGCGTGATCGGGCCGCTCGGGCTCGTCCGCGACCTCGGCCGTGCGCTCGACGCGGCGGGCCGGCGGCTGCGCGGCGACTACGACGAGGACGAGTGGGGCTACGACCCGACCTTCGCCGCCGCGGCCGAGCCGTTGTTGTCGTTCTTGTACGACCGCTGGTGGCGCGTGACCGCCACGGGCACGGAGCACGTCCCGCGCGACGGGCGGGCGTTGTTGGTGGCCAACCACGCGGGCGTCCTGCCCTGGGACGCGACGATGATGGCGACCGCGCTGCGCCGCGCCGGTGTGGACCCCGAGGGCGGGCGCGTCCGCTTCCTGGTGCTCGACTGGGCGTCGCGCCTGCCCTGGATCTCGGTCTCGATCCGGCGCGCCGGCGGCGTCCCGGCCAGCCCCTACAACGCGCGGCGGCTGCTCCAGCAGGAGCACCTGGTGGTCGCCTTCCCGGAGGGCGCCAAGGGCGTCGGCAAGCCGTGGTCGGAGCGCTACCGCCTGCAGCGCTTCGGGCGCGGCGGGTTCGTCGAGCTCGCGCTGCGCACCGGCGCGCCGATCGTCCCGTGCGCGGTCGTCGGCAGCGAGGAGATCTACCCCAAGCTGGGCGAGATCCCCGGCGTCGCGCGCCTGCTGGGCGCTCCGTACTTCCCGATCACTCCGACGTTCCCGTTGCTCGGGCCGCTCGGCGCGATCCCGCTGCCGTCGCGCTGGAGGATCGCGTTCGGGGCGCCGATCGACCTCGGCGGGCTGGGGCCGGAGGCCGCCGACGACCGCTCGACCGTGCTCGAGGTCGCCGAGGACGTCCGCCGCCGCATCCAGGAGATGGTGTACGAGAACCTCATCGAGCGTCAGGGCGCGTTCCGATGACGTTGACATCTTCACCGCGTCGGAGTACCCCTTGCTCACAGAGGAAGGCCGGACAGTGGGTGGCTCGAACCCGCCCGCGAGGCGCCGCTCAGCCGTGGACGAGCGCCGCTGGCCTCGTCGCGGGCCGTGCCCGCGGGCGGCGGGACCTCCACCACCGGGGTCCCGCCGCTGACATGAGGCGGGCGTGAGCCCCGGGCTGACCGTCGCCGACGTCGCGCGGCGCGCGGGCGTCACGCCCTCGACGCTGCGGCGCTGGATGGCGTCGGGCCTGGTCCCGGCCGGCGGCGACGGCGACCTGACGGCCGCGTCGCTGGCCAGCGCGCGCGTGGTCGCGCGCCTCCGCGAGCGCGGGTTCTCGCTGGGGGAGATCCGGGCCGCGACGGAGTCCGGCAAGCTCGCGTCGTCCTACATCGAGGGGCTGCTCCCGGACGCGGCCGCGACCTGGACGCTGGAGGAGGCCGCGCGCGAGACCGGGCTGGAGCCGGCGCTGATCGAGCGCGTGTTCACGTCGATGGGGTTCGGGACCCAGGGCCTGGAGCGCCTGACCGACGACGACGTGCAGCTGCTGCGCTACGCCGCCGCCGTGCTGGCGGCGGGCCTGCCGCTCGTCGCGTTCCTGCAACTCCTGCGCGTCTACGGGCAGGCGATGTCGCAGATCGCCGACGCCGAGGTCCGGCTCTTCCACCTCTACGTCCACGAGCCGCTGATGCGCGACGGCGTCCCCGGCTTGGAGATGGCGGAGGAGATGGAGGGCCTCGCGCGCGAGATCATGCCCTTGGCCACGCCGGTCATGGAGCACGCGCACAACCGGTTCCTCCAGCACTTCATCGAGCAGGACGTCATCGGGCACATGGAGGCCGACCTCGGCGACGGGTCGCTCGACCTCGGCCGGCTGCGCGTGGCGATCACGTTCGCCGACCTCGCCGGCTACACGCGGCTGACCGAAGAGGTGGGCGACGAGGAGGCGGTGAGCCTCGTGGAGCGTTTCGTGGAGCAGGTCGAGCGGTCGCTGCCCGACGACGCCCGGATCATCAAGACGATCGGCGACGAGGTCATGGTCGTCGGCTCGGACGCGGGCGCGCTGCTGGACTGGGCCGTGCGCTTCCAGGAGGACGTCGACCAGCGGCCGCTGCCGCGCATCGGGCTGCACTACGGCGAGACGCTGTACCGCGACGGCGACTACTACGGGCGCGAGGTCAACCAGGCCGCGCGCGTCGCGGCGCGCGCGGCGGGCGGCGAGGTGCTCGTCACGCGGCCGGTCAAGGACCAGGCGCGCCCCGGGCTGGCGTTCGACCGCGTCGGCGAGGTCCGGCTCAAGGGCTTCGCCGAGACGACCGAGCTGTTCCTGGCGCGCGCGGGCGACCGCCGCGGGAGGCGGCGCCGTGGCTGACGAGCGCCCCGATCTCGCCGCGCGGGTGGCCGCGACCGGGCTGCTCGACCGGCCGCTGGTGGTGCTGCTCTCCGCCGGACGGGACTCGACGTGCCTGCTGGACGTCGCCCTGGCCGCCCTCGGCGCCGACCGCGTGCGCGCCCTGCACGTCGACTACGGCCTGCGCGGCGCGGCGTCGGACGCCGACCGCGAGCACTGCGTCGCGCTGTGCGACGACCTGGGCGTCGCCCTGCAGGTCGAGCGCGCCGCGCCGCCCGCGGGGTCCGGCAACGTGCAGGCGTGGGCGCGGGACCTGCGCTACACGGCCGGCGCGCGGGCGCTGGAGCTGTGGCGCGACGACGCCCGCCTGGTCGCCGGGCACACGCTCTCCGACCAGGTCGAGACCATCCTGTACCGGTTGGCGGTCTCGCCCGGGCGGCGCGCGCTGCTGGGGATGGAGGCGGTGCGCGACCGCCTCGTCCGCCCGCTCCTGGCCGCCGAGGTCACACGCGCCGAGACGGCCCGTTGGTGCCTGGACCGCGGGCTGGCGTGGCGCGAGGACGCGTCGAACCTCGACCGCTCCTTCGCGCGCGCCCGCGTCCGCGAGGACCTCCTCCCGGCGCTGCGGGCCGTCGACCCGCGCGCCGAGGCCAACGTCCTGCGCACCGCGCAGCTGCTGCGCGACGAGGCGGCGGTGCTCGACGCGGTCGTCGCCGGCGTCCTGGACGACGAGGGCGGCGCGGCGATCGGGCGCGACACGCTCGCCGCGCTGCCGCCCGCGCTCGGCCGCCTGGTCCTGCGCCGGCTGGCCGAGGACGCGGTCGGCGGGCTGTGCGCGCGAGCGGCCACGCGCCTGGACGACGTGCTCGCGCTGGGCGCCGACGGCGCCCTCGACCTGGGCGACGGGGCGCGCGCGCTGGTGGCCGCCGGGGTGGTCCGGGTGGGGCGCACCCCCGCGCGCGAGCCGAAGCGTTAGCGTGCCGCCCGGTATGCGGGACCCCCAGATCGGCGAGATCCTCGTCCAGCCCGACGACCTCAAGCGGAAGGTGCGCGAGATCGGCCAGCAGATCACGGCCGACTACGCGGACAAGGACCTGCTGCTCGTCTGCGTCCTCAAGGGCGCGGTCTTCTTCCTGGCCGACCTGATGCGCCACATCGACATCCCGTGCGAGGTCGACTTCATGGCCGTCTCGTCCTACGGCTCGGAGACGGACTCCAGCGGCGTCGTGCGCATCCTCAAGGACCTCGACCGGCCGATCGCCGGCCGCGACGTCCTGATCATCGAGGACATCGTCGACTCCGGCCTGACGCTCCAGTACCTGCTGCGCAACCTGGGCGCGCGGGAGCCCGCGTCGCTCGAGGTCTGCGCGCTGCTGACCAAGCCGGACCGGCGGAAGGTCGAGCTCCCGACCCGCTACGTGGGCTTCGAGATCCCGGACAAGTTCGCGATCGGATACGGGTTGGACGTCGCCGAGCGCTACCGCAACCTTCCCTACGTCGCCGCGTTGACGGACGGGTAGTCGCGTGCCGGCGCTCACGGCCGGGCACGTGTCTGCCGAAGACCCACGTAGGACCAGCGGGCGCCCCCGATCGCTGCTGGTACCCTCAAGCCTTTCCCGAGCGATGCGAAAGCAGTCCGCGTACCCCTCATGAGCAGGTTCTTCAAGAGCGCCGCCTTCCCCATCCTGATCGTGGTGGTGCTGGCCTTCTTCGCCCAGAAGCTGATCTCGACGGGCGATACCAAGGCGCCGCCCACGTACGGTCAGTTCATCGACGACCTGCAGCAGAAGGGCGTCATCAAGACGGTCGACCTGCGGACCAAGGACAACGTGGTCGCGGTCACCCAGCAGGACGGGAAGAAGTACGAGACCGGGTTCACCGACCAGGGCTCCGCCGACCTGAGCAAGCAGCTGCAGCAGGCGAAGGCCGACGGCGACATCCAGAACTACGACATCGAGCCGCGGAAGTCGTCCGCGCTCCTGGGGCTGCTGACGTACGTCCTGCCCTTCGTGATCTTCATCGCGTTCTGGATCTTCCTCATGAACCAGGTCCAGGGCGGCGGGTCGAAGGTGATGTCGTTCGGCAAGTCGCGGGCCAAGCGCATGTCGGTGGACTCGCCGAAGATCACCTTCCGGGACGTCGCGGGCGTGGACGAGGCGGTCGAGGAGCTCCACGAGATCAAGGAGTTCCTGGAGAACCCGAAGAAGTTCCAGGCGCTCGGGGCGCGCATCCCGAAGGGCGTGCTCCTGTACGGCCCACCGGGCACCGGCAAGACGCTGCTGGCGCGCGCCGTCGCGGGCGAGGCCGGCGTGCCGTTCTTCTCGATCTCGGGCTCGGACTTCGTCGAGATGTTCGTCGGCGTCGGCGCCTCGCGCGTGCGTGACCTGTTCGAGCAGGCCAAGCAGAACTCGCCGTGCATCATCTTCATGGACGAGATCGACGCCGTCGGCCGCCACCGCGGCGCCGGCATGGGCGGCGGTCACGACGAGCGCGAGCAGACGCTCAACCAGCTGCTGGTCGAGATGGACGGCTTCGAGATGAAGGACAACGTGATCCTCATCGCCGCGACCAACCGTCCCGACATCCTCGACCCCGCGCTGCTGCGCCCGGGCCGTTTCGATCGCCAGATCGTCGTCGACCGCCCCGACCGCAAGGGCCGCGCGAAGATCCTCGAGGTCCACACGCGCGGCAAGCCGCTCGCGCGGGAGATCGACATCGACGTGCTGGCCGGCCAGACGCCCGGCTTCACCGGCGCCGATCTGAGCAACCTTGTCAACGAGGCCGCCCTGCTCA
>DATDMD010000073.1:0-18432 GCA_036518975.1 Baekduia sp.
GCGCGGCCAGGCCGGCCGGGACGGCGCCGCGGCGGACGACCTCGTCCCAGATCCCGGGCGCGTCGGCGGGCGCGAGCAGCAGCTCGACGCCGTCCTCGCCGGGGTAGCCGGTGCCGCAGACCAGGACGCGCCTGCCGCGCAGCATCCGGTGGCGGCACGTGAGGCGGTCGGGCAGCGGGCCGTCGGAGAGCGCGCCGACGATCTCGCGCGCCTGGGGGCCCTGGACGGCGAGCATCGCGTACTGCGACGCGACGTCCTCGACCGTCACGTCGAGCCCGCTGTCGGCCGCCTGCCTGGCGAACCACGCGAAGTCCTTCTCGTGGTTGGCCGCGTTGGTGACGGTCAGGAACCGGTCGGCGGCGAGGCGGTAGGTGAAGAGGTCGTCGAGCACGCCGCCGTCCTCGCGGCACAGCAGGCTGTACTGCGCGCCGCCCGTCTGCAGCTTGGAGACGTCGTTGCTCAGCAGGCGCTGCAGGAAGGCCTCGGCGTCGGGCCCGGACGTCACGACCTCGCCCATGTGCGAGACGTCGAAGACGCCCGCGGTCGCCCGCGTGGCGAGGTGCTCCTGCTTGACGCCCTGGTATTCGACCGGCATCTCCCAGCCGGCGAACGGGACGAGCTTGGCCCCGGCGGCGACGTGCTTGTCGTAGAGCGGGGTGCGCTTAAGAACGGTGTCTGCGGAGGCGGCGGCCACGCGGCGAGGCTAGCAAGCGGCCCTGCCGGCCTCGGATCGGGACGGTCAGTCCGCGTGCGTCCCCGGCGTCTCGCGCGCCAGGTACTCCTCGAGCAGCATCGGGACCGCCTCGGTGCGCTCGGCGACCTCCAGGAGGTCCGACATCGAGGACTCCTCCTCGGTCTGCTCCTGCAGGAACCAGTCCAGGAACTGCTCGGAGCGGTAGTCGTTGGTCTCGCGGGCGATGCCGACGAGCTCGCTGATGCTGACGGTGACCGTCTGCTCCTGCTTCAGCGCGAGGCGGATCGGCGCGATGTGGTCGGGGAACTGCGTCTCCGGCTTCTCGACGCCGCGCATGTCGACCTGCGAGTTGGTGTCCAACAGGTAGTTGACCATCTTGAGCGCGTGCTCGCGCTCCTCGTCGGCCTGCTTGTAGAAGAAGCCCGCCAGCTGAGGCCACGTCTTGTCGGCGTAGTACGTGGCGATCGCCGTGTACTGGTGCGCCGCGGCGAACTCGCGGGCGATCTGGTCGTTGAGGGCGTCGACGAAGCGCTCGGAGGGCATCCGCGGACCCTACCGGGAGCGCCTGTCGAACGGAGCGAAAACAGGGGCTTAGGGCGCCCTACGATCCGTGCTACGCTTCGCGGCGGATGGCGTCCAAGACCTGCTGCCGCTCCTGCCCCCGGTGCAACGACTGCCCCGTGCTGATCGCCGCCCGGACCCGCGGCCTGCGCCGCGACGAGCAGCAGCAGAGCCTGGTCTCGACGCTCGTCGAGGACGTGCTGGTGGGCGGCCGCTTCACCCGGTCCCTGCCGGACTCGGTGACGCGCACGCTGGAAGCGCTCGACGCGGCCCGCCGCGGCGACCGCGACACGGCGATCGCCGCCTAGAGCGCGCGACCGCACCGCGCGGGACCTAGTTGTCCTGCGTGACCTTGGTCGGGTACGGGCGGACGAGGAAGTCCGTCAGGAGCTCGTCGCGCGAGTCCTCGGTGCTCAGCTCCAACTGGGCCAAGAGCTCCGCGAGCTCATCCGTGGTCATGTCTTGCATTGCGATGCGTCCTTGCCGGGGGTGACGAAGGGGAACGAGGCTGTCCGCCTTAGTGTCGTCACTTCCGGTGATCGGCGCCATCCCCGGTTCTTGGGATTCTGCCGTCCGTATGAAGACGCCGCACTGACCGAAATGCCAGTTGCGCGCGCCCGCCCTCCCCCTATCGGAGGAAGGGCGGGATGTCGATCTCGTCGTCGCGGATCTCGAGCGACTCGCGCTCGACGCGCGGCGAGCGGTCGCGACGGCGCGCGGTCTCCCGCGTCTCCTCGCGAGCCTGCCGCGGCCGCGCGCGGCCGTGGTCGAAGCCGGTGGCGATGACCGTCACGCGGACCTCGTCACCCAGCGACTCGTCGATGACCGAGCCGAAGATGATGTTCGCGTCGGCGTCGGCCGCGCCCTGGACGATCTCGGCGGCCTCGTTGACCTCGAACAGGCCGATGTCCGGCCCGCCCGTGATGTTCAGCAGGATGCCGGTCGCGCCTTCCACCGACTGCTCCAGCAGCGGGCTGGAGATCGCCGTCTTGGCCGCGTCGGCCGCACGGGTCTCCCCGCCGCTCTGGCCGATGCCCATTAAAGCGCTGCCGGCGTTCTCCATGATCGTCCGGACGTCGGCGAAGTCCAGGTTGATGAGACCCGGGATCGTGATGAGGTCCGTGATGCCCTGGACGCCTTGGCGGAGGACGTTGTCGGCCTCGCGGAACGCCTCGAGGATCGTCGTCCGCCGCTCGACGAGCGCGAGCAGCTTCTCGTTCGGGATGACGATCAGCGTGTCGACGACGTCGCGAAGGCTCTGGATGCCCTCGTCGGCCGACCGCATGCGCCGCGTCCCCTCGAACTCGAAGGGCTTGGTGACGACGCCGACGGTCAGCGCCCCGATCTCGTTCTTGGCGATCTCGGCGATGACCGGCGCCGCGCCGGTGCCGGTCCCACCTCCCTCGCCGGCGGTGACGAACACCATGTCGGCGCCCTTCAGCGCCTCCTTGATGTCGTCCCGCGACTCGGCCGCGGCGCCGAACCCGACCTGCGGGTTCGCGCCGGCCCCGAGCCCCTTGGTGAGCTCGTGGCCGATGTTGAGCTTGATGTCGGCGTCGCACATGGCGAGCGCCTGTGCGTCGGTGTTCGCGGCCACGAACTCGACGCCGCGCAGGCCGGCGTCGACCATGCGATTGACCGCATTGGTCCCACCGCCGCCGACGCCGACGACCTTGATGACCGCGAGGTAGCTGCCGCTTTCCATGTGCTTGAAGTTCCTGTCCGACCCTCTAGGTAGCGTCGAGAGTTTCTCGCGCTCTTTGCGCGCCCTCGGCCGATGCACGGTACGCATCGGCATTCGCGCATGTCAACGCGAAGTCTAGAGCGCAATCTTGCTTGCAGTTTGCGGAAGTCTATTGTTGTCCTTGAGCCTTACACGCATTCGAAGGCTCAAGCTGAGGTTGAGGTTGGCTATGGGGTCGCCGTTCCCGATGCGGCCGGCGTGTCCGTCGTCTGGGTGGGATCGGCGGCGTTGACGGCCTCCGGATCCCGCTGTGTGCCGGGGTCTTCGAGCCCGCCGGCGGCGGGTCGCTCGGGGTAGCGAAGGTCGATGTAGGTCGCTCCGGTCGACGCGCCGCTGGCCAGGACCGCGGCGGCCGCGGCCCACTTCGCGGGCAGGCGATCGGCGCCGCCGAAGCGCAGGTCGGGGCCGTCGCGCAGCTGCAGCGTCAGGCCGCCTTCGCGGGTGGTCGTGGCGCGTTCGACGCGGTCGCGCAGCGCCGCGGGGGCCGCCGCGAGCGCGGCGATCGCCCCTCGCGCGGTCTTGTCGACCACGCGATTGCCGCCCGGCGCGACCCGCAGCGGGACCACCGGGAGCTGGCGCTGGGCGGCGCCCGGCAGGAGCTTGCCGTCGCCGCTCACGGGCGTCTGCGCGCCGTCGATCGAGATCGCCGCGACCGGCGTGTTCTCGACGACCGTGATCTTCAGCCCGTGCGGGAAGTCGGTGGCGACGCGCAGGTCCTTGACGACCGGATAGGGCTCGACGACCGCCCGGAGCTGGTCGCCGCGGACGTGCAGCGTGGTCATGTCGCGCGCCGCGCTTTCGAGCTGCGCGGTGATGCGCGGCGCCTGGGGACCGGTCAGGCCGGCGACCGTCACGTGCCTGACCGCGACCAGCGGCGAGTCGCGCAGCCACATCGTCCCCGCGATCACGAGGGCGAGGAGGGCGAGGGCCCAGACGGCCGCGCGCGGGAGGCGCGGCAGGCTGCGGGCCCGCGGCATGGCGGCGGCGCGGTGCATCGGGTCCGGGGTTCGCCGCTGGGGCGCGGACCCCTGCTTCGCCGTCAGGACGGCGACGCCGCGGTCAGCGCGCGGCCGAGGCGGTCGACGTCGCCGGCGCCCATCACGAGGACGAGGTCGCCGCCGCGCAGCCGCGGTTCCAGCACGCCGCGCGCGACGTCGAGCGTCGGCAGCCAGAAGACCGGCCGGCCGCCCGCGCGGTCGGCGGTGGCCTCGGCGATCAGGCGGCCGGAGACGCCCGGGAAGTCCGCGGCGCGCTCACGCGCCGGGTAGACGTCGAGCACCGCGGCGACGTCGGCGCCCGCCAGGGCGGCGCCGAACTCCGGGTGGAGCTCCAGCGTGCGCGAGTAGAGGTGCGGCGGGAAGACCGCGACGAGCCGGCGCGGGGCCAGCGAGCGCGCCGCGGCGATCGTCGCGGCGACCTCGGTCGGGTGGTGGGCGTAGTCGTCGACGACGGCCGCGCCGCCCGCGGTCTCCCCCAGCCGCTCGAAGCGCCGGCCCGCGCCGGCGAACGTCGCGAGCGCTGCGACGGCCCGGTCCAGGTCGGCCGCCTCGGCGACGCGGATCGCCTCCAGCGCCGCCGCCGCGTTGCGCGCGTTGTGCGCGCCGGGCACCTGCAGGACGACCTCGCGCCCGCGCCACGTGAACCGCGAGCCGCCGGGTTCGAGCCTGAGGTCCTCGACCGCGAACACATGGTCTCCCGCGCGCGCGAGTTCCGGTGCGACCACGCGCTGGGGAGCGTGGCGGCGGAACTCGTCGAAGGCCGCGTGCAGCCCGGCCAGCGAGCCGCCGTAGGTCGCGTGGTGGTCGAGCTCGATGTTCAGGACGACCGCGACGTCGACGTCGAGCGCGAGCATCGAGCGGTCGGACTCGTCGGCCTCGACGACGAGCCAGTCCCCCGCGCCCCAGTCGGCGTTCTCGCCGGTCGTGCGCAGCGCGCCGCCGATCAGATAGCCCGGCTCCGCGCCGGCGCCGAGGAGCGCGTGGGCGGCCATCGAGGTCGTCGTCGTCTTGCCGTGCGCGCCGGCGATCGCGATCACCCGCTTCAGGGACGTCAGCTCGCGCAGCAGCTCGGCGCGGGCCAGGGCGCGCGCGACGCGCTCGGGGTTGTCGGGCGGGATCGCGGTGGAGACGAAGACGTCGGCGCCGGGCGGGACGTTGGCCGCGTCGTGGCCGACGTGGACGGTGACGCCGAGCGCGCGCAGCTTGTCGAGCGCGGGCGAGTCGACGCGGTCGGAGCCCGAGACGGTGGCGCCGAGCTGGACCGCCACGCGCGCCCAGCCGGACATGCCGGCGCCGCCGATGCCGACGAGGTGGACCCGCCTTCCGCTCCATGGACGTTCGGTCACGGCGTCGGCCTCCATCGCGGATGGCGCGTCGGCACTGCCCACGGGCCGCCGCTCACCCGCGCCCCTCCGCGGCCGCGAGCACCTCGCGCGCGATGTCGCGCGCGGCGTCCGGCCGGGCCAGGCCGCGCGAGGCCTCCGCCATCGCGGCGAGCCGCGCGGGGTCGCCCAGCAGCCCGCGGACGACCTCGTCCAGCTTCTGCGCGCTGACCTCCTCGTCGCGCACCACGACCGCGGCGCCCGCGTCGGCCATCCACCGCGCGTTGGCGGTCTGGTGGTCGGCGGCGGCGTGCGGATAGGGCACCAGGACGGCGGGCAGGCCGGCGGCGGCGACCTCGAAGATCGAGCCGCCCGCGCGCGCCACCGTCAGGTCCGCCGCGGCGAGCGCGTCGCCGAACGGGGTGATGTACTCGCGCAGGTCGTAGTTGGCGGGCGGCGGGTCGCCGAGGCGCTCGCGCAGCGCCGGGTAGTCCCGCGTCCCGCACGCGTGCAGGACCCGGAACGGGGCGTCGCGGAACGCGTCGACCGCCGCCTCGTTGATCGAGCGCGCGCCGAGCGAGCCGCCGAAGACCAGGACGCAGGTGTCGCCGGGCGCGAGGGCGAAGCGCGCGCGGGCGCCGTCGCGATCGGCCGTCGACGGCGGCACCGGGCGCCCCGTGACGAGGTACTTGGAGGCGTCGTCGCGGCCCGCGATCGGGAACGCCAGGCACACCCTCCGGGCGAAGCGCGCGAGCAGTCGGTTGGTCAGGCCCAGGTGCGAGTCGGCCTCGGTCAGCACCAGCGGCACCCCGCCCGCCGCGGCGGCCGCGCCGACCGGTCCCGCGACGTAGCCGCCGCCGCCCATCACAGCGTCCGGGCGCACCTCGCGGAGGATCTTCCGGGCGGTGCGCACGGCGGTCGCGGCCTTGAGCGCGCCGCGCGCGGCCTTCAGCGGGTTGCTGCGGTTGAGCCCCTCGACCGCGATCGGCCGCAGCTCGTAGCCGGCCTCCGGGACGAGCGTCTTCTCCGCGCGCTCGCCGCCGACGAAGACGACGTGGGCGCCGCTCTCAGCCCGCAGCGCGTCGGCGACCGCCAGCGCCGGCACGACGTGCCCCGCTGTCCCGCCGGCGGCGATGAGGATCGTCGGTGCTGGTCCGGGCGCTGCCATTGCTTCTGGACCCTGCCACATCCGGAACCGCGCGCAGCTTGACGTTGCCGCCCGCGGCGACGTTGAGCAGGATGCCCATGCCCAGGAGCAACACGATGAGGTTGGTCGACCCGTAGGAGATGAACGGCAGCGGCACGCCGGTCAGCGGCGCGAGGCCGAGCACGGTGAAGACGTTCAACATGGCCTGCGACAGGAACAGCGACGTGATCCCGGCGGCCAGCAGCTTGGCGTAGGTGCCGCGCGCGTTCTTGGCGACGCGCAGGCCGGCGTAGGCGACCAACCCGTACAGGAACAGGATCCCGAAGATGCCGACGACGCCGAGCTCCTCGCCGATGATGGCCAGGATGAAGTCGGTGTGGGCCTCGGGCAGGAACAGGTTCTTCTGCTGCGACTGGCCGATGCCGCGCCCGAACAGGCCGCCGGAGCCGAGCGCGATCTGTCCCTGCACCGCCTGGAAGCCCTCGTTGCCGGCGTGCGCCCACGGGTCCATGAACGACATCAGGCGGTCGCGCCGGTAGGGCTCGGCCATCGCGAACAGGAACACCAACATGGCGCCGCCGCCGGCCGCCGTGCCCAGCCAGCGGATCGGCATGCCCGCCGCGACGAGCATCGCCGCCAGCGTGAAGCAGATGACCAGCGCGGTCCCGAGGTCCGGCTGGGAGGCGATCAGCAGGACCGCGCTGCCGGCGACGAGGCCCAAGGGCATCAGGAACTGCGGGCGGGCCAGGACCTTCGGCCGCTCGGCCAGGAGCTTCGCGGCGTAGAGGACGAGCGCCAGCTTCATCAACTCGGACGGCTGGAAGACCAGCGGGCCGGCGCCGAGCCAGCGCGTCGCGCCGTTGACCGAGACGCCGAGCGGCGTCTTGACGAGCACGAGGCAGACGAAGGACGCCAGCAGCAGCGGCTGCGTCGCCCTCAGGACGAGGTCCAGGCCGCGCCGCGCGATGAGCTGCATGAGCGCGAAGCCGACCGTGCCGTAGGCCACGTACCTGACCATGAACGACGTGCCGTCTCCCTGCCCGGAGAGCAGGGAGCGCGAGGACGAGGCGGAGAACACCATCACCGCACCCACTGCCAGGAGGCAGAGCGTGGCGGTGATCAAGATGCTGTGCTCGATCGGGTGGGGATGGCGGCGGCGGGCCATCAGGCCCTACATTCGCGCCGCCTCCCGGAAAGCCTCCCCGCGCGCCTCGAAGTTCTTGAACTGGTCGTAGGAGGCGCAGGCGGGCGACAGCAGGACGACGTGGCCGGGCCGGGCGTTGACGCGGGCGCGCTGGACGGCGGTGGCCAGGTCGCCGCAGTCGTACAGCGGCGCGGCGCCCTCGAGCGCCGTGTGCAGCGCGGCGGCCTGCTCGCCGATCAGGTAGGCAGCGCCGCCGGCGCCGCAGTGCTGCTCGACGGCGGGGCGCAGCGGCGCGTAGTCCTCGTTCTTGCCCCGCCCGCCGAGGATGACGTGCACCGGCGCCTCGAACGACGCGAGCCCGACGAGCGCGGCGGCCACGTTGGTGGCCTTGGAGTCGTTGACGTAGGTGACGCCGTCGCGCTCGGCGACCTCCTCCAGGCGGTGCGGCACGCCCGTGAACGTCCTCAGGCCGGCGCGCACCGCGTCGACGTCCAGGCCGCGGGCCAGCGCCGCGGCGGCGGCGGCCATCGCGTTGCGCACGTTGTGCGGGCCGCGCAGGGCGAGCTCGTCGACGCGCAGCAGCGGCTGGGCGTCCCACCACAGCGCGCCGGAGCGCAGGCTCAGCTCGGCCTCGGGCGAGTCGCCGGTGCAGACCCGGCGGGCGCAGCCGCCGAGGTCCTCGACGCCGAGGTCCTCGGGCGCGACCGCGACGTCGTCGTTGCCCTGGTTGGCGAAGACCTTCAACTTGGCGCGGTGGTAGGCCTCGACCGAGCCGTGGCGGTCCAGGTGGTCGCGCTCCAGGTTGAGGATGACCGCGACCTCGGGCGCGAAGGCGCTCGTGTCCTCGAGCTGGAACGACGAGCACTCGCAGACGACGACCGCGTCCGGGTGATGGAACTCGGGATGGAGCGCGACCGACGAGTACGCGGTCCCGACGTTGCCGACGACCGCGACCGGCACGCCGGCTTCGCGATGCAGGTGGCCGAGCAGCTCGGTCGTCGTGGTCTTGCCGTTGGTGCCTGTCACCGCGATGACCGCGTTGGTGGTGCAGCGCCACGCGAGCTCCAGCTCGCCGAGGACGGGCAGGCCCCGCGCGTGGGCCGCGGCGACGACCGGCGCGTCGTGCGGGACGCCCGGCGACTTGACGACCGCCCGGACGCGCTCCACCAGCGCGACGCCGTCGGTCCCTGCGTGGACCTCGACGTCGCCGGGCAGCAGGCGCAGGTCCAGGCGCTCGGCGGGCGCGCCGTCGGTCGCGATCACCTCCTCGCCACGGGCGCGCAGCAGCGCGGCGGCGGCCTGCCCGGAGCGGGCGAGGCCGACGACGAGGTAGGGACCGGGCGGAAGCGGCGGGCGTGAGCGTGACAGCATCGGCGGCCATGCACGCTAAACGCTGGCCCGGCCGCCGCGCCGTCCGCCGCCCGCGGCGTGCGCTTGGCCTGCGTGCGAACGGGCACCGGTAGGCGCAGTGGCCCGACTCCGCCGAGCCATCGCCCTCCTCCTCGTCGCGATCGCCGCCGTCACCGGGACGGTCGGCGCGCTCGCGCTCGTCAACCAGGAGCGCCGGCTGTCGGTGGGCGAGATCGCGATCGGCGTCTCGCCGTTCCACCACGGCGCGCTCGACATCTACGTCCCGCTGGTCGACTGGGGCGCGCGGTTCGGCGGCGTCCGGCTGCCGGCGCGGCTGACCGTCGAGGTCCGGTCGGTCGACCGCGGCGCCGCCGAGACGCTCGCGCGCGGCCACAAGCTGGACGTCGACAACGTCCGCGCCGAGGCGCGCGACGCCATCGCCTCGTCGTTCAAGCACCTGCTGCTCATCGCGCTGGTCGCCGGCGTCGTGCTCGGCGGCCTGGTGAGCGCGGCGCTGAAGGGCATCGCCCCGCGCTCGGCGCCGCGGCTGCGCTGGGGGCTGCTGACGGCTGGCGCCGCGTCGCTCGCCACCGTGGCGGTCGTGGCGCTGCTGCTGCCGCCGCGCGGGCGCATCGCCGAGCCCACGTACTACGCCCACGGGCCAGACCTGCCCCGCGCGCTGGAGGCGCTGCAGTCGCTGCAGCGCTCGCAGACCGCGCTGGACCAGGAGCTCAACGGCCAGCTCGTCGGCCTCGCGCGCCTCGTCGTCGCGCCGGGCGAGCAGACGCCGCTGCAGGGGCGGCCGCGCCTCGTGCTGGCGAGCGACCTCCACAACAACGTCCTCGCGCTCCCGACGCTCCAGCGCGCGACGCGCGGCCTGCCGCTGATCTTCGACGGCGACCTCACCGACAAGGGCACGCCGCTGGAGGCGTCGCTGGTCCAGCGGATCGCGAAGATGGGCGCGCCGACGGTCGTCGTCGGCGGCAACCACGACTCCGACACGTTGTTGAAGGACTTGGCCGCGGACGGCGCCGTCGTCCTGACCCAGTTCGGCCGCCTGCGCGCCGACGGGTCGCACGGCCCGGTCGTCGTCCGCGTCGGCGGCCTGCGGATGGCCGGCTACACCGACCCGTTCCTGCGCCGCGCCGGCCAGTCCTACGAGGACCGCTTCCGCGTGGGCGAGACGTTCGCGGCCGCCGAGGAGTTCCGCCGCTGGTTCGAGACGGTGGCGGACAAGGTCGACGTCGTCCTGGTCCACGAGCCGCAGGTCGCCGCCAGCGTGCTGGAGGAGCTCCGCCGCAACCCGCCGGACCACCCGATCATGATCCTCGACGGCCACACCCACCACCTCTTCCTCCAGGCCGACCCGAACCTCCTGGAGGTCAACGGCGGCACGATCGGCGCCGGCGGCACCGGCAACCTGAACGACCGCGTCGACTACACGCTGGCGATCGTCACCTACCGCCTGACGCCGACGCCGCTCCCCCTGGCCGTCGACCAGGTCACGATCGACCCGGGCGACGGCAACGCCTCGGCCCGCCGCATCCGCGTGGACAAGCAGCTGCGCGTGAAGCCGGCGGGTTAGACGCGACGATCGCCTGGCGGACCTCAGGCGATCGACTGCTGGTAGATCGTGAAGCCAGACGCGGCGCAGACCGCGGCGATGATCCAGAAGCGCAGGATGATCTTGGTCTCCGACCAGCCCAGGATCTCGAAGTGATGGTGGATGGGTGCCATCAGGAACACGCGCTTGCGGAAGGTCTGGAAGCTGAAGACCTGGATCAGGACCGACAGCGCCTCGACCACGAAGATGCCGCCGAGGAGGATCAGGATCTCCTCCGTCTTGGTCATGACCGCCATCCCCGCGATGGCGCCGCCTAACCCCAGCGACCCCGTGTCCCCCATGAAGATCGTCGCCGGGAACGCGTTGAACCACAGGAACCCGACGCACGCGCCGACCAGGCAGCCGGCCAGCAGCGACAGGTCCATCTGGCCGGACGTGATGAACGTGATCCCGATGTAGGCCAGCAGGACGATCGCGGCGCAGCCCGCGGCCAGGCCGTCGAGGCCGTCGGTCAGGTTCACCGCGTTGGTCGTCCCGGCCACGACCAAGTAGATGAACAACGGGTAGAAGGCGCCGAGGTCGACGGTCGCGTCGATCGTCCGCAGCCGCAGCGTCGCCGGCAGGTCGGCCTTCTGCGTGGCGATGTACCACAACAAGATGGAGATCGCGACCTGGCCGCCGAGCTTCGCCTTGCCGCTCAAGCCGAGCGACCGGCGCCGGATGATCTTCGTGAAGTCGTCGGCGAAGCCGAGCAGGGCGGACAACATCGCCGCGAGGTACACGCCGACCGAGCGCCAGTCGTAGTCGCTCAACAACAGGAACGGGACCGAGACGGCGGTGAAGATGATGATCCCGCCCATCGTGGGCGTGCCGGCCTTCTCGTGGTGCCCCTCCGGCCCCTCCTCGCGGATGTTCTGGCCGAACTCGCGGCGCCGCAGGTAGGAGATGAACTTCGGGCTCAGGAAGATGCAGATCAGCAGGGAGGCCATCCCCGCGATGAGGACCTCACCCATCCAGTCCCCCAGCGCCCAGCCCCTGGGCGACGGCCTCCAGGCCGACGCCGCGCGACGCCTTCACCAGGACGACGTCGCCGGACCGCAGCCGGGGCTCGAGCGCCGCGACGGCGGCCGCGGCGTCGTCCACCATCACGGTCTCGCCGCCGAACGAGCCGGCCATCGACGCGGCCAGCGGGCCGACGGTGACCAGCAGGTCCACCCCGGCCTCCCGGGCGTGGGCGCCGACCTCCTCGTGGAAGCGCACCTCGTCCGGGCCGAGCTCGAGCATGTCGCCGAGCACGGCGACACGGCGGGCGGATGGGTCGACCTCGGACGCGGACGTGGCGAGGTCGTCGAGGGCGGCGCGCATCGACATCGGGTTGGCGTTGTAGCAGTCGTCGATGACGACGATGCCTCCGGGGAGCGTCCGTCGCTGGCCGCGAAGCTCGCTCAGAGCGACCTCCAGGCGGCCGGTCGGCTCGACCCCGACGGCCCGTGCCGCGGCCAGCGCGGCCAGGGCGTTCTGCCGCATATGGGCGCTTTCGAAGCCGATGTCCAGGCCGGCCGGCAGCTCGCGCACGTCGCCGCGCTTGCCGAACGTCACCGTCCTGACGCCCTCGGGCAGCGCCTCCAGGTGCGTGTGGAGCAGCCGCTCGCCGGCCGGGACGATCGCGGTGCCGCCCGGCGGGAGGTGCTCCAGGATCTCCGACTTGGTCGCGGCGATCGCCTCGACCGTCCCCAGCAGCTCCAGGTGGACCGGCCCGATGTTGACGATGACGCCGACGTCCGGCTCGGCGATCCGCGCCAGCTCGGCGATCTGGCCGGCGCCGCGCATCGCCATCTCCAGGACCAGGACCTCGGTGTCCGCCGGCGCGCCGAGGACCGTGAGCGGCAGGCCGATCTCCGTGTTGAGGTTCAGCGGCGTGGCGACGACGCGGCGCTGCTGGTCGACCATCGCCGCGGTCAGGTCCTTGGTCGACGTCTTGCCGGTCGAGCCGGTGATCCCGATGACCTGGCAGCCCGAGGCGCCGAGCGCCCGCCGCCACGCGGTCGCCAGCCGCTGCAGCGCGAGCAGTGGGTCGGGGGCGACGAGGATCGTTGCGGCGCCGTCGGTCGGGTCGTCGAAGTCGGCGTAGCCCTCGCCGACCAGGACGCCCCAGGCGCCGGCGGCCAGGACGTCTGCGGCGAAGCGCCCGCCGTCGACATGCTCGCCGGGCAGGCCGACGAAGAGGTCGCCGGGACCGGCGTGACGGGAGTCGATGACGGCGCGCGCCGGGCCGCCGGGCCGCTCGGGATCACGGGTGGGCGCGACGACGAGCCGCGCCCCGGCCGCCGCCGCGACGCGATCAGCCGTCCAGCCGCGCATGAGCCACCTCCCGCGCGCCGCACGGCTGTTCGCCTTGGTCAGCGCTCCAGCCGCGCACGCAGCGCCTCCCGGGCGACCTCGCGGTCGTCGAACGGCAGCTTCACGCCGCCGGCGACCTCCTGGTAGGTCTCGTGCCCCTTGCCCGCGATGACGACGACGTCGCCGGGACCCGCGCCGTCGATCGCCGCCTCGATCGCCGCGCGGCGGTCCGTGATCTTCAGCGCGGCGGCGCCCGCGCCCTCGGCGACGGCGGCGATGATCGCCTCCGGGTCCTCGCTGCGCGGGTTGTCGGAGGTGATGACGACGCGGTCGGCGTGGCGCGCGGCGGCCGCGCCCATCAGCGGGCGCTTGCCGCGGTCGCGGTCGCCGCCGGCGCCGACGACGACGATCAGGTCGTTGGTGGCCATCTCGCGCGCGGTCTTCAGGACGTTGTCGAGCGCGTCGGGCTTGTGCGAGTAGTCGACGATGACCGCGAAGTCCTGCCCCGCGTCGACCGGCTCGAAGCGGCCGGGCACGCCGCCGGACGCCGGCAGCGCGCGGGCGATCGTGTCGTCGTCGACGCCCAGCGCGCGCGCCGCGGCGACCGCGACGAGCGAGTTGAGGACGTTGAAGCGCCCCGGCAGCGGGGCGCGCAGGCGCAGGCCGCCGGCGGTGAAGCCGGTGGACGCCGGCCCCGGCTCCAGCTCGGTCGCGCGCAGCGTGGCGTCGGCGGCGTCGATCCCGATCGTGACCACGTCCGGGAAGTCCTGCGCCAGCCGCGCGCCGTACGGGTCGTCCACGCAGGCGATCAGCGTCGCGCCCTGCGCGGCGGCCACCTCGAACAGCCGGCGCTTGGCGAGGAAGTAGTCCTCCATGTCGCTGTGGAAGTCCAGGTGGTCCTGCGTGAGGTTCGTGAACGCCGCGACGTCCCAGTGGATCGCGTCGGCGCGATGGAGCGCCAGCGCGTGCGACGAGACCTCCATGACGCAGGCGGCGTCGCGGCCGTCGCGCATCGCGCGGAACTGGCGCTGGAGGTCGATCGCCTCTGGCGTGGTCCGGACCACCGGATGCTCGACGCCGCCGACCCACGAGGTCACCGTGCCCATCAGGCCGGTCCGGCGGCCGGAGGCCTCCAGCAGCGCGCGGGTCAGGTACGAGGTGGTGGTCTTGCCGTTCGTGCCGGTGATCCCGACCATCGCGAGGTCACCCGTCGGGTCGCCGTTGAAGCGCGCCGCGGCCGGGGCCATCGCCGCCCGCACGTCGGGGACCATGACCTCCGGGAGGCCGAGGTTGAGCGGATGGTCGACGACGAGCGCGACCGCGCCGTTGGCGAGCGCGTCCGGCGCGTAGCGGTGGCCGTCGGCCGTGAAGCCGCGCACGCAGAAGAAGACCGCGGCCGGCGTCACCGCCCGCGCGTCGTAGGCGAGCGCGGAGACGGGGACGGGCGGGAGGGATGCGTCCTCGAAGAGGTCGCCCAAGAGCATCGCGGCGACCATAGCGACCGTCTTCCCCCGGCGCCTACTGCGGCGGGATCTTCTCGTATTGCAGGGCGAAGCTGGCGATCTTGCCGAACGCCGGGGCCGCGACCTCGGCGCCGAAGATCGAGCCGCCCTCCGGCTGGTCGACCATGACCGAGATCAGCAACTTGGGGTTGTTGGCCGGCGCGAAGCCGACGAACGAGGCGATGTAGTTGCTGTCGGAGTAGGTGTGCGTGACCGGGTCGACCTTGTTCGCCGTGCCGGTCTTGCCGGCCAGCGTGTAGCCCTTGATCTGGACGGCGTGCGCGGTGCCGCCCTCCTTGAAGACGCCCACGAGCATCTGGCGCAGCGCGGAGGCGGTCGAGGCCTTCATGATGCGCCGGCTCTTCATCTTGGTGACGAGCTTGCCGTCGACGCGGCGCACGACGTGCGGCGTCTTCAGGATCCCGCCGTTGGCGATCGCGCCGTAGAACTGGGCGATCTGCATCGGCGTGACCGACTCGCCCTGGCCGATCGGCAGGTTGCCCATCGAGGATCCCGAGTACTTGGAGAGCGGGAGCACGATGCCGCGCTCCTCGCCGGGCAGGTCGGTCCCGGTCTTCGTGCCGAAGCCGAACTTGCGCACGTAGTAGTCGAAGCGCTTGGCGCCGAGCTTCTGGCCGATGGTGATCGCGCCGACGTTGTCCGAGCGCGCCAGGATGTCGCTGACCGTCATGTTCATGGGGCCGCGCGGCTCGGCGTTCGAGATGGTGCGGTCGTAGAGCGTGATCTGCGACGGCAGGTAGAACGAGGTGTTCGGCGTGACGAGGCCGTCCTCGAGCGCCCCGGCGACGGTGACGGCCTTGAACGTCGAGCCGGGCTCATAGGTGTAGCCCACCGCGCGATCCTGCGTCGCGTTGAGCGAGGCCGGCGCGGCGGTCGGGTCGTTGGCGTCGACGCGCGGCCAGTTGGCCAGCGCGAGGACCTCGCCGGTCTGCGGGTCGGTGACCATCGCGGTCGCGCCCTTGGGCCGGTAGGTCTTGCCGATGCCCTTCAGGACGTCCTCGACCTTGTCCTGGATGTAGGAGTCGAGCGTCAGCTCCACCTTCTCGCCGGGCTGGGCGATCTTGGTGTTCTGGACCTTGATGTCGGTGCCGACGCCGTCGCGCAGGACGCGGCGCTGGCCGTCGACGCCGCTGAGCCGGCTGTTGAGCTGGTCCTCGACGCCGGTGTAGCCGTGGCCCGCGAGGTTCACGCTGCCCAGCACCTGCGACGCGAGGTAGTCGCGCGGGTAGACGCGGCGCTGCGTCGGCTTGAGGTCGACGCCGTCGATCCCGAGCTTGGCGATCTTGTCCGCCTGCGCGCCGGGGATCTGGTGGCCGAGGTAGACGAAGCCCGAGCGCGGCGTGGAGAGCTTCTTGAGGACGTCGGCCTCGTTGTCGCCGAGCAGCGGCGCGAGTTGCTTGGCGACCGTCGCCTTGTCCTTGACGAGGTACGGCGTCGCGGAGACGTCGGAGGCGGACTCGGAGACCGCGAGCTCGACGCCCTTGCGGTCGACGATCGTGCCGCGGTGGGCCGGGACGTCGAGCGTCTGGACCTGCTGGCTGGCGGCGACGCGCTGGAGCATCCCGCCCTTGAGCGTGCCGAGCTGCAGCGACCGCATCCCGGCGAGCAGGATCAGGCACAGGAAGAACGCGAAGAGAAGGCCGATGCGCCGTTCGACCAGGACCATCGCCCGCTACCCCTGCGGCGTAGGCGCGACGGCGCCGCCGGAGGTCTGCTGGGTCTGGGGCGCGGCGGCCGTCTGGGCCGGCGCCGGCGATTGCTGGGTCGGCGCGGCGGTGGCGCCGGTGGGTGTGGCGGTCGCGGTCGGCTGCTGGGTGGCGGCCGCCGGCGGCGGCGTGGAGGCCGTCGTGCCGGTGGCCGCCGTCCCAGCGCTGCCCGTCGTGCCGGAAGTGGTGGAGGTCGATGCGGGTGCGGCCGCGACGGCGCCGGTCTGGGCCTGGGTCTGCATCTGCGCGGCCTGCGCCTCGGCGGGCGTCGGCGCGGCCGTGGCGCTGCCGGTCGTCGTCGTGCCGGCCGCCTGGCCCTGGGCGAGCGCGGTGCCGGCCTCGGCGCGGGCGATCGCGTTCGGGTCGGCCGGGGTCATCCGCGCCGCGGCGCTGCGGGCCTGCGTGGCGCCGGCGGCCGTGACGTAGCTGGTGGAGCCGTCGGCCGGGACGACCATGCCGAGGTCGTGGGCGACGGCGTCGATCCGGCTGCCGGCCTCCATGCGCGAGACGTCCGCGCGCAGCGTCGAGTTCTGGCGCTCGAGCGTCGTCGCGCTGGTGACGGCGCGGCCGATGCCGGCGTTGAACTTCAACATCGTGACCTGCATGAAGACGATGCCCATCAGGCCCGCGGCCACCAGCGGGATCCAGAGGCGGCCGCGGATCAGGCGGTCCAGGAAGCGCGAGTCGGCGAGCTGGCGGGTGCGGCGCAGCGCGCGAACGCCGAGCGGGTCGCTCGCCGCGCGGGCCCGGGTGCGCGCGGCGGCGCCGGGGCGGCGGTCCTCCCCGCGGCGGGTGCGCGGGGCCGGTCCGGAGACGCGGCGGGGGGCGCGCGGCGCGACGGTGCGCGGCAGCGTGTGGGTGCCGGCGGGTGGGGTCATGCGTCCTCTTCCCTGAGCTTGCGGGCGGCGCGCATCCGGGCGGACGCCGATCGTGGGTTGCTGGCGACCTCGCCCGCCGAGGGGGCGACGCCGCGGTTGATGAGCTCGGCCTCGGGCGTCCGACCGCAGACGCACACCGGGAGCTCCGGCGGGCAGACGCACCCGCGGGCGCGCTCGACGAGGAACTGCTTCACGCGGCGGTCTTCGCCGCTGTGGAAGGAAATGCCTGCAAAACGGCCGTTCGTCCGGAGGATCTTCCACGCGAGCGGAAGCGCCTCGTCGACCTGGCCGAGCTCGTCGTTGACCGCGATCCGGATCGCCTGGAACGTGCGCTTGGCCGGGTGGCCGCCGGCGAACCGGGCGCGCGCGGGGATCGCGTTGTTGATGATGTCGACCAGCTCGCTGGTGGTCTCGATCGTTCGATCTTCCCGAATCCTGACGATCGCCCGAACGATCTGGGTCGCGTAGCGCTCGTCGCCGTACTGGCGGAGGATCTGGACGATGCGGCGCTCCGGCCAGGTGTTGACGACGGTCGCGGCGTCGAGCTCCTGCGTCGTGTCCATCCGCATGTCGAGCGGCGCGTCGTAGCTGTAGGAGAAGCCGCGCTCCCACGTGTCGACCTGCATCGAGGAGATGCCGAGGTCGACGTAGACGAGGTCGGCGCGGATGCCCTCGGCGAGCAGCTCGCTCAGGCCGTCGGCGAACGGCGCGTGGACGAAGCGGGTCGCGCAGGCGACTTCGGACGCGAACGCGTCGAAGTGGGCCTGCGCGGTGGTGTCGCGGTCGATCGCGATCAGCGTGCCGGTCGGGCCGATGCGCTCCGCGACGAGGCGGGCGTGGCCACCGGCGCCGAACGTGCAGTCGATGGCGACCTGGCCGGGCTGCGGGTCGAGCGCCTCGATCAACTCGCCCGCGAGGACCGGGACATGGGAGGCGGTCATGTCATAAGGGATAGTGAGCATCACGCGGAAGCGGGCGCGTCGAACGCCGCCGAGATGTCGAAGATGTCGGCCGCGAGCTGGTCGTTGTAGGTCGTCCAGGCCTCGCGGTTCCAGATCTGGAGGTGGTCGCCGGCGCCGACGACGGTCACGTCGCGGCTCTGCAGCTTGCCGTGGTCCATCAGGAACGGCTGGAGCGGCACGCGGCCCGCGGAGTCGAGGCCGGCGGGCATCGAGTTCGCGGAGAGGAAGGTCATGATCTTGCGTCCGCGCTGGCTCATCGGGTGCACGTCCTGCAGCGCGGCGCGGCGGAACTCGTCGTAGCCGGCGGTCGGCCAGATCGCGACGCACGGCTCGATGTCCTTGGCGAGGACGACGCCGGCTTCGAGAGCGCCCCGATACCGCGCGGGAACCGTGAGGCGGTTCTTTGCGTCGAGGGTGTAGTCGGCCTGGCCGGTGAACGAGGTGTCCATGTGGACGGCGTGCGCATCGCGGAAGAAAAGGGGCCGGGGTGGAGGAGTGG
>DATDMD010000074.1:0-40911 GCA_036518975.1 Baekduia sp.
CGGGCCGTTTCAGGGGAGGAGAGATACTGCTATGTGTCGTATGTGGGTCCGGCTCGAAAGCCGGCGAGCTATGAGAGAAGTCTTGGGTCCTGCTCGGCGCTTCGCTTGCCGCCGTCTCGTTCGCCCTGCAACCACTATGCCCCTTGTGCGGGGCGCGCACTGTGATAGGGGACACAGTGGCCCGCTGAGCGGCCGCGCGGCGGGCGCTCGGGGCGCGCCGTGGCGGCGCCGGATACGGTGTCGCGGTGGTCAAGGTCCGGTTGGACACCCTCCTGCACCAGCGCGGCCTGTTCGACTCGCGCTCGCGCGCGGCCGCGTCGGTGATGGCCGGCGAGGTGCGCGTCCGGGGCGAGCGCGCCAGCAAGGCGGGGCAGATGGTCGACGACGCCGTCGAGGTGTCGGTCGAGGAGAAGCCGCGGTTCGTCTCGCGCGGCGGCGTGAAGCTCGCCAACGCGGTGGCGGCGTTCGGCGTGGACGTGCGCGGGCGGCGGTGCCTGGACGTCGGCGCGTCGACCGGCGGGTTCACCGACTTCCTGCTGCAGGAGGGCGCCGCGCACGTGGTGGCCTACGACGTCGCCTACGGCGAGCTGCACTGGTCGCTGCGCACCGACGACCGGGTGACGGTGGTCGAGCGCGCCAACGCGCGGCGGATCGTCGCGTCGCAGTTGCCCTACGCGCCGGACCTGATCGTGGCCGACGTGTCGTTCATCTCGCTGACGAAGGTCCTGCCGGCGGTGCTCGCGTGCGCTTCTGAGTCCGGGTTCGACTGCCTCGCGATGGTCAAGCCGCAGTTCGAGGTCGGCCGCGAGCGGGTCGGGTCCGGCGGCGTCGTGCGCGACCCGGCGGACCGGGTGGGCGCGTTCGTGGCGGTCGCGCGCGCCGTGCGGGACGCGTCCGGGTGCTCGGTCCTGGGCTTCGCCTCGTCGGGCCTGGCGGGGCCGAAGGGCAACCTGGAGTCCTTCGCGTGGCTGGCCGAGGGCGGCCGCGCGGGGGCGCTGGACGACGCGGGCATCGAGGCGGCGGCCGCCGCCGTGGAGGGCGTGGCGTGAACGGCGTGAAGCTCGCGACGGTGCTCACGCACGGGCGCCCGTCGCAGACGGCCGACGCGCTGGAGTCGCTGCGCCGGGCCGCGGTCGACGCGGGGTTCGTCCTGCGCTTCGACCGCGAGGAGGTCGGCAAGCACGGGCTCGTGAAGGCCGACGGGCTGGAGCTCGACGCGCCGCTGAGCGACGACGTGGACCTGTGCGTGGTGCTGGGCGGCGACGGGACGATCCTGCGGGCGCTGCGGCGGTACGCGGGGACGAGCGTCCCGGTGTTCGCGGTGAACTTCGGCGAGGTCGGGTTCCTCGCGACGATCGACCCCGACGAGGTGGGGGAAGGGTTCGCCAAGGCGTTCCGGGGCGAGTTCGAGGTCATGACGCTGCCCGCGCTGGCGCTGGAGACGCCGGGCGGGGACCAGGCCGCGATCAACGACGTGTCGTTCCACCGCAAGGTCGGCGAGCGCGTGGCGACGCTGGCCTACGTGGTCGACGGCCAGGAGGTCGGCCGCGTGCGGTGCGACGGGCTGGTGATCGCGACGCCGGCGGGGTCGACGGGCTACAACCTGGCCAACGGCGGGCCGGTGCTGGCGTGGGGCGTGGAGGGCTACGTGGTGTCGTTCATCGCGCCGCACTCGCTGACCGCCCGCGCGCTGGTCGTGTCGCCGACCGACGTGCTCGAGGTGCACAACCGCGGGCTGGAGCCGGTCGACGTGTCGATCGACGGCCGGCCGGCGGGAGAGCTGAGCCCGGGGGAGGCGCTGGCGTCGCGGTTCGTGCGCGAGGCGGCGGACCTGGCGCAGCTGCCGGGGTCGTCGTTCTACCTGCGCGTGCGGGACCGGTTCGGGCGGCTGGCGTCGTAGGTTCGCCCGGGTTGCCGCTCGGTTGCCCAGCGGCTCATCGGGCGCGTATCGTCCGCGCATGCGTGCCGTTCCGTGGGCTCTGCTGATCGCTGTGATGTTCACGGGGACGGCGATGGCGGCGGCCACGCGTCCGCCGCAGCCGCAGGGCGCGCCCGCGACGTGCCGGCACCAGTCGTCGGCCGGGTTTCCCACGAGTGCGCGCGACCTCGTCGTCGGACCGCTCGTGCTGGTCGGCGCGCGCGGCTACTCCTCGCCCGAGGCGATCGCGCAGCACGGCGGACAGAAGTACCCGGCGCTGGTCCTGGCCGGGCACCGCGTCACCGTCGAGCTGCCGCGCACCGTTCAGCACTCCACCTCGCTGCTCTACGCCGACGACCACTGGAACCAGCCCGACGGCCCGCGGACCGTCGGCGACGGCCACCGCGTCGTCGAGTTCCGCTCATGTGCGACACATCGAGCCGGGAGCTCCTACGGCCGGCGCAAGGCCACCTTCTGGTCGGGCTTCATGCTGACGAGCGTGCCGCGCTGTCTGAGACTGCGCATCTGGGTCGATGACGCGCGGACGCCACGAGAGGCCCATATCCCGCTGGGCCAGCGCTGCGTGTAGATGATCGCGGCGAGCGTGCGTTCGCTCTGCTGCAACTTCGCGTGCGAACGGGTGTTCGTCCGACGCGGGTGTTAGACCTTGCGCCGTGCTTCACGAGCTTCGCGTCGAGAACCTGCTGCTCATCGAGCGTGCCGAGCTGCGGCTCGGTCCCGGCCTCAACGTCCTGACGGGCGAGACGGGCGCCGGCAAGACCGTCCTGGCCCATGCGCTGGACCTGCTGCTCGGCGGGCGCGCGCGATCGGGCATCGTCCGGCCGGGGGCGGCCGAGGCGTACGTCGAGGGCGTGTTCGACCTGCCCGCGGGGCTGCGGGCGCTGCTGGGCGACCGCGTGGCGCCGGACGCGGACGAGCTGGTGCTCGCGCGCCGCGTGTCGGCGGAGGGGCGCACGCGGGCCTATCTGAACGGCCGTTCGGCGTCGGTCGCGGACCTGCGCGAGGCGGCCGAGGGGCTGATCGCGTTCTACGGCCAGCACGAGCACCGCAAGCTCACGCTGGCGTCGTCGCAGCTGGAGCTGCTCGACGGCGCGTGCGGTGGTGACCAGGCCGCGCGCCGCGATCGCTATATGTCGCTGCACCTGCGCGTGCGGGCGCTGGAGGGCTCGTTGGGTGAGCTGCGGGAACGCGCGGGCGCCCGGGATCGTGAGCTGGACCTGCTGCAGTTCGAGCTGGCGGAGATCGAGGCCGCCGAGCCGTCCGAGGACGAGGAGGCGGCGCTGACCGCGCGGCGAGACCGCCTGCGGCACGTCGAGGCGCTGCGCGGCGCCGCGCTGGGCGCGGCCGAGGCGGTGGTGGCCGACGACGGCGGCGTGGCGACCCTGCTGTCGGCGGCCGGCGCGCTGCTGGACGGGGTCGATGGGCTCGACCCCTCGCTCGACGCGCTCGGCGCCCGCTGGCGCGCGCTGGCGATCGAGGCCGACGACCTGTCGGCGGACCTGCGGTCCTACGGCGAGGGGCTGGACGCCGAGGACGAGGGCCTGGACGTGATCGAGGAGCGGCTGGCGGCGTGGGACCGGCTCAAGCGCAAGCACGGCGGGTCGATCGCCAGCGTGCTGGCCTACGCGGACGAGTGCCGCGGGCGGATCGCCGAGCTGGATCGCGCCGAGGTGGCGCTCGAGGAGGCGCAGGCCGAGCTGGCCACGGCGGTCGCGGCCCGCGCCGCGCTGGCCAAGGACCTGCACAAGGCGCGGGTCAAGGCGGGCAAGACGCTGGCGGTCGCGGTGCGCGACCGGCTGGCCGACCTGGCGATGGAGTCGGCGTCGTTCAGCATCGAGCTGGAGGAGCGCGAGGCGGGCCCGACCGGGACCGACGCCGTCGAGTTCCTCATCTCGCCCAACCCGGGCGTCCCTGCGGCGCCGCTGCGCGAGACCGCGTCGGGCGGCGAGCTGTCGCGCGTCATGTTGTCGTTGCTGGGCGCGGCCAACGCGACGTCGGACGCCGTCCTGGTCTTCGACGAGATCGACGCCGGCATCGGCGGCCACACCGCCCGTGCGGTCGGCGAGCAGCTGCGCACGCTCGCGGGAGGCCGCCAGGTCGTGTGCATCACGCACCTGCCGCAGGTCGCCTCGCTGGCCAACCGCCACTTCTCGATCGCCAAGACCACCGACAACGCGACGACGATCACCACGGTCACCGAGCTGGCCGAGAAGCAGGTCGTCACGGAGCTGGTGCGCATGCTCGGCGCGGCGCCCGACGACGTCGCGGCGCGCCGCCACGCCAAGGAGCTGCGCAAGGCGGCCTAGTGTCGTGATTCGGAAATTCGCGGGCAGCATCCGGGCGCTCGCCGCCGTCTGACGAGCATCACGGCTGCAGCGCCCGAATTTCCGAACCACGACACTTGGCGGCGTGGCTGGTGGCCTCGGCGGGGACACTGCGCGGATGGCCCAACATCCGCCTCACGGCTACTGGCTCGTCGGCCGCAACCGCGTCGTGATCCTGCTCGGCACGCCGACGCCCGACGAACGCGGCACGGTCCTCATCCAGTCCTGGGGCAACGCGGGCGACGGCGCGCCGCTGCACCGCCACCGCGACGTCGAGACGTTCGTGGTCACCAAGGGCCGGCTGCGGTTCTGGGTCGCCGGCACGATGACGGAATGCGGGCCGCAGGAGTCTGCGACCGTCCCCTCGGGCGCCGACCACACCTACGTCGTCCTCGAACCCGACTCCGAGTGGCTGATGCTCCTCACCGACTCGGCGTTCGACCACTTCATCGCCGAGGGCGCGACACCCGTGATCGACCCCTCCGACCCTTCGGAGAGCGCCGAGCCACCCGACCCCGCGATCGCCGCCAAGTACGGCCAGGAGATCCTCGGCCCGCCGCCGGCGGAGCTCCGGGGCTGACGCGCGCGGCGCGTCGTCGGCCTCGACCTCGACGCTGCGGCGCGCCTCGCCCGGCGCAACGGATGCTCGGCGCGCGCCGTCAGCGGTGACGTCGACGGCCCGATCATCACCGATCGGCTGACCGTCGTGGCCGCGCGGCGCGCGCGATGCGAGAGGATCGAGGCCATGCAGCGGATCTCGACGTGTCTGATGTTCGTCGGCGAGCAGTACGGCAAGGCCGAGGAGGCGATGGAGCTGTACGTCTCGCTCTTCGACGACGCCGGGGTCGTCGAGGTCGACCGCTTCGGCTCCGAAGACGCCGAGTCCGGCGTTCGCCGCGCCGTCTTCCGCCTGGCCGGCCGCGAGTTCGTCGTCATGGACAGCGGCCACCCGCACGCGTTCGGGTTCACGCCCGCCGTCTCGCTGTTCGCGGACTTCGAGACCGAGGACGAGCTCGACCGCGTCTACACCGGCCTTGGTGCCGACGGGACCATCCTGATGCCCTTGCAGGCCTATCCGTTCAGCCCGAAGTTCTCCTGGCTCAACGACCGCTACGGCGTGTCCTGGCAGCTCCGGCTGGCGCGCCACTGAGCCACGCCGTCACCGCCCACCGGATCCTGCTCGGGAGCGTCACCGATCGAAGCCGCTCACGATCCGCGTCATCGGCCTGACGCACGACGTCATAGTCCTCCTGGCCGGCCGGATACGCGCCGACGACCGTGAACCCCTCACGCGCCGCCGCACGCCGATGCCCGGTCCCGGCCGGCAGGACCAGGACATCGCCGGCCACCACATCGAACGCCTCACCCTGCGGCCCTCCGAGCTCCAACGTCGCCCTTCCCGCAACCACCGCCAACGCCTCGTGCGAGGTCGAGTGGAAGTGATGGAAGTCGAAGACACCATCGGTCCACGCACCACCCCAGCCATGCGCTGCGAACATCCCGACCGCATCATCGACATCGACGCCCCGGTAGATCAGCACCGGCAGCGACGGATGGTTCGGGATCGGCCCTTCAGCCGAGACGGGCGCACGCCAGGTCCGCAGCTCCATGCCGCGAAGCTACCCACGACGGGCGATGAGTCGCCGCGAGCCACGCCGTGCTGCGTCGCGAGCCCGTCGCGCGATGAGTTCGCGCGCCGCGCCGCGTCCGAGGGGCATGCTCAGCCGAGCCCATCGCACCGCCGCCCGCCTCCCCGCCCAGGATCTCGACCGCGCCCGGCGCTTCTACGCCGAACGCCTCGGCCTCGAACCAGCTGACGAGCGGCCCGGCGGCCTGCTCTACCGCATCGGGGAGACCGAGTTCGGCCTCTTCGCCTCCACCGGCGCCTCGCCCGGCACGTTCACCCAGCTGTCCTTCGAGGTCGACGACATCGACGCGACCGTCGCCGAGCTCAACTTGCGCGGCGTGATCTTCGAGACCGTCGACGTCGCCGGCCTCCGTACGGTCGACGGCATCGCCGACATCGACGGCAACTACCCGAGCAAGGACGCCACCAGCGAACGCGCCGCCTGGTTCCACGACTCCGAGGGCAACCTCATCGGCGTGGGTCAGCTGACCTCCGGCTAGCCACGCCGCGATCGACGGTGGCGCCGGCGCGCCGCCGACGCCGCGAACCCCGGCCCGCGAACGCAAACGGCCGGAGCGGCCCTCGGCGGGCCGCTCCGACCGGCACGGTCTCTTCCGGCTAGGCCGACGGGTTGAGGTCGATCGCGCAGGAGTTGATGCAGTAGCGCATCCCCCCGCGGTCGCGTGGGCCGTCGTCGAAGACGTGGCCCAGGTGGCCGCCGCACTTCGAGCAGACGGCCTCGGTCCGGATCATCCCGTGGGAGTGGTCCTGGCGCAGCTCGACCGCGTCGGACACGGCCGGGTCGGTGAACGACGGCCAGCCGGAGCCGGAGTCGAACTTGTCGTCGGAGCGGAAGAGCTCCGCGCCGCAGCCGGCGCAGCGGTAGACCCCGGGCTCCTTGCTGTCCACGTACCTCCCGGTGAACGGCGGCTCGGTGGCCTGCTGGCGGAGCACGGCGTACTGCTCGGGCGTGAGCTCCTCACGCCACTGATCCTCGGTCTTTGCGATCTTGTCCATGCCTCTGAGTCTCAGGTCGGGCGGTCCACATTACGCCGTCCGCCTTTCCGGCTACCCTCGGGGCCTGGATCGTGACCCACCTTCGAACTCCAGAGACGAGCGCCCGTGCCTGACGCCCATCGCAAGACCCGCTACATCTTCGTGACAGGTGGTGTGGTCTCGTCCCTTGGGAAGGGCATCGCCGCCGCCTCGATCGGTCGTCTGCTGGTCTCCAAGGGCTTCACCGTCGGCCTCCAGAAGTTCGACCCCTACATCAACGTCGATCCGGGCACGATGTCGCCGTACCAGCACGGCGAGGTCTTCGTGACCGAGGACGGCGCGGAGACGGACCTGGACCTCGGCCACTACGAGCGCTACACGGACTCCAACGCGTCGCGCGCGTCGAACGTCACCGCCGGCGGCATCTACAACTCGGTGATCCGGCGCGAGCGCCGCGGCGACTACCTCGGCGGCACCGTCCAAGTCGTCCCGCACATCACCGACGAGATCAAGCACCGCATCCAGCTGATCGGTGAGACCAACGACGTGGACTTCGTGATCACGGAGATCGGCGGCACGGTGGGCGACATCGAGTCGCTGCCGTTCCTGGAGGCCATCCGCCAGTTCCCGGTCGACGCCGGCCGGCGCAACACGATGTACATCCACCTCACCCTCGTGCCGTACATCGGGCACGCGGGCGAGCTGAAGACCAAGCCGACGCAGCACTCGGTCAACGAGCTGCGCCGCATCGGCATCCAGCCGGACATGCTGCTCTGCCGCGCCGAGAACGAGCTGGACCTCGACATCCGCAAGAAGATCGCGCTGTTCGCGTCGCTGCCGGCGGAGGCCGTGGTCTCCGCGATCGACGTGGACAACATCTACAAGGTCCCGCTCTGGTACGCCGACCACGACGTCGACGACTTCATCTGCGACTACTTCGGGATCGAGGACGCGCCGCCGGCCGACCTCGCCGGCTGGAAGGACCTGATGGACCGCGCGGCCCGCGCGTCGCAGCCGGTCAGGATCGCGCTCGTCGGCAAGTACGTCGCGCTCGAGGACGCCTACAAGTCGTGCACGGAGGCGCTCAACCACTCAGGGTTCGAGCACGAGTGCAAGGTCGAGGTCGACTGGGTGGACTCCGAGACGCTCGACTCCGACGAGGAGGCCGTGCGCCGGCTCAAGGACGTCGACGGCATCTTCGTGCCGGGCGGCTTCGGCGGCCGTGGCATCGAGGGCAAGATCCGTGCCGCGCGCGTCGCCCGCGAGCGCAAGATCCCGTACCTGGGCGTCTGCCTCGGCATGCAGATCGCGGTGTGCGAGTTCGCGCGCCACGTCGCCGGGATGCCGGGCGCCAACTCCACCGAGTTCGACATCGAGACCGAGTGGCCGGTGATCGACCTCCTGCCCGAGCAGAAGGAGGTCTCCGACCTCGGCGGCACGATGCGCCTCGGCGCCGACCCGGTGAAGGTCCACGCGGGCACGGCCGCGCACGACATCTACGGCGAGGCCGTGATCTACGAGCGCCACCGCCACCGCTACGAGGTGTCGATCTCCCTGCGCAAGCGGCTGGAGTCGGCGGGCCTCGTGGTCTCGGGCACGTCGCCGGACGAGCGCCTGGTCGAGATGATCGAGCTCAACGACCACCCGTTCTTCGTGGCGTCGCAGTTCCACCCGGAGTTCAAGTCGCGCCCCGAGCGGCCGGCGCCCCTGTTCCGCGAGTTCGTCCGGGCCGCGCTGGACCGCGCGAACGAGCAACACCCGGACGGCGGCGAGGTCCGCGCGTCGCGCGCCGGCGCGGCCGCCGTCGAGCCGGCGGGCGCCGAGGCGCGGTGAGCGCGGCGGCGGGCGCCGTCGCCACCGAGGCGGAGCGGGCGCGGCTCAACGCGCTGTTCGCGGAGCTGTGCGCGATCCCGTCGCCGTCGGGCGACGAGGCCGCGGTCCGCGAGCATGTCGTAGGTCTGCTGGAGCGGGCGGGCTACGCGTGCGCGGTCGACGCAGCGGGCAACGTCCTGACGCGGTGGAGCGACGGGCCGGGGCGGGGCGCCGCGGACGGCGGCGCGGGCGAGCGCCCCAGCGTCCTGCTCTGCGCCCACCTCGACACGGTCCCGCACGGCACGATCCCGATCGAGCCCGTCCTGGTGGACGACGGCTGGGAGAACGCCAACGCCGCGATCCTCGGCGCCGACAACAAGGCCGCGGTCGCGGTGATGCTGCTCGCTGCCGAGCGGGCGGCCGCCGCCGGCACCACGTGGCACGGCCCCGACGTCGAGCTCCTGCTCACCGTCGCCGAGGAGACCGCGCTGGCCGGCGCCCAGCAGTTCGACGTCGCCCAGCTGCGCAGCCCGTTCGGCTACGTCTTCGACCACGCCACGCCGATCGGCGGGATCGTCGTCGCGTCCCCGACCTACTACCGGCTGGAGGCCGAGTTCCGCGGCCGCGCCGCCCACGCGGGCATCCGGCCGGAGGACGGGCGCAACGCGATCGTCGCCGCCGCGCACGCGATCAGCGCGATGCGGACCGGGCGGATCGACGCCGAGACCACGGCCAACGTCGCGCACGTCGAGGGCGGGACGTCGCACACCACCAACATCGTCGCCGACCGCTGCACGCTCCTGGCCGAGGCGCGGTCGCTCGACGCCGACAGGGTCGAGGCCGTCGTGGCCGAGATGGTCGACCGCTGCCACGACGCCGCCAACGAGCCGGCGTACGAGTGCGACCTGGACGTCGCGGTCGCGCGCCTGTTCGAGGGCTACCGCCACAAGCCGGTCTCGCCGGCCATCGTCGCCGCCGAGCGCGCGCTGGCGGCCTGCGGCCACGAGCCGGTCCACATCGTCTCCGGCGGCGCCACCGACGGCAACGCGTTCGAGGCCAAGGGCTTCCACACGGTGTGCCTCGCCAACGGCACCGAGCGCAACCACGAGCCGACTGAGCGCGTCGACGTCGCCGCGCTGGAGGGCATGCTCGACGTGACGTTCGCGCTCCTGGACGTCATCGCCACGGCCGCGGCGGGGTAGGACGCGCGCCATGGGCCACGACGAGCGCACCTTCGTCCGCGTCGGCAGCGACCTCATCCACGAGGGCCGGATCATCACGGTCACCAACGACCACTTCCGGTTCCCCGACGGCAAGGTCGCCGAGCGCGAGATCGTGCACACCTCCGGCGCCGCCGCGATCGTGGCGGTCGACGACACCCACGTCTGGCTCGTCCGCCAGCCGCGCGAGCCGATCGACGACCCCGACAGCCTCGAGATCCCGGCCGGCCGGCTGGACCCGGGCGAGGAGCCGCTGACCAGCGCGCAGCGCGAGCTGGCCGAGGAGATCGGCAAGGCCGCCGACCGCTGGACGCCGCTCAAGATGTACTACTCGTCGGTCGGCTTCACCAGCGAGGCCGTCCACCTGTTCCTGGCGGAGGGCCTGCGCGACGCCGAGGGCGAGCACGACTCCGGCGAGGACGAGCGCATCGAGATCGTCCGCTGGCCGCTGGACGACCTGGACGGCGCGCTCGCCGCGGTCCAGGACTCGAAGACGTTGTTGGGTCTCTTGCTCTACGAGCGGTTGCGGCGCGCCTGAATCCGGGTAGGATCCCGAACGGTGAGGCGTCGTGCAGGGATGCTGGTCGCCGCGTGCGCGGCGGCACTGGTGCTGGGCGGGGGTGGGAGCGTCGCGAGCGCCGCGACGGTGTCGCTGGACGCCGGCGGGACGCTGCACGTCGTCGACCAGGACGGGATCGTCGACATGGTGGAGATGTGGCCGGTCGACCAGGCCCACACCACGGTGGAGGTCCGCAGCGGCGCGCACGCGGGGATCCGCGACACCCCCGTCGACGCAGCGCCCGGCGGCGGCTGCGTCCAGCACGACGTGCGCGCCGTCTGGTGCCCCGCCCCGGCGGCGGTGGACGTCGACCTCGGAGCGGGAGACGACACCTGGGGCGACTTCTGGGAGTCCGCCCCGGTCACCGTGCACGACGGGCCGGGCAACGACCAGATGTTCACGGGCGCGTTCGGCACGATGACCGTCCTCGACGGGCCGGGCGACGACCAGGTGTACGCCGGGCTCCACGTGTCGATCGTCGCCGGGCCGGGCGCCGACACGTACTACCTCTCCGGCGGCGGCGTCGGTCCCACCACCACCGACATCACGCTGGACTACTCCGCCGACGCGGAGCCGGTGAGCGTGACCTTCGACGGCGTGGCCAACGACGGGGCGCCCGGCGAGCACGACCAGATCGTCATGAACGGAGGAGGCGACCTCGGGCCGGGCGTGCTGCGTCTCGTCGGCGGGAGCGCCGCCGACACGCTCGACGCGGGCACGCTCGGGGGCGGCCACACGACCAAGATCCTCGACGGCGGTCCCGGCGACGACGTCCTGACCGGCGGTGGGCAGCTGCTCGGCGGCGAGGGCGACGACACGTTGAACGGCGCGGGCGCGGCGAGCGCGGAGGGCGGCCCGGGCAACGACACCATCACCGCGCCCGGCGCCGCGAACGTGGACGGCGGTCCGGGTGACGACGTCATCACCGCGCCGGGCGCCAAGGTGGTGCAGGGCGATGCGGGCGCCGACGCGATCACAGCGTCAAGCGGCGCCGTGGACGGTGGCGGCGGCGATGACACGATCACGGACTCCGGCGGGACCGGGACCGCCCACGGCGGCGCGGGTGACGACGTCCTGCACGCGTCGGGGCGCGTCGAGGCGTTCGGCGACGACGGAAACGACCGGATCGACGGCCAGGACACGCCGGTGCTGCACGGCGGCGCCGGGAACGACACGCTGAGCGGCACGCGCACCCAGACCGGCGACGCTGGAGACGACACGTTGACGGCCGGTGAGCACTCGTCCACCCTCGACGGCGGCGAGGGCAACGACGTCCTGACCGGCGGTCCGCGCGACGACGTCCTGCGCGGCGGGCCGGGCGCCGACCGGATGAGCGGCGGCGTCAGCGGCTTCGACACCATCACCTACTCCGATCGCACGACGCCCGTGGCGATCTCGCTGAACGGCGTGGCCGACGACGGCGCGCCCGGTGAGCGCGACGACGTCGCCGGGGACGTCGACGTCCTGATCGGCGGCAGCGCGAACGACACGCTGGCCGGCAACGCGGCCACGCAGTGGTTCGACGGCGGCCTCGGGTTCGACACGGTGGACTACTCCGGCGCGGCGGCGGGCGTCGTCGTCACGCTCGACAGCGCGGTCGGCCTGCTGAGCGGGACGAAGGACCTGCCCGACGGCGACGACGGCGTGCCGGGCGAGGCCGACGACATCCACAACGTCGAGGGCGTCATCGGCTCGCGCTTCGACGACCAGCTCATCGGCGGCACCGGCAGCCAGACCCTCGACGGCGGCGCCGGCGACGACACGCTGGACGGCGGTCCCGGCGCGGACGTCCTGCGCGGCGGCGCGGGCGACGGCGACCGCGTCGACTACTCGGCGCGCACCGCGCCGGTGCGGCTGAGCCTCGACGGCGCGGCCGACGACGGCGAGGCGGGGGAGGGCGACGCGATCGCCGGCGACGTCGAGGCGCTCGTCGGCGGAAGCGCCGACGACGTGCTGACCGGCGACGGCCGCGCCAACGACCTGCTGGGCGGCGCCGGCGCCGACGTGCTCGACGGCCGCGGCGGCGCCGACCTCGTCTACGGCGGCCCCGGCACCGACACCCTCGCCGGCGGCACGGGCCCCGACGCGATCGGCGCCTTCGACGACGGCGGCGCCGACCGCGTCACCTGCGACAAGACCGACGTGGTGAGCGCCGATGGCGCCGACCGCCTGCGCGGCTGCGCGACCGTCGTGAAGATGACGCGCCGGACGGTGGCGGCGAAGACGGCGCGCGCCGCGCCCTCGGGCGCGCTGGCGACGACGGCGCGGATGGCCTGGCGCACGGTGTCCGGCGCGACGGCGACCGCCGCGCCGGCCAAGACGACCAAGCCCACCGCCTCCGTCCGCGTCCGGCGCGGCGGCCCGCTCGCCGACCACCTCCACGGCGGCCGCGGCGCCGATCACATCCTCGGCGGCGCGGGGCCCGACGTCATCGACGCCCGCGGCGGCGACGACCTGGTCGACGGCGGCACGGGCGCCGATCGCATCGACGGCGGTCCCGGCATCGACACGATCCACGGGGACGAGGCGCCCGATCACCTCGACGGCGGCACCGGCGACGACGTCCTGTTCGGCGACACCGGCAGCGACACGCTCAACGGCGACGCCGGCGACGACCAGCTGGCGGGCGCGTCGGGCGACGACCGGCTCGACGGCGGGCCCGGCGGCGATCGCCTGCTCGGCGGCTTCGGCCACGATCGCGAGCTCGGCGGCGACGGCGCCGACGTCCTGGAGGGCGACGAGGCGCCGGACCGCCTCGACGGCGGCGCGGGCGACGACGCGCTGGACGGCGGCTCCGGCGCCGACGTGCTCGCCGGCGGCGACGGCAACGACCACCTCGTCGGCGGGTCGGGGCGGGACACGCTCAGCGGCGGCGCGGGCGACGACGTCATCGCGATCAACGACCGCGGCTCGGACCTCCGCGTCGACTGCGGGCCCGGGACCGACACGGTCGTCGTCGACCCGCCGACCGCCCGCGGCGGCGCGTCGGACCGCGACCTGATCCGCCACGGCGGCGTCGTCAACTGCGAGCGGTTCGTCGCCGTCGAGCCGGCCGCGCCCGACCCGCGCCTCGGCGTCCTGGCCCTGACGCGCAACGCCGGCGACGCACGCGCCGGCACGCCGCGCGACGACAAGCTCCTCGGCGGCTCCGGCGGCGACGTCCTGGACGGCGCCGCCGGCGACGACCTGCTCTGGGGCGACCGCGACCCCGGGACCGCCGCGCCCGACCTCCTGCTCGGCGGCGACGGCGAGGACCCCATCTACGGCGGCGGCGGGCCGGACGTCATCGACGGCGGCGCCGGCAACGACACGCTCCAGGGCGACGACGGCGCCGACGTCATCCGCGGCGGCCCCGGCAACGACGCGATCCGCCCCGGCCGCGACCCCGATCGCGTCCTCGCGGGCCCCGGGAACGACACGATCCGCGCCTCCGCCGACGGCCGCGGCGACCGGATCGACTGCGGCCCCGGCCGCGACACCGCCTACGTCGACCGCGGCGACCGCACGACCCACTGCGAGCGCGTCCGCCACGGCTGACCGTCACCTTTGCGTCGGACGCCCCGTTCAACGGGCATGACCCCGACCAAGAAGCTCATCCCCCTCGCGCTGACCGTCGCCGTCGTCGTCCCCACGATCGGCGCCACCACGGCCGCGCATGCCGCCATCAAGAACCCGCAGGCCGACGCGGCCATGCGCAAGGGCATCCGCGACGTCGCCCGCCTGGAAGCGAACGGCGCCAAGGCCCACAACATCAAGGTCGCGTGCGTCCCGGTCCCGAAGGTCAACGACCACAAGCCGTGCACCGGCTCGTTCGACCTGACGCGCAACGGCCGGACCGCGCACTACGTGCTCACCGCCAAGGCCCGCACGTTCCGGATCGCCAAGGGCGCCATCGAGTACCGCGTCGCCTCCAAGGCCATCAAGAAGGTCAACGGCCTGCCCGGGTCGACCGACCTCGCGGGGTTCCTGCAGTAGCTCGGCGGGAATCGCGTTGCACGGCGAGGACCCAGCCGGTCGGCCCCGAACCACATCGTCATGGCCGTCCTCCCGGCGCCGACCGGCGCACCCGCCGACGCCCGCGCGTTCGAGCACCACGTGCTCGACTTCCTCGCCTACCTCGAGTTCGAGCGCGGCCTGTCGCGCAACACGCTCGACGCCTACCGCAGCGACCTGCTGCAGTTCGGCCTGCACCTGCGCGCGACCGACACCGACGTGCTGCACGCCCAGCACGGGGACCTCGCCGGCTTCCTCGACGCGCTGGCGTCCGGCTCCGACGACCGGCCCGCCGCCCGGCCCGCCACGCTGCAGCGCAAGGCCGCGTGCCTGCGCTCGTTCTACCGCCACCTGCGCCGCGAGAGCGTGATCGACCACGACCCGACGGCCGACCTCCGCGCGCCGCGCAAGTCCCAGAAGCTCCCGCAGGTCCTCTCGCGCGGCGACGTCGACCGCCTCCTGCGCGCGCCCCGCGGCACCGAGCCCGGCGCGCTGCGCGACCGCGCGCTCCTGGAGCTCATGTACGCCTGCGGCCTGCGCGCCTCCGAGGCGATCGACCTGGAGGTCGGCGACGTCGACCTCGATGCCGGCGTCCTCCGTGCCCGCGGCAAGGGCTCCAAGGAGCGCCTCGTCCCGATCGGCCGCGAGGCGATCGCCGCGGTGCGGATCTACCTGGAGCGCGGCCGCGCGCCGCTGACCGCGACGTCCGACGACCGCCACCTGTTCGTCAACCGCCGCGGCACCGGCCTGACCCGCCAGGGCCTCTACAAGATCGTCCAGCGCCACGCGCGCGCCGTCGGCCTCGACGACCGCATGAGCCCGCACACGCTGCGTCACACCTTCGCCACGCACCTGCTGGCCGGCGGCTGCGACCTGCGCGCCGTGCAGGAGATGCTCGGCCACGCGGACATCGCGACCACGCAGATCTACACGCACCTCAGCGCCGAGCGCCTGAAGGACGTGTACTTCAACGCCCACCCGCGCGCCGGCGGGCCGGCGTAGGCTGCGCGCCGCCCAACGCACCGTAACCTGGACAGACGTCCACTCCGGCCGGGCGGCGTGTCACGCTTCGCGGCCATGCGTCGGTCACCTGCCCTCGTCCTGACGGCCGCGGTCCTCGCCGCGGCGGCGCTCGCCGGCTGCGGCGGCTCGTCGTCGAACGACACGACGGCCACCACCGCGCAGGTCACCGGCGCGTTCCCGCGGGCCGGGATCACCTTCACGCCGCCCGCCGACTGGAACCTCGACGCCGGCTCCGGCCACCTCGTCGCGACCGCGCAGGCCGGCCAGGCGACCGTCGCGATCTGGCGCTACGCGCGCACCGAGACGCTGCCGACCTCCAAGCTGGAGCTTCAAGCCGCGCGCGACGAGCTGGTCGACGCCTCGGCCCAGCGCGACGCGTCGTTCGAGAAGATCAAGACCGCCGCGACGACGATCGCCGGCCAGCCCGCCGTCCAGATCCGCGCCCGCGAGCACATCGCCGGCCAGCCGCGCACCGTCCGCTCGACGCACATCTACGCCCACGGCGCCGAGTACGTGATCGACGCCTACGCGGATGCCGACAGCTTCCGCTCGGTCGACGCGCAGGTGTTCCGCCCGCTGCTGCGGTCGGTCCACGTATCCGCACCCCAGTAAGGACGCAGTCCTTCACTGGGTAAGGACGTATCTTCTCCTGAGTGACCGAGCCGAGCAGTCGCCGCCGCCGCGCCGCCGTCGTCGTCCTCGATGCCTGCGGGGTCGGCGAGCTGCCCGACTCCGCCGACTACGGCGACGCCGGCGCCGACACGCTGCCGCACGTCGCCGAGGACGCCGGGGGCCTGTCGCTGCCCAACCTCGGCGAGCTGGGCCTGGGCAACATCACCACGATCCTCGGCGTGCCGCCGGCCGGCTCGCCGGTCGTCCACGGCCGGCTGCACCCGGTCGGTCCGGGCAAGGACTCGACCACCGGCCACTGGGAGCTCATGGGCGCCGTCACGCCCGCGCCGCTGCCGACCTACCCGGACGGCTTCCCGGACGCGATCGTCCAGCGCCTGCGCGCCGCGACCGGCCACGAGTTCTGCTGCAACAAGCCGTACTCCGGCACCGAGGTCATCGACGACTACGGCGAGCACCACCTGCGCACGGGCGAGCTGATCCTCTACACCTCGGCCGACAGCGTCCTGCAGCTCGCCGCGCACAACGACGTGATCAGCGAGCCCGAGCTGTACGGCGTGTGCGCCAAGGCCCGCGCGGTCATGACCGGCCCCGACGCCGTCGGCCGCGTGATCGCCCGCCCGTTCCGGGGGATGGCCGGCGCGTTCGAGCGTACGACGGGCCGCAAGGACTTCAGCGTCGACCCGCCGTCGCGCACCTACCTCGACGAGCTGGCCGACGACGGCGTGCCCGTCCACGCCGTGGGCAAGGTGTATGACCTGTTCGCCGGGAAGTCGATCACCGAGAGCCACCCGGGCAAGACCAACGCCCAGTCGCTGGAGTCGACCACCGCGCTGCTGCGCGACCTCGACCGCGGCCTGATCTTCACCAACCTGGTCGAGACCGACCAGCTCTACGGCCACCGCCACGACGTCGACGGCTTCGCCCGCGCGCTGAAGGACATCGACGACGCGGTCGGCGTCTGGCGCACGCTGCTCGGCCCCGACGACCTCCTGATCCTGACCGCCGACCACGGCGTCGACCCGCGCTCGTCGCACACCGACCACACGCGCGAGCACGTCCCGCTGATCGCGGCGTCCGACCTCTCCGACGGCCACCGCCACGACGGCCCGATGTCCGACGTCGGCGCGACCGTCCTGCAGTGGCTGACCGGCCGCGAGGTCGCCGAGCTGCCGGGCGCGCCGTTCCTGGGCTCGGGCTTCACGGCCGCCGGTTAGCCGCCGCCGCGGCGCCTACCCTGAGGGCAGCGATGCCCGAGCTTCCCGAGGTCGAGACCATCCGCCGCCAGCTCGCGCCCCACCTCGAGGGACGCGCGATCGAGCGCCTCGAGGTGCTCGACCCGCGCTGGACGCTGCCGCTGGCACCGGACGAGGTCGTCGACGCCGTCCAGGGCCGGCGCATCGAGCGGCTCGGCCGCCGCGGCAAGTACTTCATCTTCGAGCTGGAGGACGACGTCTTCCTGCTCGTCCACCTGCGGATGACCGGCAACCTGCTGCTGGACCCTGCGCCCGACACGCCGTACCAGCGCGTGCTGTTCACGCTGGACGACGGCCAGGTCGTCCGCTTCTGCGACCCGCGCCGCTTCGGGACCGGCGAGCTGGCGATCGGCCCGGACGTGCTCGACCGGTTCTTCGCGGGCAAGGTCGGCATCGAGCCGCTCGGCGACGAGCTGGACGGCGCGGCGCTGCGGGCGCTCGCGCGCGGGCGCCGCGCGCCGGTCAAGGCGTTCCTGCTCGACCAGCGCCACGTCGCGGGCGTCGGCAACATCTACGCCGACGAGGCGCTGTTCCGCGCCAAGATCCACCCGCTGCGCCCCGCGGGCACGCTGAAGGCCGCGCAGTACGACGCGCTCGCGCAGGCGGTCAAGGACGTCCTGGCGGCGGGCATCGACGCCGGCGGCTCGACGATCGACGACTTCCGCCATCCGGACGGCGTGTCCGGCGCGTTCCAGAACGACTTCCTCGTGCACCTGCGACGGGATGAGCCGTGCCACACGTGCGGCACGGCCATCCGGAAGCTCGTCGCGGCGGGACGGGGGACCTACGTGTGCGAGTCCTGCCAGCCCCGACCGCGGGTCAGGCGGCGGCCTTGAGCAGCTCGGCCAGGTGGCCTGACTGGTCGGCCGCGAGCGTCTCCTGGAACCCGCCGACCAGCTGGCCGCCGATGAGCACCTGGGGGAAGCTCATCATGCCGGTCCTCTGGAGGAGCTCGGCACGTCCTTCCGGGTCCCGCGCCAGGTTGATCTCGTCGAACTCGATCCCGCGCGCGTCGAGCAGCTGCTTGACGCGGACGCAGAACGAGCAGGGGTCGGTGGTGTAGACAGTGACTGCGGCCATTACTTCAGCAAGTATAGCGACGGTTTCTTGCCCGGCTCGCTGAAGACGGAGGGCATCGTGCTGCGGTCGATGCGCTACGGCGAGGCCGACCGGATCCTCCACGTGTACACCCCGGGACGGGGCCGGATCTCGGCGATCGCCAAGGGCGTGCGCAAGACGCGGTCGCGCTTCGGCGGCCGGCTGGAGCCGTTCTTCCACCTCCAGCTGGTGCTCCACGAGGGCCGCTCGGACCTGCTCACGGTCACGAGCGCCGAGACCGTCGCCAGCTACCCGCGGCTGCGCGAGAGCGGTCCCTCGATCGACGCCGCCGCGCGCGCCTGCGACGCGGTCAACCGCCTGTTCGGGGAGGCCGAGCCGTCCGTGCCGGTCTTCCACCTGCTGGGCAACGAGCTCACGCTGCTGGACGGCGACGCGGCGTTCGCCGGCCACGCCAACCAGCTTCAGTTCCGGATGAAGCTGCTCGTCGCCGCCGGGTTCGCGCCGCAGCTGGCGGCCTGCGCGTCGTGCGGCGAGCGCGAGCACCTCGTCGGCTTCTCGGGCGCGGCCGGCGGCGTGGTCTGCGCGTCGTGCGAGGGCGGCGGCTTCCCGCTGGCCGCCGAGGCGCACACGTTCCTCGCCGAGGCGCTCGCGCGCCCGCTGGCCGAAGCGCCGGGCGGCACGGAGCGGGCATTGCGCCAGGCTGAGCGCGCGATCGCCGAGACCGTCGAGCATCACGCCCACGTCCGATTGCGGGCAGCGTCGCACGGATAGGCTGGCCGCCATGGGCGACGGGGCGCAGCAGAAGTGGGTCTACGAGTTCTCCGAGGGGTCGCGCGACCTGCGCGAGCTGCTCGGCGGCAAGGGCGCCAACGTGGCGGAGATGACGCGGGTGCTGGGCGCCGAGCGCGTGCCGGCCGGGTTCACGATCACGACCGAGGCGTGCGTGGCCTACATGGGCGCCGACCGGTCGTTCCCGGACGGCATGGAGGCGCAGGTCGCCGAGTCGCTCGCCCGGTTGGAGGCGGCGGCCGGCAAGGCCCTCGGCGACGCCGGCGATCCGCTGCTGGTGTCGGTCCGGTCAGGCGCGCGCGAGTCGATGCCGGGGATGATGGACACGGTCCTCAACCTGGGGATGAACGACGAGTCCGTCGCCGGGCTGGCCGAGAAGACCGGCAACGAGCGCTTCGCGTGGGACTCGTACCGGCGCTTCGTGCAGATGTACGGCAACGTGGTGGTCGGGATCCCGGGCGAGAAGTTCGAGGACGCGATCAAGGCGGTGAAGAAGGACCGCGGCGTCCGCCAGGACACCGAGCTGGACGTCGACGCGCTGCGCGAGCTGACCGCGACGTTCAAGGGGTTCTACGACTTCCCGTCCGATCCCCAGGAGCAGCTGGCGGGCGCGATCCGGGCGGTGTTCGACTCCTGGCTGGGCGACCGCGCGGTCTCCTACCGGCGCATCAACCACATCCCCGACGACTGGGGCACGGCGGTCAACGTCCAGCAGATGGTCTTCGGCAACAAGGGCGACACGTCGGGCAGCGGGGTCGCGTTCTCGCGCGACGAGGTCACGGGCGCGCCGGAGCCGTCCGGCGACTTCCTGCCCAACGCCCAGGGCGAGGACGTGGTGTCGGGCGTGCGGACGCCGCGCGACATCCGCGAGTTGCGCGAGTGGCTGCCGGACGTCCACGAGCAGTTGATGGACATCCTGCGCACGCTGGAGCGCCACTACGGCGACATGCAGGACACCGAGTTCACGGTGGAAGAGGGCCAGTTGTACATGTTGCAGACGCGCAACGCCAAGCGGCCGGCGCAGGCGGCGGTGCGCTTCGCGGTGGACGCCGTCGAGGAGGGCCTGCTCGACAAGGCGGGCGCGCTGATGACAATCGACGCCGAGAAGCTCGACGCGCTGCTGCACCCGACGTTCGACCCCGACGCTTCGTATGACGTCCTGGCCCGGGGCGTGCCGGCCTCGCCGGGCGCGGCCAAGGGCGCGATCGTGTTCAGCGCCGACGAGGCGGTGGCCGCCGCGGCCGACGGCAGGGACGTGGTGTTGGTCCGGCCGTTCACGGAGGCCGACGACGTCGCGGGCTTCCACGCCGCGACGGGCGTCCTGACGGCCGAGGGCGGCAAGGCGTCGCACGCGGCGCTGGTCGCGCGCGGCATGGGCGTCCCGGCGGTCACGGGCGCGGGCGAGCTGGAGATGGACGTGGCGGCCGGCGAGGTCCGGCTGAACGGCGAGGTCGTCCTGCGCGAGGGCGACCTGATCGCCATCGACGGCACGACGGGCACCGTGACCACGGAGGACGTCGAGCTGATCGACCCGGTCATGAGCGAGGAGTTCAAGACGGTGCTGGGGTGGGCCGACGAGCTGCGGCGCCTGGGCGTCCGGACCAACGCCGACACGCCCGAGGACTCCGCGCGCGCCCGGGAGTTCGGCGCCGAGGGGATCGGCCTGTGCCGGACCGAGCACATGTTCTTCGGCGAGGACCGCCACGAGAAGATGGTGCGGGTGATCCTCGCGACCGAGGACGAGGAGCGCCTGGCCGCGCTGGCCGAGCTGCTGCCGCTGCAGCAGGGCGACTTCGAGGGGATCTTCGCGGCGATGGACGGGCTGCCGGTCACGATCCGGCTCCTGGACCCGCCGCTGCACGAGTTCCTGCCCAAGCTGCACGACGTCGAGGCGCGGCTTGAGCGGGCGCGCGTGGAGGTCTCCGACGAGGTTCCGGCTTTGGAGCGGACCTATGAGCGCGTCCGACTGCTGCAGGAGGTCAACCCGATGCTCGGCACGCGCGGCGTCCGGCTCGGGATCCTGTACCCGCCGATCTACGAGATGCAGGTCGAGGCGATCCTGCGCGCCCTGGTCGCCGCGCGCGAGGCCAGCCGGCACGTGCACGTCGAGATCATGGTGCCCTTGGTCGACTACCGGCGCGAGCTGGCGCTGATGCGCGAGCTGATCGAGCGCGTGGGGGAGAAGCACGGGCTGACGCGCGGGGACGACTACTCGATCGGGACGATGATCGAGCTGCCGCGCGCGTGCCTGCGCGCCGACGAGATCGCGCACGAGACCGACTTCTACTCCTTCGGGACCAACGACCTCACGCAGACCGCGCTGGGGTTCTCGCGCGACGACATCGAGGGCCGGATCCTCGCGCGCTACATCGAGATGAAGGTCTTCGACCGCTCGCCGTTCGAGACGCTGGACGGGCCGGGCGTCGGGCAGCTGGTGCGGATGGGCGCGTGGCTGGGGCGCAAGACCAACCCGGGGTTGAAGCTCGGGATCTGCGGCGAGCACGGCGGCGATCCGGACTCGATCGACTTCTTCCATCACTCGGGGCTCGACTACGTGTCCTGCTCGCCCTACCGCGTGCCGGTCGCGCGCGTGGCGGCCGCGCAGGCGGCGATCCGCGACGTCGATCCCGACTGGACGTCGCGGGCGTCGTGAAGCTGACGTCGTCGGTGTTCGGGGAGCGCGGGCGCCGGCGCGCGGTCAAGCTGGGGATCGACCCGGAGCGGCTGCCGCCGGGCCAGTCGCCGACGGTGAAGTGGCCGGTCCTGACGGTCGGGCCGACGCCGGAGGTGGACGTCGACCGCTGGTCGCTGGCGTTCTACGGCGAGGTCGAGGAGCCGTACGCGGTGCGATGGGACGAGTTGTCGTCCTTGGACCGGGTCGAGCAGACGTCGGACCTGCACTGCGTCACGCGGTGGTCGCGCTTCGACACCCGGCTGCAAGGTGTACGGGTCGGTCCGCTGCTGGACCGGGCGCGGCCGCGGCCGGGCGCGACGCACGCGTTGATCCACGCCTACGGCGGCTACTCCACCAACCTGCCGCTGGAGGCGCTGTTGGAGGACGACGTCCTGATCGCCACGCACGCCGACGGCGCGCCGTTGGAGGTCTCGCACGGTGGCCCGGCGCGGCTGGTGGTGCCGTCGCGGTACCTGTGGAAGTCGGCGAAGTGGGTGCAGTCGATCGAGCTGCTCGACCACGACGAGCCGGGGTTCTGGGAGCGCAACGGCTACCACAACGACGGCGACCCGTGGACCGAGCAGCGCACGCACGAGGACCCGATGGCGTTCCGGACGCTGCGCCGCCGAGCGCGGGGCGTTCCGGAATAGGTCTCAGGCGACCGTCAGGACGGCCTTGCCGCGGATCTCGCCGTCGAGCAGGGCCTTCACCGCGCGCGGCGCCTCGCGCCAGGACGCCGTCAGCGACGGGTCGACCTTCAGCGCGCCGCCGGCGACGCGCTGCGCGAGGCGCGTGAGGTCCGCGCTCGTCGACCGCGTGTGGGCCAGCTCGTCGAAGATGAACAGCGCCCGGACGTTGGCGCGCGGGGCGCCGTGGTAGAAGGCGCGCGTCGCGAACTGCACGGGCTCGTCGACGGTCTGGGCGAAGCTCACGACGGTCCCGCCGGGCTTGACGCGCTGGATGGCGGCGGCGAGCGTCGGGCCGCCGATGGCGTCGAAGATCGCGTCGAAGCGCTCGCCCTCGGGCGCGAGATGGCTGACGACCTCGTCGGCGCCGAGGTCGGTGAGGCCCTCGGAGCGGCGCGCCACCGCGGTGACGTGCGCGCCGGCGTCGCGGCCGAGCTGGAGGGCGAAGAGGCCGACGCCGCCGCTGGCGCCGGTGACCGCGACGCGCTTGCCGAGCACGAAGCCGGCGATCTCGAAGGCGTGCAGCGCGGTCAGGCCGGCGACCGGGAGCGTGGCGGCCTGCTCGAAGGTCACGGCGTCGGGCAGCGGCGCGAGCTCGCTCGCGGCGGCCGCGACGCGCTGCGCCCAGGCGCGGGGCGGGAAGGTGAGGCCGACGACGCGCGTGCCGGCCGGCGGTCCGGAGCCGTCGGCGGCGGCCTGCGCGACGGTGCCGGCGAAGTCCCAGCCGTGGAGCGCGCCGGGCGCTGCGCCGGCGAGGGCCTTGACCTCGCCGCGGTTGAGGCTGAAGGCGCGGACGTCGACCAGGGCCTCGAAGGGGAGCGGCCGCGGGTCGTCGACCTCGGCGAGCGTGACGTGGGACGGGTCGCCTGCGGCGACGAGCGCTTGCATGGCGTCGAACGTAGCGCGACTTCGTCACGACTCCGCGGCGTTTCGGCAGGACGCCGATCCGCGAGTGCGAAACTCGGTGGCGTGATGGATGTCGCCGCCGCACCTGGTCCTGTCGCCGAGGCCTTCGCCGCCCGCCAGCAGGCGCTGGAGGCCGAGCAGCTCTCGCCGCTGGCCGCCCGTTCCTACCCGGCGCGCCGCCCGGTCTTCGAGACCGACTGCGGGCTGCGCACGCCGCTGCAGCGCGACCGCGACCGGATCGTGCACTCCAAGGCGTTCCGGCGGCTCAAGCACAAGACGCAGGTCTTCGTCGCGCCCGAGGGCGACCACTACCGGACGCGGCTGACGCACACGCTGGAGGTCACGCAGGTCTCGCGCACGGTCGCGCGGGCGCTGCGGTTGAACGAGGACCTGACGGAGGCCGTCGGGCTGGGCCACGACCTCGGGCACTCGCCGTTCGGCCACCTCGGCGAGGCGGTGCTGGACGCGTGCACGCGCGAGCGCTTCGGCGGCGGGTTCCGGCACTACGAGCACTCGCTGCGCGTCGTGGACGTGCTGGAGAAGGACGGGCGCGGGCTGAACCTCAGCGACGACGTCCGGGACGGGATCCTCGGCCACAGCGGCCGGGCGGAGCCGCCGCGGACGCTCGAGGGCGCGATCGTCCGGATCGTCGACCGCATCGCCTACATCAACCACGACATCGACGACGCGGTCCGCGCCGGCGTCCTGGACGAGGCCCACCTTCCGCGCGAGGCGATCGCGGTCCTCGGCGACACCGGGTCGCACCGGATCGACGCGCTGGTCCACGACCTGGTCGAGCGCTCGGACGCGGCGGGCGCGATCGTCCAGGGCGACGAGGCCGGCGCCGCGATGGACGAGCTGCGCGACTTCATGTTCGCCAACGTCTACCTGGGCGCGCGCCAGAACGCCGAGCACCAGAAGATCCAGCGCCTGCTGTCGACGTTGTTCCATCACTACGCCGACGACCCGACGCGCATCCCCGACCACGGCGGCGCGCCCGACACGCCGCTCGGCCAGCGGGTCGTCGACTACCTGGCCGGGATGACCGACCGCTACGCGATCCGGGTGTTCGAGGCGCTGACGATCCCGGACGCGTTCGCGCTCTAGCGACGCTAGATGCGCTTGCGCGCGCGGACGGCGGTGCCGTAGGCGCAGATCTCGGTCCAGGTGCTGCCCAGCTCGGAGGTGTCGAAGCGAAAGGCCAAGATCGCGTTGGCGCCCATGGCCTCGGCGTTCTCGACGAGGCGCTCCGAGGCGTGGTCGCGGCCCTCGGCAAGCATCTTGGTCATGCCCTTGAGCTCGCCGCCGACCAGCGACTTCAGCGAGGCGCCGATCTGGGAGCCGACGTTGCGGGAGCGGACGGTGAGGCCGAAGACCTCGCCGAAGACCTCCTCGATCTCGTAGCCGGGGAGGTCGTTCATGGTGCTGATGAGCATGAGGGCGACCCTATCCGGGGCCTATGCTCCGTGTCCCGCCCGCATGCCCCGTTACGCCGACAGCGACAAGGAGAAGGTCCGTGAAGCGGTCGACATGGTCGACCTCGTCTCCAAGCGGACCGAGCTGCGGCGCGCGAGCCCCGGCGACTACAAGGGCCTGTGCCCGTTCCACGACGAGCGGACGCCGTCGTTCCACGTCACGCCGGACAAGGGCGTCTACCACTGCTTCGGGTGCGGCGCGGGCGGCGACGCGTTCCGGTTCGTCATGGACACCGAGGGGCTGGACTTCATGGGCGCGCTGGAGTCGCTGGCGCAGCGCTACGGGATCGAGCTGACGCCCGAGGACGAGGATCCCGCGGCCGCCGAGCGGCGCAGAGCGCGCGACCGGCTGATGGCGCTGCTGGAGCGGGCGGCCGGGTTCTACGAGCGGTACCTGTGGGAGTCGGCCGAGGCCGCGCCGGCGCGCGCCTACCTGGCCGAGCGCGGGTTCACCGAGGAGACGCTGCGCACGTTCCGGGTCGGCTACGCGCCGAGCGTGTGGGACAAGCTGCTGATGCTCGGCCGGCAGGGCGGCTACGGCAACAAGGAGCTCTTCGACGCCGGGCTGGCGGTGCGCTCCCGCGGCGAGGGCCGGATCTACGACCGCTTCCGGCGGCGGATCATGTTCCCGCTGTGCGATCCGCGCGGGCGGGTGCTGGGCTTCGGGGCGCGCGCGCTGGGCGCCGACCAGCAACCCAAGTACCTCAACTCGTCCGACGGCGAGATCTTCCACAAGGGCGACATCGTCTACGGCGCGCACCTCGCGCGCGCCGCGGCGACGCGGGCCGACGAGGTGATCGCGACCGAGGGCTACATGGACGTGCTCGCCCTGCACCAGGCCGGCGTGGCCAACGTGGTGTGCATCATGGGCACGTCGATGACCGACAAGCAGGTCGGCGAGCTGGCCAAGCTGGGCAAGACGGTGTTGTTGGCCTTGGACGCCGACAGCGCCGGGCAGGAGGCGATGCTGAAGGCCGCGCGAGTGGCGGCGAACTCGCACCTGGCGCTGCGGGTCGTGCCGCTGCCGAAGGGCCTCGATCCGGCCGACGTCGTCCAGCAGCAGGGGGCGGAGGCGGCCAAGGAGCTCGTCGGGCGGTCGGTGCCGTTCGTGCGCTTCCAGGTCGAGCGCGAGCTGGAGCGGGCGGACCTGGCGCACGCCGAGGGCAAGGACGCGGCGATCGACGCGCTGCGGCCGGTGTTCGCGCAGCTGCCGCCGAGCGCGCTGCGCGAGGAGCTGCTCGCGCATGTGGCCGACGCGGTGGACCTGGCGCCGGCGCTGGTGTCGTCATGGCTGCCGGTCGCGGGGGAGCGGTCGAGCGCACCGCGCCGCAACGGCGGCGAGGGACGCGGTGGCGGTGGCGGCGGCGTGGCCGCGCCGCCGCGCCGTGAGAGCTACGCGCGCCCGTCCGCGGTCACGCAGGCGAGCCCGCTGGCGCGCGCCGAGGGCGACTTCCTGGCCCAGTGCCTGGCGACGCCCGACGCCGCGGCCGAGCTGCTGGCGGGCCTCGACGACGCGCTGTTCAGCAGCGACGGGATGCGCCGGGTCGCCGCGCACGTCCGAGCGCACCTCCACGCGCCGCAGGAGGGCCTGCCCGAGGACGACGACATGCTCTCGCGCGCCGTCGCCAAGCTGGTGACCAAGGCCTCCGAGCTCCCATCCTCCCGCGCCGCCCTCCAAGGCCAGCTCGCCAACATCGAGCTCCTCCGCCTCCGCCGCGAGATCGAGCAGGCGATCGCCTCCGGCGAAGGCGGCGTCGCCGCCCTCCGCCGCCGCCGCGACCAACTCGAAGAACGCCGCAACACCCTCATCGCCCAGGCGATGGACGAGAGCACACCGGAACCCTGAACGACGAAGCCCGCCTCTACGGGCGGGCTTCTGGAGCTCGGGGGGTGGGACTCGAACCCACAACCACTCGATTAACAGTCGAGAGCTCTGCCGATTGAGCTACCCCCGAACGATTCCTGCGCCACCCGCGTGAGCGGGCTCCGCGGATCTTATCGAGACATCGGTCACGCCGCTCTCGACTTCAGCGTGGCAGTTCGCGCAGAGCACGATGCACTTGCTGGCCTCCGCTCTGGCGGCTGCGAGCGATCGGGTGACGCCGGTGACGCCGAGGGCGAAGATCTTGTCCTCGGGGTCGAGGTGGTGGAAGTGGAGCGCCGCGACGCAGCGATCGTAGCCGCAGAGGACGCACCGGCCGCCGGCCTCGATGAGCAGCTGAGCTTTGACGCGGCGCCGGCGGTCGCTCACCGCCGCCGAGCGGCAGAGGACACACCGGAAGCCGCGGTCCCGTCGGACGTGGCGGGCCGGGCCGTGATGGACGCAGGTCAGGATGGCCTCGTCGGCGCCTGCGGCGATCGCCACGGCGCCCTCGCGACGGCGGCGTGCCGTCGGGCTCTCGATGCCGTGCCGATCCAGCCAGTACCGGACGGTTGTCGCGCTGCGGTCAAGGGCTTTCGCGATCCCCCGGACCGACGCGCCGGCTTCGACCAGGGCTCGGAGCTCGTCCTCGTCCAGCTTGCCGCGCCGGACTCGCCGCGAGACGTGGGCTGAACGCAGGCCGTGCTTGTCGGCCCAGTAGGCCACCTTCGACGGGGAGCAGCCGAGTTCGCGGGCGATCGCCTCGTAGGACCCTCCCTGGTCCAGCTTCGTCTTCAGCCACTCGCGCTCCATGACGATGCGAACACTAGTTCGTGTCTCGGATGGGTATCGAGTTGTGGAGGTTGATCGGCTCGAGGCGATTCCGTGGTCGGGGGCGGAGGTCGTGTGGCGGCCGTTGCGGGCGGTGTTGAGGGTCAGGGCGTTCGGGTGTGCGGTGTTCACGGCGGAGGAGGTGGGGCAGGACGTCGTCGAGCCGCACCGTGAATCCGAGGATGGGCGTGGGCAGCAGGAGGTGTACGTCGTCCTGCGGGGGCGGGTGAGGTTCCGGCTCGATGGCGACGAGGTGGACGCCGGGGCCGGGACGTTCGTCTGCGTCGATCCGCCGGTGCATCGGCAGGCGGTCGCGCTCGAGGCGCGGACCGCGGTCGCGGTGTTCGGCGGTGAGCCGGTCTTCGCGCCGTCCGGCCACGAGTACCTGATGCGGGTGCGCTGGGCGGTCGCCGAGGGCGATGTCGAGGCGGCCACGGCGATCGCCGAGGAGGGGCTGGCCGACGTCGCGCCGGGCAGCCCCGGCATCATGTACGCCTTGGCGCTGGCCGCTGCAGCGCGGCAGGACGACGACGCGGCGCGCGCCCACCTCGCCGAGGCGCTGGCCGCGGAGCCGGCGCTGCGGGGCGAGCTCGACCGCGACGCGCAACTCGCCCGGCTGAGCGACGACTAGCCCCGTCCCGCCAAGTCCTCCACCAACTCCGCCGCCCGCGCCCCCGGGTCGTGCTCCGCCGCCCACGCCGCCAACCCCGCCGCCCGCGTCCGCAGCCCGTCGTCCTCCAGCGCCCGCTGCACCGCCAACCGCAGCCCCCGCACCCCGACCAACCGCCGCGGCAACCGGACACCGACGCCGGCCCACGCGGCGCGCGCCGCGTTCTCGTTCATGTCGCCCGCGGCCGGACACGCCACCACCGGGACGCCGGCCGTCAGCGCCCGCATCAGCGTCCCGTGGCCGACGTGGCAGACCACCAGGTCGCACCGCGGCATCGTCCGCGAGTACGAGACCCAGTCCACCAACCGCGCGTTGCCGGGCACGTCGAACCCGCCCACGACGCCGCGCTGGTTCGTGGACGCCAGGACGCGCACCGGGAGGTCCGCCATCGCCGCCAGGGCGGCGCGCAACATCCGGCCCTCGCGGTCCTGCGCGGTCGACGGCGCGACCAACACGAGGGGCGCATCGCCCGATGGCAGCTCCACGTCCCCGAACGGCGGCTCCCACTGCAATGGCCCTACGACATGCGTCGCCGGCTCCGGCACCGCCCGCGGGTACTCCAGCTGCGGGAACGTCGCCACCATCGCCAGCTGGCGCGAGATCCCGCCGTGCACCCACCCGAGCGGCGGCAGCCCCAACCGCGCGCGCGTCTCGTTCAACTCAAGACGACCGAGCTGCAGCCCCCGCGCCAGCAGCGGATCGAACAGCCCCCAGAACCGCCTCCCGACGCCCGAACGCGGCAGCCGCGCCCCCATCGAGTACACCGGGAACCCGGCCCCCGCCCGCGGGTCGACGTGCGGGATCAGCGTCGCCCACGGCACGCCCTCCAGCTCGGCGGCCAGCGCCGGCGCGAGCGTCAGGATGTCGCTCACGACGACATCGGGCGCAAACGACCGCACCAGCTCCCGCGTCACGCCGGTCGCCCTCCGCACCGCCTCGTAGGGCTTCAGCGGACGCTCGACCGTCGGGAACACGTGGTACTCCGGGGCCGCCGCGAACCCCAGCCCCTCGCGCTCGACGTCCTCGCGCCAGCGCGACCACGTCTCGACCACCACGTCATGCCCGCGCGCCCGCAGCGCGCGCCCCAGCGCGATCATCGGGAACGCGTGCCCCGCGTCGCCGAAGGCTCCCAGCAGAGCCTTCAGGTCAGATCACGTCCTCCGCCAGCTCGGCGACCAGCCGCAGCTGCCGGATGCGCTCGTCCCTCGTCCAGGCCATGGGGGAGACGCCGAGCGTCCCGACGCCCGCATCGGCGAACGCCCGCAGCCGCTCCCGCACCCGGTCGCGCGGCCCGACCAAGGACACCAGGTCGATCAGCTCGACCGGCAGCGCCGCGGCGGCCTCCTCCTTGCGCCCTTCGAGGTATAGGTCTTGGACCTTCAGAGCCGCGTCCTCGAACCCGTACCGCTGCACGAGCGTGTTGTAGAAGTTCTTCTCGCGCGAGCCCATCCCGCCGATGTACAGGGCCATGAACGGGCGCATCGCGTCGCGCGCGGCGTCCACGTCGCCATCGTCCTCGGTGATGTTCACGTTGACCGTCGGTGCGATGTCGAACCCGTCCAGCGACCGCCCGGCCCGCGCCGCACCCTCCTCCAGCGACGCGCGCAGCATCGGCAGGTGCTCGGGCGACAGCAGCGTCGGCATCCAGCCGTCGGCGACCTCGCCCGCCAGCGCCGTGTTGCGCGGCCCGATCGCCGCCAGGTAGATCGGCATCCGCTCCTGCACGGGCGCGATCGTCAACTTAAGGGCCTTGCCCGGCCCGTCCGGGAGCGGGAGGTCGATCGTCTCGCCGTGGTACTCGACGCGCTCGCGCGCCAGCGCCATCCGCAGCACCTCGATGTACTCGCGCGTGCGCTGGATCTGCTTGCCGAACCGCACGCCGTGCCAGCCCTCGGACACCTGCGGCCCGGACGACCCGATGCCCAGCAGCATGCGCCCGGCCGACAGCTGGTCGATCGTCGCCGCGGTCATCGCGGTCATCGCCGCCGACCGGCCCGGCATCTGGAAGATGCCCGACCCGAGCTTGATCGTCGTCGTCTGCCCGGCCAGCCAGGCCAGGATCGTCGCGGCGTCCGACCCGTAGGCCTCGGCCGTCCAGACGCTGTCGTAGCCGAGCCGCTCGGCCTCCTGGACGATCGCGAGCTGGTCGGCGCTCGTGAGGCCGAGGCCCCAGTACCCGATGTGAACACCGAGCTTCATCGCAACTTCCCTTTCACCAGGAGGACATCGCCTTGGCGCGCCGTGCGTCGAGGCGTACGCTCCGACAGACCGCGACCAGCGAGCCGGAACCCTATGCGATCACTCACTCACTCGCCGATCAACGACCTGCGCCTGGCGATCGACTGCCTGCCGCTGCGGACGCGCGAGGCGATGCTCGACGGGGTGCGCGACAACGAGATCATCGTCGGCGCCTACAGCGACCGGCACGGCGGCGTGTGCCCGATGCTCGCGGCGCACCGCCACGGCGGCCGGACGTCGGTCGCGTCGTTCGCGCACGCGTGGGATCGCTTCGCGGGCGCCAAGCGCGCGCGGCGGGCGACCGAGCGCGAGCTGCGGGTCCTCACCGCGCAGCTGGAGGCGTCGATTTTGGCCGAGACCGACCTCGGCGCCGCGATCCGCGACCACCAGCAGATCGCACGCGACCGCCGGGCCCGCGAGGCCCGGCGCGTGGGCTTCGGGTGGCTGGCCGAGCGCCGCGCGCACGCCGACGCCGAGCGGGCGCTCAGCGAGGTCGGGCGGCGGCGCCAGCTGCTGCCGAAGTAGCCCGCCCGCCGGCGCGGCCGGTCAGTCCCCGGGCCGCAGGAACTGCACCTCGGGGACGATGCACGCGGGCGACAGCTTCAACAGCAGCCGCACGGTCTCGCCGATGTCCTGCGGCGTGATCATGTCCTCGGCCGCGACCGCGCCCTTGACGAAGTCCGTCATCGGCGTGTCGACGAACCCCGGGCACAGCGCGGTGGACTTGATCCCCTCCGGCGAGAGCTCCTTGTGCATCGCCTGCGTGAACGAGACGACCGCGCCCTTGGTCGCCGAGTAGACCGACAGCCACGCCTCGCCGCGCTTGCCGGCGATCGACGCGGTGTTGACGACGAGCGCGCGGCGGTGCTCCTGGCCGGCGACGCGGAGCAGGTCGACGCTCTCGCGGTAGAACAGGATCAGCGACCGCAGGTTGACGCCGAGCTGGATGTCGAGCTTCTTGGTGTCGATCTCGGCGACCGGCTGGCCGATGCCGACGCCCGCGTTGTTGACCAGGACGTCCAGGCGCCCGAAGCGCTCGCGATGGCGGTCGACGACGGCCTTGACGCCGTCCTCGTCGCCCAGCGGCCCGGCGACGACCTCGACGGCGTAGCCCTTCTCCTTCAAGCCTTCGGCGGCCTCGGCGAGCTTCTCGGGCCGCCGGGCTGCGACGGTCAGCCCGTAGCCCTCCTGCCCGAGGACGTCGGCGATCGCCAGGCCGATCCCGCTGGACGCGCCCGTCACGATCGCTGCACGCTGCTCCGCCACGCTGGTTCTCCTCCATCTGCGCTTAACACGACACCGGCGCGCGGTATCCAATCAGGCCATTAGCCTTCCCGCCTGCCCATGCCTCGTGTCTCCCGGTCCTTGGTCCTGATGCTGGTGCTCGCGATCCCCGTCGCCGTCGCGGTCGGCTGCGGTGGATCCAGCGGCGGCGACAACGCCGCGGCCCCCGCGCAGCCGACCCCCACCGCGAAGGCGGAGGACTTCCCAGCCTCCGCGCACCGGACGCTGCCCGACCTGATCCAGAACCTGCCAAGCGGGCCGCAGCTCGCGCCGAGCGTGTCGGTCCTCGACAAGGGCACCAACCGCTTCGGGTTCGCCCTGTTCGACACGGCGGGCAAGCAGCTCTCCGGCGCCGGCGTCGCGCTGTACCTCGGCTCGACCGACGGGTCGATGGCCCGCGGGCCATACCTCGCGCGCTCCGAGTCGCTGAAGGTCTCGCCGCAGTTCGAGAGCAAGCAGACCGCGACCGACCCCAACGCGGCGCGCGGCGTCTACGTCGCCGACCTGCCGTTCAAGAAGAACGGCAAGTACGCGGTGCTGGCGATCGCCAAGCTCGACGGCCGGCTCGTCGCGACGTCGCCGATCGGCGTGCAGGTCGGCGGCAAGAAGGTCGTCCCGCCGGGCGTCGGGGACAAGGCGCCGATGATCCACACGCTCACGCCGACCGACGTCGCCGGCGACCTGGCGAAGATCGACACGCGCGTCCCGCCGGCCCCGTCGCTGCTGAAGGACGACTTCGCCGACGTGGTGGGCAAGAAGCCGGTGGTCCTGACGTTCGCGACGCCGCAGCTGTGCCAGTCGCGCGTCTGCGGGCCGGTGGTCGACGTGGTCGACGAGGTTCAGGCCAAGGTGGGGGACAAGGTGTCGTTCATCCACCAGGAGGTCTACCAGGACAACGACATCAACAAGGGGCTGCGCCAGCAGCTGCAGACCTACCGGCTGCAGACCGAGCCCTGGACGTTCGTCATCGACAAGAACGGCGTGATCTCGACGCGCTTCGAGGGCGCGTTCTCGGCGGGCGAGCTGGAGCGCGCGGTGGCCAAGGTCGACGGCAGCGGCGGCGCCGGAGCCTAGGGGCGCGGTGACAGGGGGCGATCCCGCCCGCGACGCGGAGCGCGACCGGCTTCGGGCGCGACGGATCGCGGCCGAGCAGGCGGTTCTGGCGGAGGAGCGCCGGGACCGCCTGCTGTTCTTGACGGTCGCGGCGATCTTCGCGGCGGTGCTGCTGGCGCTGGCGGTCTACGCGGTCGTCGTCGGCTCGGCCGCGGTCGTCGTGTTCGTGGTGGGGCTGGTCGTGGTGGTGGTGGTCGCCACCCGCATCGGGAACCCGCCCAACAAGGAGTCCGAGCAGGCCAGGCGCAGCGACCCCTACGGGCACTGACCGGCGAGCCGGCCCAGGAACCAGTCGCGCGCCAGCGCCGAGACGCGCTCCAGGGCTCCGGGCTCCTCGAACAGATGGGTCGCGCCGGGCACGATCTCGAGCCGCGCGTCGCTGGCGAGCGCTGCGAGCGCGGCGCGGTTGAGCGCGAGGACCTGGGGATCGTCGCCGCCGACGATCAGCAGCGCGGGCGCCGTCACCTGGCCCAGCACGGGCCCGGCGAGGTCCGGCCGTCCGCCGCGGGACACGACCGCCGCGACGCGCGCGGGCCGCTCGGCGGCCGCCAGGAGCGCGGCGGCAGCCCCGGTGCTGGCGCCGAAGCAGCCGAGCGGGAGGTCCTTGACCGCCGGATGCGTGGCGAGCCAGTCGATCGTGGCGGTCACCCGGCGTCCGAGCAGGTCGACGTCGAAGCGCAGGGCCGCGGTCCGGAGGTCGACGCGCTCCTCCTCGGCGGTCAGCAGGTCCATGAGCAGCGTCGCCAGGCCGGCCCGGACCAGGACGCCGGCGACCGCCCGGTTGCGCGGGCTGAAGCGCCCGCTGCCGCTGCCGTGGGCGAACACGACGATGCCGCGCGGGTGGGGCGGGACCGTGAGGTCGCCGTGGAGGTGCGCGCCGTCGGCGGGGACCTGGACGAGGGACTCCTGGGCGGTGTCGGGAGCGTCCATCGGACGGATCATGAGTCTAAGGACCGCGCGTGCGGCGGGTCTCATGTTGGTCGCAAGGTGCTGGACGATCTACAGGTCGCCTGGTTTGCTGCCTGTGGCTTGTAGACCACTGAAGGGAATGCGGCAAATGGCGTCTCGCGTGCTGGGCTATGCCCGGCAGCATCATCTGGCAGTGCTGGCCCTGTTCCTGTCGGTCGGTGGCGGGACCAGCTACGCCGCCGTCTCGGCGGCGACCCCGTCGGCCAAGTCCGTGTACGTGTGCGCCGCGAGCGGCAAGCCGCTGACGCTGAGCTCGGCCAAGGCGAAGTGCAAGGCCAAGAGGGCCAAGAAGGTCGCGCTGGCGGCACCGGCGGTCGGCGCGACGGGGCCGGCGGGCGCCGCGGGTCCCGGCGGCGCGGCGGGCGCGGCCGGTCAGGTGGGCCCGAAGGGCGATACGGGCGACACGGGCGCCAAGGGCGACCCCGGGACGGCCAACGTCATCACGTCCGACTGGTTCTCCGCGACCACCGCCGCCGCGTCGTACAACGACGACGCCTCCGCCTTCATGGCGACGTCGTTCAACGTCCCGGCGCTGACGTCATCGGTCATCAGCACCGCCGCGATCCAGGTGTTCATGCGCTTCAGCGGCGACGCGCACCCGCTGCCGTACACGAGCTACGCCGGCGGCAAGGTCAGCACCGTCGACTTCGCGGCGAGCGTCGGCAAGCTCCAGATCCGGCGGTTCACCCACGACAACACGGGCTCGATCCCGCTGAGCTCAGCGCTGCAGTTCCGCTACGTGATCATCCCGCGCGGCACGCTCGGGGCATCGGGCACGTAGCGCCCTCGAACTCGCTCAGGCGTGACCGGCTCGCCGTGAGCAGCGCCCGCTCAGCGACGGCGCTGGACGAACTCGATGCCGGTGACCTTGTCGAGGTCGACACGTCCGAGCACCATGGCGGTCGAGAAGCCCTCGCTGCCGATCTCGCCGCTGCGCGCGCCGGCGACGACCGCGCGGAGCGCCTCGAAGCGCTCGTCGTCGCCGACCGCCTTGCGGCCGGAGTCCAGGACGACCACGTGGGAGCCCGCGCGCCGGTCGGCGAGCGCGGCCAGCTCGGTCCGCAGCGCGGCGGAGAGCTCGCCGGTCTCGATCACGGTCGCCTGGCCCTCGGCCTGGCGCTCGGCGACGCGCTTGGCCACCAGCCGCAGCGTGACCTCGCCGATCTGCTCGGCCGGCACCTTCTCGGCGACCGCGCGCGCGAGCGTGTCGTAGGAGATCAGCGCGGGGCGCGGGAGCAGGCGTGCGACGAGACGGTGGACGGTCACCGCGTCGGCGCCCGTGAAGATCACGAGGCTGCCGGACGGGAAGGTCAGCGTGTCGGACGCCGCGATGGCGAGCGCGCGTCCGGGCGGGCGCGGCGGGCGCCCGGGGCCCGAGCCCGTACGCTGCGGACGCTCGGAGGACCAACCGGTCCGCTCGTCGGCGCCGATCTTGACCGAGCGCACGCCATCACTGGAAGCCATGGGCAAGACGGTAGTGGCGCGGCGGCTTGGCCGCGTTCCTCCACGCGGGAGCAGAGCCACATGGCGAGTGGGCCGGCGAGGATTCGAACCTCGATCTGACGGATTATGAGTCCGCGGCTCTAACCAGTTGAGCTACCGGCCCTCGGAGGGGCGATCTTAGGTGGTGGGTTGGGTACGGTGGCGCGAATGGGCAGCGCCATCCTGTGGGGTGCGGTCGCGGCGTCGTCGCTGGTCATCGGCGCCGTCGCCGGCGCGGTGCGGACGTGGCCGGAGCGCTGGATCGGCCTGGTGCTGGCGTTCGGCGCGGGCGCGCTGATCAGCGCGGTGAGCTTCGACCTGGCCCAGGAGGGCGCGAAGGTCGGCGATCGCGGCGTCCTCGGCCTCGGGCTGGCGGTCGGCGCGTTCACCTACTTCGCGGCCGACCGCCTGATCGGCAAGAAGAGCGCGCGGCGCGGCGACGGCGGGCAGGCGGGGACGGCGCTGGCGCTCGGCGCCTTCCTGGACGGCATCCCGGAACAGCTCGTCCTCGGCATCGGCATCGCGGCCGGCCAGGGCGTGAGCGTCGGGCTGCTCGTCGCGATCTTCGTGTCCAACCTGCCTGAGGCGATCGGCTCGTCGACGGAGATGCGCGCCGCCGGCCAGTCGTCGCGGTCGATCCAGCGCCTGTGGGTCGCGGTCGCCGTCGTGTGCGCGCTGGCGACGGTCGGCGGCTACGCGGTGGCCGACAACGTCGGCGGCAACTTCCACGCCTTGGTCGACGGCTTCGCCGCGGGAGCGTTGTTGGTGATGTTGATCGACTCGATGATCCCGGACGCGACGCGCAAGGGCGGGGACGTCGCGGGCCTCGTTACGGTCCTGGGCTTCGCGGTCGCCGCGGCGCTGAGCGGGATCTCCTAGACGACGCGGGCCGCGGCCACCGCGTCGCCCAGCGTCCGGATCGAGCGCTCGGTGATCGGCGAGACGACGAGGATGACCTCGTCGGCACCGGCGTCGTGGAGCTCGCGCAGGCGGGCGGCGATCGCGTCCGAGGAGCCCGTGATCGGTGGGGCCTCCGGCGTGATCGGGCGCTCGGGCGCGTCCGGGTCGAGCAGCACGAAGGCGCAGGCGCTGCGGGCGATCTCGTCCGGCGCGCGGCCCGCCGCGACGGCGGCCGCGGTGATCGTCGCGTTCAGCTCCGCGAAGCCCTCGGCCGTGTTGCCGTAGTCCTCGTACCAGGTGTTCCAGGCGTCGACTTGCGGCAGCGCGATGCCCAGCATCCGCGGCCCGTTGGACCCGATCATGAGCGGGACCGGCGCGGCCGGCGCCGGCGCGAGGATCGCGTCGCGCGCCGTCCAGAAGCGGCCGTCGAGCGTCACGCGCTCGCCCGCGAGCAGGCCGCGGATGATCGCGAACGCCTCCTCGAAGCGCGAGACGCGCCGGTCCTCGGGGATGCCGAACGCTGAGAACTCCGCTGCGTTCCAGCCGGCGCCCAGGCCGAGCACGAACCGGCCGTCGCTGACGTCGGCAATCGTCGCCGCCATCTTCGCGATCAGCCCCGGCGGGTGGAACGCCGCGCAGGCCACCAGCGGGCCCAGCGCGACGCGCTCGGTGACCGCGGCCAAGGCGGACAACATCGTCCACGCCTCGTGCGGCCCGCGCTCGGGCCGGCCGTCGTCGCGGTACAGGAGGTGGTCGCCGAGCCAGATGGAGTCGAAGCCGCACTCCTCGGCGGCCCGCGCCATCGCCATCGCTTCAGGCCAGCGGACGGGCCGCTCGACCTCGGGGAGCTGGATGCCGATGCGCAGGGGGCGCCGAGGAGCCGCGGCCACGCGTCACTTCCCGGCGCGCAGGCGGCGGAGGAACCCCGCGCGCACGATGGCGTCGGACTGGGCGTTGGTGAACGGCTGGGAGAGGAGAGAGGTCATGGACATCATCTTGCGGTTGAGGCGCCCTTCGCACATCGGCAGTCCTGACCGTCTTTCGCCACCCAACCCCTTACGCGCCGGGCGGCACCCCTTACGCGGTGACGAGCGGGTCACGCGCACCCCTCAGGCGACCCGGACGCACGCGTCGCCCAGCCGGACCTCGGCGCCCACGTCCACCGGCGCCCGCTCCACCCGGACCCCGTCGACGAACGTGCCGTTGGTCGACGACAGGTCGGTCACGAACCACCGGCCGGCGACCCGCTCGAAGCGCGCGTGGTGGCGGGACACCGCCGAGTCGCCGAACCGGACCGTGCAGGACGACGCGCGCCCGACGGTGATGTCATACAGGTCGGTCCGGCTCAGCAGCAGCGTGGTCTGGGCCACGCCGGGTCCGGCGGCGGTCGCCCCCGCGGCGGGCCACGGCCGGTCCAGGACCGCGTGCAGCGCCCGCCACCGCGCGCGCAGGTCGGCGACCAGCCCGCTCAGGACGTAGGCCGACCGCGCCGAGTGCGCGACCGCGAGCCGCGCCTCGAACGTGTCCGTGCTCAGCTGCCCGTCGAGGTAGCCGCGCCGCAGCGCCGCGACCGCGCCCTCCCGATGACGATGTGTCGCGCGCAGCGGCCTCATGGACGCCACGATGCCGCACCGGGCCGCCCGCGGCAACCGGCGCGCCGTCGCGTCGGAGAGGATGCGCCGATCGGGAACGCTGAGCCGCCAGGCGGACATGTGCTGCGGTGATGGGGACGACGCACGAGCACGAGCGCCGGTTCCGCCAGCTGTTCGAGGCCGAGGCGCGCAGCGTCCTGGGCTACGCGCTGCGGCGGACCGAGGCGCGCGAGGACGCGGCCGACGTGGTGGCCGAGACGTTCGCGGTCGCGTGGCGGCGGATCGCCGACGTGCCGCCGGGCGCGCAGGCCCGGCCGTGGCTGTACGGCGTGGCGCGCCGCGTGCTGGCCAACCAGCGGCGCGGCGAGCTGCGGCGGCGCCGGCTGGCCGACCGGCTGCGCGAGCGGCTCGCGGCGGTCGACCTGGCGCCGCTGCCCGCCGAGGACGTCGGCGACCGCGTCCGCGACGCGCTCGCGCAGCTGCCGGCGCACGAGCGCGAGGTGCTGCTGCTCACGTCCTGGGAGGAGCTGCTGCCGGCCGAGATCGCGGTGGTGCTGGAGGTCCCGGCCGCGACCGTGCGCACGCGCCTGCATCGGGCCCGCGCCCGGCTGCGCACGCTGCTGGTCGACGACGGCGTCCTGACGGGCGCGAGGGAGGACGGACGATGACCGATCGCGAGATCGACGGGCTGGTGGCCGCGGTGAACCCGGTGGACGCGCGGGAGCTGGCCGGCCTCGACGTGCGCGCGGGGGAGGCCGCGCTGTGGGACGGCCTGGCCGCCGCCCTGGCGACGCCGGCCCGGCAAGCCCGCCCGCGGACGCGCCACCGGCGCCGCCTGACCGCCGCCCTCGCGCTGGCCGTCACGCTCGCCGCCGCCGTCCTGGCCTTCACGGCGCTCTCGGACCGCGGCGGCGCCGGCGATCCCGGCTCGGCCTGGGCGGCGCCGCTCGTCCGCCTGGCCGAGTCCTCGCCGCTGCTGCTGCTCGGCGGCGACGGGTGGACGGTCACGCGCGCCGACGAGTACCCGGTGCGCCAGGGCGAGCTGTCGCTCGAAGGTCCGGGCGACGCCCAGGCCGGCCTGTTCTGGCGCAGCAACACGGTGGCGCAGCTGGAGCGGGACCGCGCGTTCGGCGCCGCGCAGGTGGTCCAGCGCGAGGTCCTCGGCCACCGCGCGCAGGTCGCCCAGTACGCCGGACCCGACGGCAGGGGCATCGCGGACTTCACGGCGATCTGGGCCGACGACGACGGCCGCACGATCGAGGTCCGCGCCGACGGGCCCGACCTCGCGCGCTTCGAGGCGCTGCTGCGCACGGTGCGCCGCGTGGACGTCGACGCGTGGCTCTCCGCGCTGCCGCCGAGCGCGGTCAAGCAGGCCGACCGCGCCGCGGTCGTCGACGCGATGCTGAAGGGGATCCCGGTCCCGCCCGGCTTCGACCCGACCGCGGTCCAGACGCAGGAGCTGACGAGCGACCGCTACCAGCTCGGCGCCGCCGTCGCCGGCGCGGTCGCGTGCGCGTGGATCGACCGCTGGGACGCCGCGCGCAGGGCCGGCGACGGCAAGACCGTGACCGCGGCCGTCGCGGCGATGGGCACGGCCAAGGACTGGCCGATCCTGAAGGAGATGGCCAGGTCCGGCGAGTACCCGGCGGTCGTCCGGGACTTCGCCACCGGGATGGCGGAGCCCGGCGACTGGCACGGACGCCCGCTGAAGGCCCAGGCGGTCTCGGCCCTCGGATGCCGCGGCGGGTGACCGCCGACCTGCTGAAGACTGCGGACGCGCCATAAAGTCGGCCGCCCGCCGGGCCGATGACCGGGCGGTGAGAAACCGCCGACGGTCACGGCCGACCATTGCCGAGGTGCTCGCGCGCTGGCGCCGCCGCCCGGCCGCCGTCGCGGCGCTCGTCGCCGTGCTCGCCGCCGGCACCGCGCTCGTCGTCGCCGCCGGCGGCCCGCCCACGCCGGTCACGCACTTCTTCTACCTGCCCGTCGTCCTGGCGGCCGTCCTCTGGGGCCCGCGCGCGGGCGTCCTCGTCGGCTTCGTCGCCGCCGCGCTCGCCGAGCCCGGGGCGCGCGTGCTCCTCGGCGACGCCGACCGCATCGACAACGGCTGGCTGGTGCGCGCCGGCGCGATGATGCTGGTCGGGTGGGTCACCGGCAGCCTGACGCGCGCGCTCCTGGACCGCGTCGCCGAGCTCGAGCGGCTCAACGAGGAGACCATCTTCGCGTTCGTGCGCGCCATCGACGCGCGCGACCCCTACACCGCCCGCCACTCCGAGAAGGTCGCGCACTACGCGGTCCTGCTCGCTCAGGCGCTCGGCCTGCCGCCGGAGGACTGCGAGCGCATCCACCTCGCGGGCATGCTGCACGACGTCGGCAAGGTCGCGCTGGAGCGCAGCATCCTCCATAAGCCCGGCCCGCTGACCGACGACGAGTGGGCGCAGGTCCGCCAGCACCCGGCCGGCTCGGCGCACATCATCGGGGCGGTGGCGCGGTTCAGCCAGTACGTCCCGGGCGCCCGTCACCACCATGAGCGCTGGGACGGCCGCGGCTACCCCGACGGCCTCGTCGGCGAGACGATCCCGCTCGACGCGCGGATCCTCGCCGTCGCCGACTCCTACGACGCGATGACCTCGGACCGCTCCTACCGCCCGGCGCTCAGCCACGCCGAGGCGATCAAGCGCCTGCTCGCGGACTCCGGGACGCAGTTCGACGCCGACTGCGTCCGCGCCTTCGCGGCGATCGACCTCGGGATCGGCGCGGCCGCCGCGCCGATGGTGCCGCTGCTGGACTGGGCGCTGCCGGACGCGGTGTAGGCGCGGCGCTGTCCTTGAGGCGCTACGGCCGGTGTGCCGGCGCTGGTGGCAAGCAGTGCGGGGCGTGGTCGTGTTTGGGGCGGTGTTTGCTGGCACCTAGGGCGTGAGGCAGTTGAGGTGGTGCTCCGCGCGGTCGGCGTGCCTCGTCGCCTGGGTCCTTCGGGGCGGGTTCGGGGCCGAATGGCGCTCG
>DATDMD010000075.1:0-23123 GCA_036518975.1 Baekduia sp.
GACTACGCCGAGGCGCGCCACGTCCACACGCGCGAGGAGCAGCTCGCCGTCCACGACGAGCTCGTCGACAGCGTCGACGCCGCCGAGGCCGAGGGCATCGGCGTCCGGGTCCTCGTCGGCGGCGCCTGGGGCTTCGCGGCCACCCGGGACGTCACCCCGGCCGGCGCGGAAGCGGCGCTCCAACGCGCGCTCGCCGTCGCCGCCGCGCAGCCGAAGGCCGGCGCCCGGCCGCTGGCGCCCGTCGTCGCCGCCACCGGCCACTGGGAGTCGGCCTGCGCGATCGACCCCTTCGCCCTGCCGCTCGAGGAGCGCCTCGGCCACCTCTTCGCCGCCGTCGCCGCGATGCGCGGGGACGACCGGATCGTCCGCGCCGACGCGTCGGCCACGATGCTCCGCACGACCAAGGCGCTGGCCACCAGCGACGGCACCGCGGTGACCCAGGTCCTGACCGAGTGCGGCGCCGGCATCGGCGCGACCGCGGTCGGCGACGGCGAGCTGCAGGTCCGGACCTACCCGTCCGCGCACGGCGGGAACGTCGCCGCCGCCGGGTGGGAGCAGGTCATAGGCCTTGACTTGGTCGGCCACGCGCCGCGCGTCGCGAGCGAGGCCATCGAGCTGCTCACTGCACCGGAGGTCCCCGAGGGCCGGCGGACGATCGTCCTGCACTCCGAGCAGCTCGCCCTGCAGCTGCACGAGTCGATCGGCCACGCGCTGGAGCTCGACCGGATGCTCCTCGGCGAGGCCGCCTACGCGGGCACGAGCTGGGTCCAGCCGGCCGACCTGACCGCCGGCCTGCGCTACGGCTCCGACCAGCTGGACGTCACCGCCGACGCCACGATCCCCGGCGCGCTCGGCACGTTCGGCTGGGACGACGAGGGCGTCCCCGGAACGCGCACGCCGCTGATCGAGCGCGGCGTCCTGCGCGCCGCGCTCTCCGACCGCCAGTCCGCGGCCGCCATCGGCCTCGACGCCTCCGGCGGCTGCGCCCGCGCCGAGGGCTTCGCCCGCCAGCCGATCGTCCGCATGACCAACGTGTCGGTCGAGCCCGGAGCCGCCGGCTCGCTCGCGGCCCTCCTGGCTGACACCGAGGACGGCGCGCTCTACCTGGAGTCCAACCGCTCCTGGTCGATCGACGACCGCCGCTGGCAGTTCCAGTTCGCGACCGAGGTCGCCCGCGAGATCCGCGGCGGCGAGTTGGGCAAGTTGTACCGGAACCCGTTGTACATGGGGATCACGCCCGAGTTCTGGGGGTCGCTCGACGCCGTGTGCGGCCCCGACGAGTGGCGCCTCTGGGGGCTGATGAACTGCGGCAAGGGCGAGCCCGGCCAGGTCATGCACGTCTCGCACGGCGCGGCGCCCGCGCGCTTCCGCGACATCCGCGTCGGAGTGGCGTCGTGAGCGCAACAACGTCCCCCCAAGACCTCGCCGCCCACGCGCTCACCTTCCTCCAAGGCGAGGGCCAGGCGACCGTCGAGCGCGAGCGCTCCCTCCTGCTGCGCTTCGCGCGCAGCGCGCCCACCCAGGCCACCGAACTGGACGACACGAGCGTCCACCTCCTCGCCCTGCGCGACGGCCACACCGGCGCCGCGACCACGAACGTCGTCGACGACGACGCCCTGCGCGCCACCGCCCAGCGCGCCATGGCCGCCGCCGAGGCCGCGGCGCGCGCGGCCGGCGGCTCCGGCGACCACCCCGGCCTCCCCGCCCCGCCGCCGGACGGCTACCGCGGCCACGACGGCTACGACGCCGCGACCGCCGGCCTGGACCCCGCGCCCGGCGGCGCCGCCCTGGCCGCCGCGTTCGCCGTCGCCGCCGAGCACGACCTGGAGGCCTTCGGCGCGTACACCGCGGGCGCCGTCGACACCGCGATCGCGTCCTCGACCGGCCTCCTGGCCCTCGATCGCGTGACCGACGCCTACATGAAGGTCATGTGCCGCCGCGCGTCCGACGCGCGGACCGGCCAGTCCTCGCGCGCCGCGGTCGCCGCCGGCGCGCTGGACGGCGCCGCCATCGCCCGCGCCGCGGCCGCCAAGGTGTGGCCGGACGCCGAGCCTGCCCGCGTCCCGCCCGGCGAGTACCCCGTGGTCCTGGACGCCGAGGCGGTCGGCGGCCTGCTGGAGATGCTCGGCGGCCTCGCGTTCAACGGCCTCGCCCACGCCGAGGGTCGCGGCGCCCTCGACGGCCGCCTCGGCACGCGCGTCGCCGCGCCCACGATCACCCTGGCCGACGCGCCGAACGACACCCGCACCTGGCCACGCGCGTTCGACTTCGAGGGCACGCCGAAGCGGCCGCTGGCCCTGATCGAGGACGGCGTCGCCCGCACGGTCGTCCACGACACCCGCTCGGCCGCGGTCGCCGGCGGCGGCGCGCGCTCGACCGGCCACGCGATCGCCCCCGGCGGCAGCCCCTCCGGCCCGTACGCGACGAACCTCGTCCTGACCGGCGGCGCCGCCGCCGACGTCGACGAGCTCGCCGCGCCCATCGAGCGCGGCATCTACGTCACGCGCCTCTGGTACCTCAACGTCGTCCACCCCAAGCAGACGCTCGTCACCGGCACGACGCGCGACGGCACGTTCCTGATCGAGGACGGCCGCATCGCCCGGCCGCTGCACGACGTCCGCCTGACCGACTCGATCCTGCGCATCCTGGACGCGACCGAGGCGCTCACCGCTGCGCCGCGCCTGACCAGCGAGGCCGAGTACTACGGCCGCCGCTTCGCCTTCGGCACCGTCGCCCCCGCCCTGCGCGCGCAGGGCTTCCGCGTCACGGGGTGAACCTCTTGAGAACGGCGCATTGCCAATAGACCGCTTACGGGTAGGGTTCGCTCACCCATGACCGACCAGAGCTTCGCGCCACCGGTTTCGCCCACGCCCGCGTCCACGCCCACGCCCACCGTCACCGACGCGCGCGCCGGGTTCTGGATCCGCTTCGGCGCGTCGTTCGTCGACGGCATCATCGTGGGCATCCCGGCGCTGGTCCTCGAGGCCGCCCTCAAGGGTGTGGGCTCCGGCCTCGCGCTGCTCCTCGGGATCGTCTACTACAGCGCCTTCGAGGGCGGCGAGACCGGGCAGACGTTCGGCAAGCGCGCCTGCGGCATCCGCGTGGTCGACGCCTCCACCGGCGGCCCGATCGGCTACGCGCGCGGGTTCCTGCGCTACATCGGGCGCATCGTCTCGTCGATCCCGATCTTCCTGGGGTACTTCTGGATGCTGTGGGACCCCAACAAGCAGACCTGGCACGACAAGATCGCCAACTCGGTGGTCGTGCCGGACGACCGCGGGTAGCGACCCCTACGGAATCACCACCGGCGCGATCGTCACCGGGCCGGCCAGCGGATCGAGCTCGCTGGCCTGGTCGACGCCGGCCGGCGTGAGCACGTCCATCGCCTTGGGCATCGTGTTGGGGTCGGCCGCGCAGATCGGCGCGCTGCCGCCGGCGGCGCAGACCCCGAACTGGTAGGGCTGCGGCGTCGGCTGGAACCCGCGCGCCTGGTCGGAGCTGAAGCCGTCCTGGCCGTGCAGCACGACCGTGAAGCCCCAGCCGGACGTCGGCGTGCCCAGGCTCGCCTTCGACACGCTGAACGTGATGTAGCGCGAGATCGGGTTGCCGCTGATCGTGACGTCGCCGAGCGTGGCGCCGCTCGCGTCGCGGTAGACCTGGCCGAAGCCCTGGACCTCGATCAGCCGGCTCCACGCGCCGCCCGGCGCGATCGTGTAGTTGCGCGACGCGAACGGCGCGTCCGTCGAGGTCGTGCCGGCGCCCGGCACGTGCACGAACACGTCCAGCAGCTGCGCGCCGACCGGCGACCCGAAGGTGTTGGTCAGGTCGCGCGTCCTGGCGCGGAAGATGATGTTCTCGCCCGCGTCGTAGACCTGGAACTGCTGCAGGTCGTAGGCGCCGTCGTGGAAGTCCGACGCCGTCGGGTACTGGAACGTCCCCGGCCCGTGGTCGTCGCCGTCCGGGTCGGGCGTCTCGTAGATCAGCGTGCCGGGCACGAAGTCGAAGACCACGGTCCGGACCGCGCGCGCCGTCCCGCCGGTCTTCGGGTCGGTCGCCACGATGTTGATGACGCTCGTCCCGCCGGTCACCGGGACGTCGATCGCGAACGACCCGTCGTCGCCGGCCGTGCCGGTCAACGTGGTGGACTTGAAGTCGTTGTCCGTGTTGGTCGCCGTGATGGCAATGGCGTTGCCCGGCCTGCTCGTGCCCTGGACCTGGACGCTGCCGTCCACCGCCGACTGGTCGGCCGGCGACGTCACCGTGAGGTCGGTCGTGCCCTGGGCGTGCTTGACGTAGCGGTCGGTCGTGTAGGCCGGCGTGTCGAGCTGGCGGCCGGCGGCCGCGTCGAGCGTGAGCCGGACGAACTGGCCCGCCGACCACGTCAGCGCGCTCGCGCTGCCGGCGGCCTCGCCGTCCTGGAAGCCGATCGACGCCTGCGTCGGGTCAGTCCCGTAGGGCGACGCGGGCAGGTCCGGCAGCTCCCACGCCTGCTCGGGGATCAGGCCGACGCCCGACGCCATGTTCATCATGGCCTGCAGCCGGCCGACCGCGGCGCCGGTGTCGCCGCGCGCGACTTCATATTGGCCTCGCTCGCCGGCCAGGACCGGCCACAGGTGGCCGTTGCCCTGGTTGCTCGGCGGCCACGGGCGGCCGTCCGAGGAGCGGTCGCCGTAGCCGTCGCCGTTGTAGCGGAAGAAGCCGTCGCCGCTCGGCGTCGAGCGCCGGATCACGCTGTCGGCGACCTTCAGCGAGTTGACGATGTCCGGGTCGGTGGCCGGGAGCAGACCGAGCCGCGTGTACTCGAGGAACCCCTGGTCGATGACCTCGCGCTGGTCGAGGTCCGGCCCGCCGTTGCCGACGTTGTAGACGATGGCCGCGTCCGGGTCGCCGGTCTTGGACAGCCGGATGAAGTACGGGTCGGGCGAGCGCGTGCCGGTGTGCGTGAGCGTCCACGTCTTGAGGTTGCGCTGGAACTCGTCCGCCACGCCGCGCCACACCCGCGCCGACGCCGCGTCGCCGTTCTTGTCCGCGATCTCGGCGGCCGCGACGAGGCCGGCGATCTCGGCCGACATCGTCGACGGCGAGTAGCCGGACTGCTCCTCCCAGCGCTCGTTGCCGAACGACGGGCCGTGGGCGATCACGAAGTTCGCCGCCGGCTTGATGTGGTCGTTGTAATAGTCCTTGCTCGTCAGGCCGACGGCCAGGGCCATGACGATCGGGTACGCGCACTCGTCCAGCTGCGTGCCGAACGAGTCCGGCGCGGTCTTGCCGTTGGTCAGCGAGTTGCGCGGCATCGACCCGTCGGGCAGCTGCTGGCGCTCGAACAGGAACCGCGTCATGTCGCGCGCGGTCTGCGTGTCGCCGGCCAGGTAGAGCGACGTCCACGCCTCGTACAGGTCGCGCGCGAAGACCTCGCGGTAGGACCCGAAGTACGTGGTGTTCGGATCGCCGGCGGACACCGCCTGGCCCCACGGCGACGCCATCGCCGCGGCGACCGCGCCCGGGAACGTCTTGTCCTCGGCGGTCTTCACGTAGTTGGCCGAGGTGTAGTACTCGCCGACGATCGCGCGCCAGGCCGACGCGCTGACGCCGCGCGGGCGCTGGGGCGAGCGCAGGCCCGCGTCGTAGGCCAGCCAGCCGGCGGCGTACCGCGCGCTCGTGGCGCCGGCGCTCGTGCGCAGCGCGGACCGGACGGTCGACGCGGCGTCGCTCGCGGTCGTGCCGAAGCCGAGGTCGACGTCGAACGCGCCGTCGCGGCCGAGGTCGACCTCGGCGGTCTGGACGAGGTTGCCGGCGGTGGCGGTGCTGTCGTTCAGCGTCGTGAGGCGGTGCGACGCGTCGAGCTGCGTCAGACCGTCGGAGCCCTGGCCGGCGTAGCCGTTGGTGATGGCCTTGAACGGGCGGCCGCTGTCCAGGGCGGAGAAGACCGGGACCGCGTAGTCGCGGTTGGCCGCCTGCGTCGCGGTGACGGGGTCGGAGCCGACGAGGACGCGATGGCCGTCGCGCGTCAGCGACGCGCCGTTGTCGGGGCCGCCGTTGCCGGTCCCGCCGCCGCCGTTGCCGTTCAGCGTCGGGTCGAAGCGCACGTAGAGGCGGTAGTCGCGCACGTGGCCCCGGAGCGGGACGAAGCGCGCGTGGGTGACGATCGCGTTGCGCTGCGGATCGGTCAGGTAGTCGGTGACGATCTCGTACTTCCCGCTCTTGGCGCGGGCGGTCACACGGCAGGACGGGACGCGGTCGTCAGAGGCGCGCACGGTGTAGGTCATGTCGCGCGTCTGGAGGTCGGTGAACGACGAGCCGTCGGTGACCACGTACTGCATGGTCTCGACGTTGGTGTTGTCGTTGGTCGGGTAGTAGACGTCGCTCAGGACGCCGTCGGCGACCGTGAACCAGACCTTCGAGGTCCGGTTGCGCGCGGTCCCGACGCAGTCCTTGCGGGCGAGGTCGTAGTGGCTCAGCGTGCCCGGCCCGTCACCGGCGGGCGTCGGTGGGGGCGTGGGCGTCGGCTTCGGCGCCGCTCCGGCGCCTCCGGCGCCGGCGACCAGCGACGCGACCACCACGGCACCAGCGATCCATCCACGCATGCGACCAGCTCCCACACCCCGGCGGCGTCCGTGCCGGTTGACCCAGCTTGACCGGGCGCGAACGTACCACCGGCAGGCGGAGCGACGGCGAAAGCTGGCGCCCTGCTGACATACGCCAAGTTGGCGGAACCCCGCGATGGTGAGGTGTGACGATCGTCCACCTGGGTGGCGCGTCGCGGCCGCGCGAAGCGCGTTCAATGAGGACATGACCCGCAAGCTCCTCCCCATCCTCGCCCTCGCCGCCACGGCCGCCGTCCCCACGGCGTCCGCGCTGGCCGCCGGCAGCAGCCACGCCGCCACGATCCCCGCGACCCAGTCCTCGATCAAGGTCGAGGGCGGCTACGCCTACTACGACAGCTTCAAGCCCACCAACAAGCGCCAGGTGATCGTGGTCGTCAAGACCCACGGACAGCTCCCGCGCCGCTTCGACGGGCTGATCCGCGCCGGCGGCACGTTCGGCGGCCACGGCGGCGGCTCGACCGGGTCGGTCGGCGGCAAGCAGTCCAAGTGCTACACCTTCATGGTCCCCCTGAAGGACAACAAGTACTTCTACACCAACGACGGTGGCCGGGGCGCGGCCGCCAAGGTCGGGACCTACAAGGTCACGATGTCGGCCAAGGACGCCAACGGCGACACCGTGTCGTCGAGCAGGACGATCACCCTGCGCGACCGCAAGGTCGGCGACCGGTCGGGCAAGCCGCTCGGCTGCTGAGCCGGGGCCGGCCGGGCGCGCGTCAGCGCTGCGCCGTCAGGTCCTCCGACAACGCCCACAGCCGCCGGCGCGCCCCTGCGTCGGCGGCTTGGGCATCAGGCGCGGTCGCGCGCAGCCCGTCGTAGAAGTGCCCGGTGACGCCGTCCAACGACGGATCGGCGACGAGCCGGAACGTCGCCTCGACGCCCTGCGCGATCGTCGAGATCGGCGAGGACACCATCTTGGTCGGCATGTAGGTCGCCGGGTGCAGCGCGTTGACGGTGAGCTCCGGCGCCACCTGAGGCGCGAGCTGGAAGGTGTAGAGGATCTGCGCCAGCTTGCTCTGGCAGTACGCGCGGACGCCCGAGTAGCCGTGCTCGAGCATCACGTCGTCGAAGTCGATCGCCTGCTGGCCCAGCGACGAGACGTTCACGATCCGCGCGCCGATCCGGTCCTCGGCCAGCAGCCGCTGCGTCAGCGCGAAGCCCGCGAGGTGGTTGACCGCGAAGGTCAGCTCGTGGCCGTCCTCGCTGACCTCCCGCTCCTCGAGCGCGCCGATGCCCGCGTTGTTGACCAGGACGTCGACCCGCTCGTCGGCGGCGCTCAGCGCGTCGGCCAGCGCGTGGACCTGCGCCAGCGACGCGAAGTCCGCGCGATAGGACCGCACCGCGTCGCCGCCGTCCAGCTCGTCGACCGTCGCCGCGATCCGCTCCGGACTGCGGCCATGGACGATCACCGTCGCACCCGCATCCAGCACCTCACGCGCAAGCGCGCGCCCGAGCCCATCGGTCGCGCCCGTGATCAGCACCGTCCTGCCCGTCAGGTCGAATCGCGCCATGCGCTCGACCCTAGCGGCGAGCGTCAGCCGATTTTGAGAAGGATGATCGTGTTCACCGCGAACAGGATCGCGAACGCGACCGTCCAGCGGTTCAGGTTGCGCTCGACGAGCGAGCCGCCGCCGAGGGAGCCCTGGCCGCTGCCGACGCCGAACGCGCCGGACAGGCCCGCGTCCTTGCCGGAGTGCATGAGCACCAGGAAGATCAGCACGATGCTGATGGCGACCTGGACGACGCTGAGGATCGTTTCGACCATTGCGGCGTAGAGGTTAGACGTCCCGGGCGCCCAACGCATCCAGACGGCGCAGGAGCTCGACGGCCTCCGCGCGCAGCTGGCGGTCGATCGCCTTCCAGTCCTCTTCGGACAGCTTCCCGGTGCGGTAGTCCATCTCGGCCTCGCGGATCTCGCGGTAGCGCGCCTCCTTGGCGGCCTCGAGGTCCTCCAGCCGCGCGGCGAGCGCCTCGTCCTGGACCTCGGCGTGGGTCCCGCGCAGGGGCCGTGCGATCACGTAGCCGGCGCCCGCGGCGGCGACGAGCACCAGGACGACCGCGATCACGTCCATCGACCGGGGGCCACGGCGCCTACGCGCGCCCCAGGTCGCGCGCGACGCGCGCGGCGTACCCGGCGGTCGCGCGGCGGTGCGCGAGGTCCGGCGTCGGCCAGATGACGATGAGGCCGCCGAGGAACACGAGCAGCCCGCCGATCCAGACCCAGGCGACCAGCGGGGAGACGATCAGGCGGAACGTGGCCGGCGGCGCGGTCTTGGCGTAGTTGGCGGTCAGCTCGTGGATCGCGGTGCCGAGCGCCGTCGAGTACTGCTGCTGGTTCATCTTGCCGACCGCGTTCTTGAAGACCGCGTCGCCCTTCTTGACCGTCGCCAGCGTGGGGTCGAGGTCCGGCGTCACGGCGGCCCAGACGTCGCGGCCGAGGCCGGCCATCATCGCGATCTCGCTCGTCGACTCGCCGTCGAAGTACGTGCCGAGCGCGCCGGCGGGCGCCCCGCCCTCGATCGGGTAGTAGCCGCGCTCGGGCTTCAGGGTCCCGACCTGCTTGCCGTGCTTGTAGACCGTGAGCTTCGCGCCGAAGACGAGGCGCTCGACGCCGTTCTTGGTGACGTCGATCCGCGACGTCGGCCCGTCGTAGCGCGCGACGTAGCCGCGGCCGAGCACGGTCGACTGGCCCTTCTTCAGCTCGACGGTGTGGACGTGCTGGAACGCGGTCGACGCCGCGACGCCGATGAACAGCACCGCCATCCCGAGGTGGATGGTGTAGCCGCCGTAGCGCCGGCGGTTGCGGCGGATCAGCGTGATGAAGGCCAGCGGGGGCGCCTCGCCGGTCATCGCCTGGCGGGCGCGCACGCCGCGCACGAACTCCTGGGCGATCGTGCCGATCGCGAACGCCGCGAACATGAACATCAGCAGCGCCAGCGGCCTGCCGGCCACGCCGAACGGGAGCAGCACGAGGCCGGTGACGACGCCCGTCACGATCGGCCAGGTGAAGTTGCGGCGCGCGTTCTTGGGCGTCGCGCGGCGCCACGCGATGACCGGGCCGATGCCGCTCAGCAGCACCAGGATCAGCGCGAGCGGCACGACGTACTTGTCGTACCAGGGCGGCCCGAGCGACTGCTTGTCGCCGGTCACGGCCTCAGAGATCAGCGGGAAGAACGTGCCCCAGAAGACGACGAACGCCATCCCAACCAACACCAGGTTGTTGCCCAGGAACATCGCCTCGCGCGACAGCAGCGAGTCGAGCTTGTGCTCCGAGCGCAGGACGTCCCGGCGCGAGACGACCAGCGCCACGCTGCCGAGGATCATCGCGCCGATCAGGATCACGAACGGCACGCCGAGGCTCGAGCCGGTGAACGCGTGGATCGAGTCGAGCACGCCCGAGCGCACGAGGAACGTCCCGAGGATCGCCAGCGTCCCGGTCGCGAGGATCAGCGACGCGTTCCACGTCTTCAGCATCCCGCGCTTCTCCTGCACCATGATCGAGTGCAGGAACGCGGTGCCCGTCAGCCACGGCAGCAGCGACGCGTTCTCCACCGGGTCCCACGCCCAGTAGCCGCCCCAGCCGAGCTCGGCGTAGGACCAGCGGGCGCCGAGGAAGATCCCGACGCCGAGGAAGAACCACGCGGCCAGCGCGAAGCGGCGCGTCGCCTGGATCCACTCGGCGTCCACGCGCCGGACGACCAGCGCGCCGACCGCGAACGCGAACGGCACCGCCCACAGCGTGTAGCCGCTGTAGAGCATCGGCGGGTGGATCATCATCGACGGGTGGCGCAGCAGCGGGTTGAGGCCCGTGCCCTCCGCTGGGGTGAACGGCAGCGTGGCGAACGGCTTCACCGCGAACACGAGCAGGCTCGAGAAGAACGTCGCGAACGCCATCAGGATCCCGATCGCGTACGGCTGCACGTCGCGCAGGCGGTGGCGTGTCAGGAAGACGACGAGGCTGGACCAGACGCTCAGCAGCCACAGCCACAGCAGGAGCGAGCCCTCCTGCGACGACCACGCGGCGGCGGCCTTGTAGAACGTCGGCGTCGTCGTCGACGAGTGCGACTGGACGACCGTGAACGAGAAGTCGCTGCGCAGGAACGCGATCTCCAGGACCGCGAACGCGCCGGTGGTCAGCGCCGCGAGCGCGTAGACCGCGCGCCGCGCGCTCGTGACCCACTCGCGCTTGCCGGCGATCCCGCCGTAGAGCGCCGCGACCACGCCGTAGACGGCGACCGCGAACGCCAGGAACGTCAGACCGCGACCAAGATCAGCCATGCGCTGCTCGCCGACCCCGACTCAGGTCTTCTGCGTCGGTGACTGCTCTTGGAACTTCGACGGGCATTTGGTCACGAGGGAGTCGCGCTCGCCCACGAACGTGTCGCCCTGGCGCTTGACCGTGACGATGACCTCGCGGCCGGCGCGGAAGGTGTCGGCGACCGAGCCGGTGTAGCGGATCGGCACGGAGGCGGTCCCGTCGCGGTCGCGGACCCGGAAGTCGTACGTCGTCCCGACCTGGTGGATCGAGCCGTTGACGACCGTCCCCGTGAGCTGGTAGCTGCGACCGGCGTCGGCGCTCGCGAGCAGCTGGCTGGGGGTGCGCGCCTCGGAGGAGGCGTTGAAGCTCTGGTAGATGAGAGCGACCGACAGGATGACGGCCGCGCTCAGCGCCACGACGAGACGTACGCGGCGCTTGCGTGCAGGGTCCATCCGGGCGAAGTATCGCACCCTCGGGAGCGGGACGCCGCCACCAACCATGGGTAGGGCAGGTGTCCAGGCGCGTTCAAGCGGGTTCGCGGACCGACGATGAACTTGTGCGAAACCTCTTGCGCCCGATGGTGTCTTGAGAAGAGAGAGCACGAGAACGATGCGCGTACGCCCCCTTCGTCCCACCGACCGTCGCCAGCCCCGCACCGAGCGCCGCTCGCATGTGGTCGAGCGGCCCGCGGCGGAGGAGGAGGCCGAGGCCGACGCGCACTTCGCCGAGCGCCGGCACCGCGAGAGCGTGGCGTCGGAGGACACGGCGTACTACGCGTGCTCCTGCGGGTTCCAGTTCCAGGCGCCGGTGACGACGTCGGTGACCTGCCCGCACTGCGGGACCGCTCAGGCCTGGTAGTGGCCACCGCGGACCTGACCGTGATCGGGCTCGGCCGGAGCGATCCGTCCGCCAGCCGCTACATCGCCGCGATCCAGCGCAGGCTGGCCGAGCAGGACCGCGTGGGGTACCGGATGCACGCGATGGGGACCTCGCTGGAGGGCTCGACGAGCGACATCCTGGCCTTGGTCGGCGAGCTCCACGCCGTGCCGTTCGCGCTGGGGCTGCCACGTGTCTACACCGTCCTCAAGCTCGACGAGCGCCGGGACCGGCCGGACCAGACGCTGGACGACAAGGTGGCGTCGGTGGAGCGGGCGCTGGCGTCGGAGGACTGAGGGCGAGGCCTGACCGCAAGTATCGGGGAACCGCTGCGTTCCCCGCTGCATGGGTCGCTCTTGGAGGAGGGTCGCCGGCGCGCTGGCGCTGGTCGCGATGACGGTCCTGCCGGCGGCCGCCGCCCCGGCGGACGACGGCGGCGGCGGCGCGGACTGGACGCCGTACACGCGGCCGGCGCAGTTCGCGACGGTGACCGACAAGGACGTGCCGATCGTGATGTCCGACGGCACCGTGTTGAAGGCCAACGTCACACGTCCCGACGCGCCGGGGCAGTTCCCCGTGCTGGTCACGCAGACGCCGTACGGCAAGGACGGCGCGGTGATCCTCGCGCTCGGCGGCCAGACCGACGGGCTCGTCCAGCGCGGCTACGTGCAGGTGACCGTGGACGTCCGCGGGACCGGGAAGTCGGGCGGCTCGTGGGACTCGTTCGGGCCGAACGAGCAACACGATGGCTATGACATCGTCGAGTGGGCCGCGCGGCAGCCGTGGAGCACCGGCGCGATCGGCCTCGACGGGCCGTCGTACATGGGGTTGAACCAGCTCTTCACGGCGGCCCTGCATCCGCCGCACCTGAAGGCGATCTTCCCGGTCGTGCCGATGGCCGACGGCTACCGCGACATCGTGTTCTCCGGCGGTGACATCAACGTGTCGTTCATCCCGTTGTGGTTGGGGTTGGTCACCGGCGGTGGCCTGGTCGGCGCCGACCCCCTGACGCTCCTGCAGCACGTCGGCGGCGCCTTCAGCTTCACGGCGCCGACCTTGTTGGGGTCCTTCGAAGGCGGCTCGGTGACCTACGACGGGCCGTTCTGGAAGACGCGGTCGCCGATCGAGGTGCTCGACCAGGTCAAGGTGCCCGCGTTCGTGGTCGGCGGGCTGCACGACCTCTTCCAGCGCGGCGAGCCGCTGATCTACGAGCGGTTGAAGGGCCGCGTGCCGGCGCGCCTGCTGATGGGTCCGTGGACGCATGTGGGCGGCTCGCAGGGCGAGGGCCTGCCGGCCGACGGCGTGCCGTCGCTGACCGACCTGCAGCTGCGCTGGTTCGACCACTACCTGAAGGGGTTGGACACGGACGTGGACGGCATCCCGAAGGTGACGCAGTACACGTACGGGGACGATCGCTACGAGACGGCCCCGGACTGGCCGGACCCGCGGCTGGATCCCCAGACCTGGTATCTGCGAGGCGCGGCGTCGGTCTCCCGCGACGCGCCGGCCGCGGGCGGCGCCGACGCGCAGCCGCAGTCGTTCGTCCAGCAGCCGCTGTCGGGCGTGTGCACGATGAGCACCGGTCAGTGGACGGCCGGGCTCGGCGAGGGGCTGCCGTGCTTCACCGACGACCGCGCCAACACGTTGAGCGGTGGAGCGTCGTACGAGAGCGCGCCGCTGGCGAGCGACCTGCGCGTGAGCGGGCCGATCGCGGCGCGGCTGTGGGTGACGACGACGGCCTCCGACGCGGCGGTGAGCGTGCGCGTCGACGACGTCGCGCCCGACGGGACGTCGACCGGGATGACGACCGGTTGGCAGACCGCGTCGTTCCGGGCGGTCGACACGTCGCGGACGCGGGTCGTGCGCGGGCACGTGCTGCAGCCGTGGCATCCGTTCACGAAGGAGTCGGTCCTGCCGGTCGCCGCCGGCGCGCCGACCGCGCTCGACGTGGAGGTGTTCCCGACCAACTGGGTGCTGAAGGCGGGCCACCGGCTGAAGATCGTCGTCGACCCGGGCGACTTCCCGCACCAGCTCCCGCCGCTGCCGGCGCTGGCGGCGCGGCTCGGCGGTCAGGTGCGGGTGCTGACGGAGCCGGCGCATCCGTCGTCGATCGAGCTGCCGGTCGTCGGCACGACGTGCGCGGCGGGCGCCGACCCGGCCGGGCCCGGCGGCTGCGCGCCGCTGCCGGTCCCGGATCTCACGCGAGCCGGCTGAGGGCGGCGACCAGGCGGGCGTCCGTCTCGCCTCCGCGGGCGGTGAGGCGGACGTGGCGGGGCGTGAGGCCGGGGAAGGTGGAGGCGGGGCGGATGGCGATGCCCTGGTCGGCGCGGAGGCGCGTCGCGACGTCGAGCGCGTCGTGTCCTGCGGGCAGCTCGACCAGGACGAAGTTCGCGGCGCCGTCGTGGACGGTGGCGCCGGGGAGGGCCGCTTCGAGTGCGCGCGCGAGCGCAGCGCGGTCAGCCTGAGCACGCGCGGCGATGGGCGCCAGCCGCTCCGCCGTCGTCTCCCTCGCCGCGACCAAGGCCATGGTGTTGACCGGCCACGCCTGCCGCGCCACCCGCAACCGGCGCGCGAGCTCCGGCTCCGCCAGGAGGTAACCCACTCGCAGCCCCGGCACGGCAAGGACCTTCGTGAGGCTGCGAATGACGACGAGGCCGGGCTGTCGGACGGACGCGAGCGACTCCCGCTCACCCGGGACGAAGTCCATGAACGCCTCATCCACGACAACAACCCGCCCATACCTCACGAGAGAACGAAGGACCCCGCGCGCATGGTGGACGCCCGTCGGGTTCGTCGGATTCCCGACAACCACAAGATCCGCCGCCTCCGGAACGACATGACCACCCAACCTGTACGGCGTGCCGAGCACCACGTGCGCCGCCCTGCCTCCGAGCGCGCGATCAGGCTCCGAGAACTGCGGATGCACCACGACCGGCGACCGCGGCCGCAGCACGTCGGCGATCAGCCGAAAGCCATGCGCAGCACCGTTGAGCATCACGACCTCACCCGGATCCCGACCATGCCGCGCCGCGACTACCGCGACCGCCTCAGCCTCGTCGGGATAGGTGCCGAGCTCCTCCAACGCCTCGACGAGAGCAGCGCGCAGCCACCCCGGCGGCCCACCCGTCGCCACGTTCACCGCATGATCAGCCACCGCACCCCGCGCCCAGACGTCACCATGCACATCGTCGATCACGGCAGCTCCACGACGCGTCCGGCGACGACGAGCAGCGCGCGGTCTGCGGCAGCGGAGAGGGCCTGGGAGGCGTCGCCGAGCGCGTCGAGCCAGAGGCGCGTCGCCGCGCTCGGCGGGACGGGTCCCCATCCCGCCTCCTCGGCGACCACGATCGTCTGGCCCGGCCGCGCCGCCGCGACCGCGGCGAGCTCCGCGACCGCGCCGCGCAGCTGGTCCGCCGCGCCGCGTCCTTCCCCGTCGTCCTCCAGCGCACCCGCCCGCCACAGCACCTCGCTGACCCAGGTTCCGAGCGAGTCGAGCACCACCGTGTCCGCCGGCTCGACATCGCGCAGCGCCGCGACGACATCCACGTCCTCCACGGTCCTCCACGCCTCCGACCGTGCCGCCCGATGCGCCGCGACCCGCGCCGCCAGCTCGTCGTCGGTGACCGTCAACGGAGCGATGACGACAACTTGCTCGCCGCTCTCGGCCGCCAGCCGCTCGGCCACCCGGCTCTTCCCGGACCGCCGCGGTCCGAGGATCAGCGTCAGCGCCATGCGATCACCGCCGCGGTGGTCGCCAGGATCGCGCTGGTCGTCGCGCTGAGTCGCACGGCGCGGCGGAGGGCGGCGGTGTCGGGCGGTGGGCCGTCGCCGAGTCGGGGTCGTTCTTCGATCCGGCCGTCGTAGTCGTTGGCGCCTCCGAGCGTGATGCCGAGCGCGCCCGCGAAGGCGGCTTCGACGCGGCCGGCGTTGGGGCTCGGGTGGTGCGCGCCGTCGCGGTGCCAGGTGCGCCACGCGCCCGGCGCGTCCTCGGCGCAGAGCGCCGCCGCCGCGACCGTGGCCAGCGCGCAGACGCGCGCGGCCGGCCAACCAAGGACATCATCAAGTCGCGCCGCGGCCCAGCCGAACCGCTCGTAGCGGTCGCTGCGGTAGCCGATCATGGCGTCGAGGGTGTTCGCCGTCCGGTGCGCGACGGCGCCCGGCGCGCCGGCGATCGCGCCCCAGAGCAGCGTGCCCGCCTCGGCGTCGGCGGTGTTCTCGGCCAGCGACTCGAGCGCCGCACGGGTCAACTCCGTCGCGTCGAGCGTCTCGGTCCGCCGCGCGACGAGCGATCGCGCCAGAAGCCGCGCCGCCGGCAGCTCGCCCGCGTCGATCAGGTCGGCCATCTGCAGCGCGGTCCGCCGCAGCGACCGACCACCCAGCGCCGCCCATCCGCACGCCGCCGTCACCGCGACCCGCCGTGCCGCGCCGCCCTGCCCGACCCGCGCCGCGGCGAGCGTCGGGATCGCGACCAGCGCCGCGACATGCAGCGCGCCCACCGCCCGAGAAGGCCTATAGGTCGCTCGCTCGACGGCCGCGGCCGCCTGCCCGAACCCCGCGACGGGATGCCACCGCGCCGGGTCGCCGAGCAGCGCGTCGAGGACCACCGCGCCGAGCAGCCCGGCGCTACGCGTGGCCGCCATCGCCCACCTCGGCCGCCGCACCGGAGGGCCGGCGCTCCGGCTCGCCCGCGGCCGTGCGGCGGCGTTCGAAGTCCAGCGCGCCCGCCAACACGGCGCCGTGGACGCAGCGGGCGATGGCGGCGCCTGCCGGCGACATCGGGCCGGCGAAGGGCTCGGTCGCTCCGGGGCGCGCGGCGATGCAGATGCTGTCGGTCGCGGTTCCGGTCGCCGGGCCGTCGTGGTTGCGGGCGGTGATGCCGGCGTCGGCGAGGGCTTGGGCCTTGGCCTCGGTCGCGGTCTGGACCGCGTAGACGAGCGCGGTGTCGGTCAGGGGTGCCTCGACCAGCACGAGGATGTTGATGGTGTTGACCGGCGGGACCTCGCGGAGGAGGCGGCCCGCGGCGGCCAGGGGCACGCCGATCCCGACGGTCGCGACGACGCGTGCCGCCCCCGGTTCCTCGCGCCACTGCGCACGGTCGACGTGCGCGGCGGTCATCGCCCCGAGCGTCGCGCGTTCGTCCAGCTCCCGCGCCCGCATCTCGTCGCGCAGGTGCGCGTCCGGATCCATCCGCGCGTAGCCGTGCGGGACCTGGAGGTTCATCCAGCCCGACGCGTCGCGCAGGCCGCCGCCGACGACCGCGCTCGACAGGCACCGCCGCACGCCGCCGAAGTCGACGACGAGAGCGGTCACCCGCCCTCCTCCGAGAAGTACAACAACGCGTTGACCGCCGCGACCGCCACCGCGCTCCCGCCGCGCTCCCCCACGTTCGCGACGCACGGGAGCCCGGACGCCACCAGCGCCGCCTTCGCCTCCGCCGCCCCCACGAACCCGACCGGCAACCCGATGATCAACGCCGGCTCGCGCGGCGGCTCCTTCAACAGCTGGAACAACGCGGTCGGCGCGTTCCCCACGACCCACACCGCGCCCGCCGGCGCCTCGCGCGCCGCTAGCGCCATCGCCGCGGCGCTGCGCGTCACCCCGGACGCGGTCGCGAGCTCCGGCACGCGCGGGTCCGCCAGCGGCACGACGACCTCCCGCGTCGTCACCCCCGCCGCGACCATCCGCGCGTCGGCGTAGACCGGCGCGCCACCGGCCAGCGCGGCCCGCCCGGACCGCAGCGCGTCCTCGTCCAGCACCAGAGAGTCCGCGAACGACAGGTCCGCCGACGCGTGGCACACCCGCTCGGCCACCGCCCGCGACAGCGGCGCGAACCGCGTGAAGTCATAGCGCGACCGCAGGATCCCCATGCTCTCGACCTCGATCGGATGGGCTACGCGACGACCGGCCACGGCGCCTCCTCCGGCTCGACCGCGACGAACGCGTCGGCCGGGCAGATCTCGAGGCACTCGCCGCACCCCGTGCACCGGTCGACCAGCGTCAGCAGCGGCGGCCCCTCGAACCACGCCGGCGCCGGCCGCAGCGCCCGCTCCGGGCACGTCTTCAGGCACGCGCCGCAGCCCTTGCAGTCCAGCGTCGCCGCGTAGACCATCATGTCGACCCCCGCGCGACCGCGCACGTCGCATGCGCCGACCGCCGCTTGAACACCACCAACTCGCTCCCTTCGCCCGCCGCCAGGAGCGCAGACGCCTCCGCGACGCTCGGCGTCCCGACATGGCCGGCGACGACCGTCGACGGCGTCGGGACGTCCACCGCCGCGAGCCGCGCCGCCTCGAAGAACGCGAGCGCCCACCCGTGCCGCGCCGCCAGCGCGAGCACCGCGGCCTCGTCACGCTTGACATCGACCGACGCAAGGACCAGCACATCACGGACCGCCACGCCGGCCGAGCGCAGCGCGTCCTCGACCAACGCCTCCAACTCGCTCGCCGGGCACCCGCGACTGGCGCCCACGCCGACCGCCATCACGGACGTCGCCCCGTCGCGACGAACACCGGGTTCGTCGCCGCCAGCCGGTGGCCGCCCGCCAGCGGCGCGAGCCGTGACGCCGAGACCAGCGTCCCTTCCGCCGCGAAGCCGCCGGCCGCCAGCCGCTCCAGCACCGGCCCCGCCCGCTCGACCAACGCCAGCGTGACCACCACGCGCCGGACCGTCGGGAGCGCCGCGCAGCAGTCAACGATCGCCTCCAGCTCCTCGCCCCCGCCGCCCACGAACACCGCGTCGGGCTCCGGCAGTCCGGCGAGCACGCCCGGCGCCCGCCCTTCGACGACCCGCACCGGCACACCGAACCGCTCGGCATTGCGGCGCGTCCGCACCACGGCGTCCGCGTTGGTGTCGACCGCCACGACCGCCGCCCCCAACCGCGCGCACTCGACCGCGACCGACCCCGACCCGCACCCCACGTCCCACACCAGCTCGCCGACCCGCGGCCCCAGTGCCGCCAGCGCCACCGCCCGCACCTCGCGCTTGGTGATCATCCCCGCGCGGTGGTCGAACGCGTCCTCCGGCAGTGCCCACGCCGGGCCGCGCGCGTCGTCGACGACACCGGCGCCGAGCGACACCACCACATTGGGTTGGGCGAACGCGCCGGCCGCCACGATCTCCTCCGGCGTCCCACGCACGACGCGCTCGTCGGCCTCCCCCAGCCGCTCGGCCACGGCCAGCCTCCGATCGCTCCCCACCAGGCGCTCGGCGAACCACCCCGGCGTCGCCGTGCCGTCGGTCAAGATCCCCACCTTGGGATGCCGCAGCGCCACCGCGAGCGCCGGCCGTGGGTCCCGCGCGTGCGCCGAGACGACCAGCGCGTCGTCCCACGGCAGCCCGAGCCGCGCGAAGGCCATCGCCACCGACGACGGCGCCGGATGCACGACCACCCGTTCGTCGCCCCCACGCCGCCGCAGCGCGCGCACGATCCCGAAGAACCCTGGGTCACCCGACGCCAGCACAACGCAAGGACCATCACAACCGACGACGTCGGCCAGCGCCAGGTCGACGCCGACGCCGCCGCCGAGCACGACCGTCCGCACCCCCGCCGGCGCCAGCGCCTCCAGCTGCCGCGCCCCGCCCGCCACCAGCGCGGCGCCGGCCAGCAGCCCCTCCGTCCCCGGCGGCACACGCCCGCCCGTCACGCCCAGGACCGCGATCGTCACGCGTTCAACGCCTTCACATTGAGTCGCTCCCGCGCGCCGGCCGACGCGCCCGCCAGCCGCGCGCCCTCGAAGTCGACGATCGCGCAGTCGACCAGCAGCGCGCCCCGCACGTACGCGCCCAGGTTCTCCGCGACCTTCGCGCACAGCAGGTCCGACGCCGCGCCCAGCCCGGCGCCCTCCCACAGCTCCCACGCGTGCCGGCCCGTGTTCGACGCGGCGACCGCGGCGACCAGCACGTCACCGCCGCCCGCCTCGCGCGTCACCTCGGCCAGGAACAGCGGGTCGACCTTCGACCGCGTCCAGTGGGTCATCATGATCCCGGCCGCGAGCTTGGCCAGCTTGCCGGCCATCCCGACGAACACGCAGCGCTCGAACTCCAGCTTCGCCGCGCGCTTGAGCGCGTAGCCGGTGAAGTCGCCGACCTCGACGAAGCACACCTCCGGCAGCTCCGGCAGCAGCCTGCGCGCCGCCTTCTCGGTCCGGCCCCCGGTCGTCAGGACGACGGTCCGCGCGCCCTGGGCGTCCATGACGTCGATCGCCTGCCCGACGCTCGCCCGCCACGCCGCGGTCGAGAACGGGCGCACGATGCCGGTCGTGCCGAGGATCGAGATCCCGCCCATGATCCCCAGCCGCGGGTTCGACGTCCGGCGCCCCATCTTCTCGCCTCCGGGCACGGAGATCTCGACATCAACACCAACATGGGCCAAGTCCATCACCTCGCCGACGGCGGCAGTGATCTGCGCCCGCGGCCCCTTGTTGATGGCCGGACCCCCGACCTCCAGCCCGAGCCCCGGCCGCGTCACGACGCCGACGCCGGACCCGCCGCGCAGCACGATCCCCGGCGCCTCCGTCAGCGCGACGCGCGCAGTGAGGTGCGCGCCGTGCGTGACGTCCGGGTCGTCGCCCGCGTCCTTGACGACGACGGCGACCGCCGCGTCCCCGTCGCGCTCGCAGCGCTCGACCGGGAACGTCGGGCGCCGCTCGCCCTTGGGCAGCGGGACCTCGACCTCGGCCGGCGGGTCGCCGTCGCGCAGCAGCAGCGCGGCCGCCTTCGCCGCCGCGGCGCTGCACGTCCCGGTCGTCCAGCCGTAGCGCAGCTTGCCCGTCGCGACGCGGCGCGCGCTCGCCGGGAGGTTCGGCTCTCGCAACTCAGCCATCGGCCGGCTTCTTGTAGCGGTCGGGCCGCCCCAGCGGCCGGTAGCGATGGCCGTAGCCGGGGTCGTAGACGTGCGAGCGGCCGGCGCAGGCCGCGTCGCCGAGCGCCGGCCCGACCAGGACCAGCGCCTGCGTCGTGATCTTGTAGGCCCTGATCTGCGCGGCGAGGTCCGACAACGGGCACCGCACCACGAGCTCGTCCGGCCACGACGCCCGGTAGACGACCGCGCACGGCGCGTCCGGCCCGTAGCCGCCCTCCAGCAGGTCGGCCTGCAGCTCGCGCGGACGCCGCACGCTGAGGAACAGCACCAACGTGGTCCCGTGGCGAGCAAGTTCTACAAGCTGCTCGTTGGCCGGCATCGACGTCCGCGTCGGGCGCCGCGTGTAGATCAGCGTCTGCGAGACGTCCGGGATCGTCAGCTCCTGGCCGAGCGCCGCGGCCGCCGCGCCGACCGACGAGACGCCCGGGACGATCTCGACGTCGAGCCCGAGCGCGCGGCACGCCGCAAGCTGCTCGTGCAGGGCGCCGTAGACGGTCGGGTCGCCGCTGTGGACGCGGGCGACGTGGAGAGAATCTCTACGCGCGCGCGCGTAGACAGCTACAACATCCTCGTGCGTGCGGTCGTCGGACGGGATCAGCTCGGCGCCGGCGCGCGCGTGCTCGAGGATCGCGGGGTCGACGAGGCTGCGCGCCCAGACGACGACGTCCGCCTGTCCCAGCACCTTCACCGCGCGCAGCGTCAGGAGGTCCGGCGCGCCCGGGCCCGCGCCGACGAACGAGACGCGCCCGCCGGTCACGCGGGCACCTCCTCGGTCCGGCGCGCCGGCGGCGCCGAGGCCCAGCGCGCGCGCACCGGGTCGGCGATGCGGACGAGATCCGGCCGGACGCGGAGCAGCGCGCCGACGATCAGCCCGGTGATCGCGCCCTCGATCACCGCGATCACCCCGTAGGCGCCGAGCGTCGACCACGCGATCTTGGACAGGTCGATCGGGACCGCATGGCCGAACGCGAACTCCCCGACGAACGTCACGGCCGACAGCTCGACCGCGATCGCCGCCGCGACCCCGCACGCGATCGCCAGGCCCTTCGGCGTCCGGCCCAGCGGCGTGGCGCGCAGCGCGGCCGCCAGCGGGTAGCCGCAGAACGCCGGGACCAGCGCGAGCGTGATGATCGTCAGCCCGAGCGTGCTGATCCCGCCGTCGCCGAGCGCCAGCGCCTGGATCACCGCGACGACCGCGATCGTGACCGCGCCGAGCCACGGGCCGAGCAGGCAGACGGCGAGCGCGCCGCCGAGCAGGGGGCCCTGCGTCCCGACCGTGATCGGGAACATCGGCGCGTCGCCGACGAGGAAGAACGCGGCGGCGAGGCCGGCGATCGGCAGGTCGCGCTCGCGCTCGTCCGCCCGCATCCGCCGCAGGCACACCGCCAGGCCGGTGCCCGCGACCGCGGCGCCGGCGACGCAGGCCTCGCCGGAGAGGAAGCCGTCAGGGATGTGCATGAACAACTCCTTCGAACGGCGCGGCAGCGCCCGTGAGGTCCAGCGCGGCGACCGCGCCGACGACGAACGTCACCGGCGGCGGCAGCGGGGCGGGTAGCGCGCCGAGCGTCCCGCGCAGCACGCGCTGCTCGGGACGCGTGGCCGCCGCGATCGCGGCGATCGGCGTGTCCGGCGGCAGGCCGCCGGCCATCAACCTGCCGGCGATCCGCCGGATGCGGCCGCGCCCGGTCAGGATCACGAGCGTGCCGCCGAGCCGCGCGAGCAGCTCCCAGTCCGGCGGCGCGCCGTGCTCGGGATCGTCGTTGCCGTCGACGATCGTCGCCGTGACGCTCAGCTGGCGCAGCATGAGCGGGATGCCGGCGGCCGCGGGCGCGCCGAGCGCGCTCGACACGCCGGGGACGACGTCGAGCGCGATGCCCGCCTCCTGGAGCGCGCGCGCCTCCTCGCCCCCGCGCGAGGCCACGAACGGGTCGCCGCTCTTGAGCCGCACGACCGCGCGACCGCTCCGGCCCAAGGCCACCAACAACGCGTTGACCTCGTCCTGGGCCAGCGCGCGCCGGCCCGGGGCACGTCCGACGCAGCGGCGCTCGGCGTCCGCCGGGGCGAGCGCCACGATCGCGTCCGCCGACGGGCGGTCGTAGACCACCACGTCGGCGCCGGCCAGCGCCCGCCGGGCGGCGCCGGTCAACAGCATGGGGTCGCCCGGGCCGGTGCCGACGAACGTCACGGTCACGCCGTCACCCCCAACCGGCCGCGCAGCGCGACGAGCCACGGGCCGGCGTCGGCGCTCGTCTCGCCGGCCACCAGCACGACCGTGCGCATCGTCACGCGCTCGGGGTCGAGCGCGCCGAGCGTCGTGCGCTCGAGCTCCTCGCCCCGGCGGGTGACGTCATGGGCGAGCACCACCGGTGTCTTCCCACCGCGCGCCGCGCGGAGCAGCTCCAGCGCCCGGTCGAAGCCGGCGGTCCGGCGCGACGACCGCGGGTTGTAGAGCGCGAGCGCGATCCCGCTGGCGGCCAGGGCGGTCAGCCGGCGCTCGACGCGCTCCCACGGCAGCGCGATGTCGCTC
>DATDMD010000076.1:0-5850 GCA_036518975.1 Baekduia sp.
GGCTGGTGCGGGATGCGCAGCTCGGCGTCCTCGCTGACGACGACGTCGCCGTCGTCGGCTCCGACCACCACGATCGACGGCCCGCGCGCCAGGATCTCGCGCGCGACGGCGACGGCGGCGTCGAGGTCGCGCGGCCGGCTCCCGGTCAGCGCCTCGGCCTCGCCGGCGTCGCACCGCAGGATGGTGGTGTCGGTCAGGATGGCGTGGACGGTCTCCGACGCGCCGGAGGCGTCGACGCACACGATCGCGTCAGCCGCCCGCGCGGCCGCGGCGGCGACCTCGGCGGCCTGGCGCGGCAGCGCGGTGGAGATCAGGACGTAGGAGTCGAGCGAGCAGCGCTCCACGACCGCCCCGACGCCGAGCGTGAGGTGCGCGTTGGCGCCGGGATGCTCGATGTAGCGGCGCCGGCCGCCCGGCTCGACGAGGTGGACGACGTGGCCCGTCGGCGCGTCGTGCAGGCGCCGGACGCCGGCGACGTCCACGCCGCGGTCGGCCAGCTCGGCGAGCACGGCCTCGCCGTTGGCGTCGTCGCCGACCGCGCCGAGCAGCGCGACCTCGACGCCCAGCAGCGCGACCGCGCTGGCGGGGTTGCCGCCCTTGCCGCCCGCGGCGACCACGGCGTCGCGCGCGAGCGTCGACGCGCCGTCCTCGGGCAGCGCGTCGACCAGCACGGTGACGTCCCGGGCGATGGGACCGACGACCACGACGTTGGCGGCCGTGTCCATGCGCACCAACCTACCCCCGTTGGGCGGGCGTGAGGCATGGACGGCGGCCGCGCGTCAGCCGCTGACGGCGCGCGTCGGCTGCTTGGCCGGCGTGATCGACAGCGACAGCGTCTTGCCGTCGCGCACGACGGTGATCGTCGTCTTCTGGCCCGGCGTGAGCTTCGCGACCGCCGCGATGAGGTCGTTGACGCCGGCGACCTTGTGCCCGCCGACCGCCACGACCAGGTCGCCCAGGCGCACGCCCGCCGCCGCCGCGGCGCCGCCGCGCACCAGCGACTGGACGAGCGCGCCTCGCGGACCATCGGCGCCGGAGACGTCCGTGGCGCCGACGCCGATGTCCGCGTGCGCGGGGGTGATCCCACGCTCGAGTTGCGACAGCTCGCTCTTGATGATGTCGACCGGGACCGCGAAGCCGACGCCGGTCGAGCTGTCGCCGCCGCTGTCGCCGGTGTCGATCTGGTCGGCGATGCCGATCACGCGGCCGCCGTTGTCCAGGACCGGACCGCCGGAGTTGCCGGGGTTGATCGCCGCGTCGGTCTGCACCGCGTGCGGGATGTTGAAGCCGTTGGGCGCCGAGATCGTGCGGTCCAGGCCGGAGATCACGCCGGTGCTCAGGCTGCGCTCCACGGCGAACGGGTCGCCGATGACCGCGACGGGGTCGCCGACGCGGTGGTCCGAGAGGGAGCCGAGGGGCAGCGGATGGAGGTCGAGCCCCTTGGGGTCGACGCTCAGCACCGCGACGTCGGTCCCGGCGTCGCCGCCCATGATCTTGGCGCTGCGCGTGGCGCCGCCCTGGAAGGTCACGGTGATGTCGTGGGTCCCGGCCACGACGTGGTCGGCGGTCAGGAGGTGGCCGGCGTGGTCGAGCACGAGGCCGGTGCCGCTCTGGGTCGTCGCGGCCTTCTCGGCCAGCCCGAACGGGCCGGGCACCGACGTGCTGCCCTGGGCACTGATGTCCACGACGCCGGGGTTGGAGCTCGCGTAGAGCGCGGCCGGGTCGAAGCGGCTGACGCTCGCGGTGCTCGCGGTGCTGGCGGCCGCCGGGGCCGCCGGGGTGCTTCCGCCGTCGCCGAACGAGCCCGTCGCCAGCAGCACGATCGTCAGCGCGATCACGCCGAGGAGCGCCACGGCCGACAGGGCGAGGGCGGGAGAGACGGTGCGCCGGCTGCCGTGGGGCGAAGGGGCGATCGACATCCTGGAGGCTCCGGGCTAGGCCGCGCGGCGGGTGATCTGCTCGGCCAGCGGCATTGGGGTACGCACACGCGGACGCAAGGGTCGCGTCACGACGATCTGTCCTTGTCGAACCAACTCGGTGACTTGGGGCGTGAGCATGCATCGATAGTGCGCTCTCCGGGGCCCCGCGTCTGCCCGGCCAGCGTGGATCCGGGGGTCCGGACAACCCGACCTCGCACCTCCAAGATCGCCTCAGGAGCGGTCGTGTGGCAGCGAGCGGGCGATCAGGGCACCCAACTCCAGCCAGTTCTCGCGCGTCGCGCTGGCGGTCCCGCGCGCGTCGCCCGCCGCGGCGCGGGCGATGATCGCCTCGTGTTGGGCGACCGAGCGCCGCCCGGGCAGCACGGCGCCCGGCAGGATCTCCATGCGCCGCACCCGCGGCCGCAGGTGGCGGACGGCCCGCCGGATCTCGGCGTTGCCCGCGACGTCGACGAACGTCTGGTGGAAGCCGTCGTCGGCGTCGAACGCGGCGTCCGCGTCGCGCGCGGTCAGGGCCAGGACGAAGGCGTCGTTGGCGGCGCGCAGCGTCGCGTGGGCGGCGCGGTCCAGGCGCGGCACCGCTAGCTCGGCGGCGAGCGCGTGGACCGCGGCCAGGAACGCGAACGTGTCGTCGGCCGTGGCGGTCGAGATCCCGCTGACGCGCGTGAAGCGCTGCGGCGCGATCTCGACGAGCCCGTCGTCGGCCAGGCGGTTGAGCGCCTCCCGCACCGGGGTGCGGCTGAGGCCCAGCCACGCGCACAGCTCGTCGTCGTGCAGCGACTCGCCGGGCGCCAAGGTCCCGTCGACGATCGCGTCGCACAACTTCGCGTACGCGTTGTCCCGCAAGAGCTGGCGGTCCACGGCGGCCCGCTGCTGGGGCACTGGCATGTCAGACGCCAGTAGACCACCGCAGCCCAAGCCCTTGCAAGCGCACCGTTCGCGGGAGTAGACCAAGTCAGGCGGTTGCCAACCAACCCTGGCCGCTGGGAGGAGGGAGAGCTTGCCATGTGCCTGGCGATCCCGGGTCGCATCCTGGAGATGGTGGACGAGCCCAACCGGCTCGCGCGAGTGGACGTCGCCGGCGTGCGCCGGACGGTCAACGTCGGCCTGCTCGACGCCGACGGCGACGGCGGCGCGCAGCCGGGCGACTGGGTGCTGATCCACGTCGGCTTCGCGCTCTCCCGCGTCGACGAGGAGGAGGCGGAGGCCACGCTCGCGCTCCTGCAGAACATGGGCGCCGAGTACGAGCTGGAGCTCGAGGAGCTGAAGGGCAGCGTGATCGAGTGATGAGCTGCGACGATCAACACCACTGCGTGACCTGCGGCGACGACGGCGTGCCCGAGCTCGTTCTCGCGATCGACGAGGCGCGCGGCCTGGCGCTGTGCGAGCGCGAAGATGGCGCCCACGAGAGCGTCGAGATCCTGCTCGTCGCGCCGGTCGCCGTCGGCGACACGGTCCTCGTCCACGCCGGCACCGCGCTGGCCCGGCTGGCGGACGTGCCGGCATGAAGTTCGTCGACGAGTTCCGCGACGCCGCGCTCGGCCGCGTCCTGGCCGGCGAGATCGTCGGCGCGGTCGAGCCCGGCCGCCACGTCAAGGTCATGGAGGTCTGCGGCGGGCACACGCACTCCATCTACAAGTACGGGGTCGACGACCTGCTGCCGGAGAACGTCGAGCTCGTCCACGGCCCGGGCTGCCCGGTGTGCGTGATCCCGATGGGCCGCGTGGACGACGGCATCGCGATCGCCCGCCAGGAGGGCGTGATCCTCACGTGCTTCGGCGACATGATGCGCGTCCCGGGCTCGACCGGCACGCTGCTGGAGGCCAAGGCCGAAGGCGCGGACGTGCGGATGGTCTACTCGCCGCTCGACGCCCTGCGGGTCGCCAAGGCCAACCCCGACCGCGAGGTGGTGTTCTTCGCGATCGGCTTCGAGACCACCGCGCCGTCGACCGCGCTGACGCTCAAGCGGGCGCGCCTGGAGGGCGTGACGAACTTCTCGTGCTTCTGCAACCACGTCACGATCGTGCCGCCGCTGCGCGCGCTGCTGGAGTCGCCCGACCTGCGCCTGGACGGCTTCATCGGACCGGGCCACGTCTGCACGGTCGTCGGCGCGCGTCCGCTGGAGTTCATCTGCGCCGACTACGGCAAGCCGGTCGTCGTCTCGGGCTTCGAGCCGGTCGACATCCTGCAGTCGGTCCTGATGATCCTGCAGCAGCTCGGCGACGGGCGGGCCGAGGTCGAGAACCAGTACAAGCGCGTCGTCCCCTACGAGGGCAACCTGCGGGCGCTGGAGGTCATGGCCGAGGTCTTCGCGCTGCGGCCGCACTTCGAGTGGCGCGGCCTGGGCTTCATCTCGCACAGCGGGCTGCGGCTCAGCGACGAGTACGCCGACCTGGACGCCGAGCGCCGCTTCGCGATCCCCGGCGTGCGCGTCGCCGACCCCAAGGCGTGCCAGTGCGGCGAGGTGCTCAAGGGCGTCATCAAGCCGTTCGAGTGCAAGGTGTTCGGGAGCGCGTGCACGCCGGAGCGGCCGATCGGGACGTGCATGGTCTCCAGCGAGGGCGCGTGCGCCGCGTACTACAACTACGGGCGCTTCGCGCGGGAGCGGGTCGTCGTATGAGCGCGGACGTCTCCGCCCGCGAGGCGCGGGTCCTGGGCATCATCGAGACCGCGCGGTCCAAGCGCCCCAAGTTCCGCGACGAGCGCGTGACGATGGCGCACGGGGCCGGGGGCAAGGCGACGGGCGCGTTGATCGAGGGCCTGCTCCTGCCGGCGTTCGCCTCGCCGGTCCTGGACGCGCTGGGCGACGCCGGCGCCGTCGTGGTGGACGGCACGGCGCTGGCGCTGACCACCGACAGCTTCGTCGTCAAGCCGATCCGCTTCCCCGGCGGCTCGATCGGCGAGCTGGCCGTCAACGGCACCGTCAACGACCTCGCGGTGGCGGGCGCGCGGCCGGTCGCGCTGACGCTGTCGCTGGTCCTCGAGGAGGGCCTGGAGGCCGGCGCGCTGCGCGCCGAGGTCGAGGCCATCGCGGCCGCCGCGCGCGCCGCGGGGGTGGCGATCGTCGCGGGCGACACCAAGGTCGTCGAGCGCGGCCACGCCGACATGATGTACATCTGCACGACCGGCCTCGGGCACACCGACCCGCGCGCGGCGCTCGCCCCGTCGGCGCTGCGGCCGGGCGACCGGCTCATCGTCTCCGGCCCCATCGGCGCGCACGGCACGGCGATCATGCTCGCGCGCGGCGAGTTCGAGCTGGACGCCGAGATCGTGTCCGACACGCGGCCGCTGTGGCCGGCGGTCGACGCGCTGCTGGAGCACGCCGGCGCCGGGGTGCGCTGCCTGCGCGACGCGACCCGCGGCGGCGTGGCGTCGGTCCTCAACGAGCTGGCGCGCGCGTCGCACGTCGCGATGCTCGTCAAGGAGGCCGCCGTGCCCGTCGACCCCGCGGTCGCGGGCGCCGCCGAGCTGCTCGGGATCGACCCGATGCACGTGGCCAACGAGGGCGTGCTCGTCGCGGCGGTCGCGCCGGAGTGGGCCGACGCGGCCCTGGACGCGCTGCGCAGGGCGGGGGAGGGCGGCGCGTTCGCGCGCGCCGCGGAGATCGGCGAGGTCAAGACGGATCCCGCCGGGATGGTGCTGGTCGAGACGGGCTTCGGCGGGCGACGGGTGCTGGACCAGCTCGTCGGCGACCCGCTGCCGCGGATCTGCTGAGCGAAGAGGAGCAACATCATGGCGTCGATCGAGTTCAGTCCCAAAGAGGCCACGACGGAGGCGATCACCGCGCACGTCCTGTGGATCACCGTCGGGCTGTCGTGCGAGGGCGACTCGGTCGCCATGACCGCTGCGACCAACCCGAGCCTGGAGGACATCATCACGGGCGCGATCCCGGGGATGCCGAAGGTGGTGGTGC
>DATDMD010000077.1:0-7198 GCA_036518975.1 Baekduia sp.
CGCACCGGCGGCAACCTGCTGCTGCTCGACGAGCCGACCAACGACCTCGACACCGACACGCTGCGCGCGCTCGAAGAGGCGCTGCTCAACTACGCCGGCTGCGCGGTGGTCATCTCCCACGATCGCTGGTTCCTGGATCGCATCGCGACGCATGTCCTGGCGTTCGAGGGCGACTCGAAGGTCACGTGGTTCGAGGGCAACTTCGAGTCCTACGAGCAGTGGCGGCACGACACGCTCGGCGACGAGGCCGACCGGCCGCACCGCATCTCCTACAAGAAGCTCACCCGCACCTGAGCGACGGCGCGGGCGGGACGGCGGCGGCGCGCGGCTAGCGCGCCGCCTTCTTCTTGCGGCGGGTCGCCGCGCCCTTCTTCGCCGCGGCGCTGCGCTTGGCCGCGTTCTTCTTGCGCGTGGCGGCGGCCTTCTTGGCGGCCTCGCTGCGCTTGCGGCTGCCGCCGAGCACGTCGGAGCGGATCGTCGCGGTGGCGTCCTCGAGCTGGTCGAGCAGCGCCCGCGCCTGCTTCTCACCCTTCTTGCGCCCGCCGCGCGCGCCGGCGATCGTGGCCGCGACGCGCTTGCGGATCCCGTCGGCATGCAGCCGGGCGATGAGCTCGTCCTGCTTGCTGTTCTTGGCCATGGGTTCGGTGTACCCGACGGGCTAGCCTCGATGCATGTCCGCCGACGTGCTGATCACGGAGTACACCGACCCGGCCTGCCCTTGGGCCTACAGCGCCGAGCCGTTCCGGCGCCGGCTGACGTGGCTGTACGGGGATCAGCTGGAGTGGGACGTGCGGATGGTCGGCCTGTCCGACGACCCCGCCGCGATGGAGCGGAGCGGCTTCACGCCGCAGTTCCTGAGCGACGCCTACAAGAAGATCTCGCGCGAGCACAAGATGCCGATCGACACGCGCGAGCGCGAGCGGCTGGCGGCGTCGATCCCGGCCTGCCGCGCGGTCGTCGCCGCGCGGCTGCACGCGCCCGACCACATGCGCCGGCTCCTGCGCCGTCTGCGCGTGCGGAACTTCAGCGGTGAGCTTCTCGACGCGCCGGAGACGATCGACGGCGCGGCGCGCGACGCCGGCCTCGACCCCGAGCAGCTGCGGACGTGGATGGCCGGCGACGACGTCCAGGCCGCGCTGGACCAGGACATGGCCGCCGCCCGCGAGCCGATGCCCGCGGCCCGCGTCCTCGACGCCAAGCTCGCGAACTGGTCCGGCGGCCGCCGCTACACCTGCCCGTCCTACGAGATCACCCGCGCGGCCGACGGCGTCAAGATCGCGATCCCGGGCTTCCAGCCGTTCGCCGTCTACGACGTGGTGACCGCCAACCTCCTCCCCGGCCTCGAACGCCGCGCCGCGCCGGACTCCGTCGAGGAGGTCCTGGCCTGGACCGGCACGCCGCTGGCGTCGATCGAGGTCGCGGTCGTCTGCGACCTCGACTTCGACGAGGCCCGCGAGCGCCTGTCGCGCGTGGCGGTCGAGCAGCCGGTGGGCTTCGACGGGTTCTGGACGCTGCCGAGCTAGGCCGCCGCCAGCCCCGGGATCCGCGCCAGCGCCGCCGGGATCTCGCGGGCCATGTCGATCACGACGTCGGCCCCGTGGAGGTCGGAGGCGCGGAAGGGGCCGGTGGAGATCGCGATGCAGTGGACGCCGTCGGCGCGGGCGCAGGCGATGTCGCGGGGGGTGTCGCCGATGATCACGGTCGTCTCGCGGGGGTGGTCGCCGGCGCGGTGGCGGGCGATCTCGGGCAGCTCGGAGCGGTCGTCGGAGTCGCTGCCGAAGCCGCCCTGGTCGGGCGCGAAGAAGTGGCCGAGGCCGGCGCGCTCCAGCTTCAGGCGGGCGACGCACTCGAGGTTGCCGGTGACCAGGGACAGCGTGACGTCGGGCCGCGCGCTGAGCGCTTCGAGGACGTCCACGATCCCGGGCGCGACGCGGTCGCTGAGATCCTCGGGGCAGCGCAGCTTGTACTCCAGGCACGCGGTCGCCTTGACCTCGTGCATGTGCGCGTCGATCTGATCGGCGCTCACGCCGGCGAGCGTCAGCAGCGAGCGCACGATCGCGCCGTCCGTCCGCCCCGCCGCCTCGATCCGGCCCTCCGGGATCTCCCGCACGCCATGAACGCGGCGGATCGCAGCGTGGATCGCGGCCGCGTGGTCGCGCGATGCCTTGAGCATCAGCGTTCCGTCGATGTCGAAGAGGAGCAGCATGCCCGGATGCCATTAGATCAGGGTTCCGGTTTCCCATGCACGCCTGTTCCGGTTATGCTCAGCTTCGCTTTTTCAAAGAGCCGGGATGGCGCTTGTTCCGGGGTATGAGTTGTGCGAGTGTTTACGGCAGGGATGACATCGGGGATGCAGACGGTCATGGAGCGGCCGGTGGGCCGCGGCATGCGCGCGCGCGACGCTGCGCTGGTGCGCAGCGCCGAGGACGCCGAGGCCTTCAAGGACTTCTACCTGGCCACGGTCCAGCGCGTGCTCCTGTTCTTCACGCGCAGGACGCTGAACGCCGAGGTCGCGCTCGACCTGACCGGCGAGACGTTCGCCACCGCGCTCCAGCGGCGGCGCCAGTTCCGCGGCGCCAGCGAGGCGGAGGCCGAGGGCTGGCTGTTCGCGATCGCGCGCAGCCAGCTGTCGCACTACTGGCGCCGCGGCGTCGCCGAGCGGCGCGCGCTCGAGCAGGTCGGGATCGACCCGCCCTCGCTGGCGCAGTCCGAGCTGGACCGGATCGAGGAGCTCGCGGGCCTCTCGGACCTGCGCGGCCGGATGCGCGAGGCCCTCGCCGGCATCCACCCGCAGCAGGCCTACGCGGTCCAGCAGCGCGTGGTCGAGGAGCGCGAGTACGACGACCTGGCCGCCGAGCTGGGCGTCTCCCAGGACGTCGTCCGCGCGCGCGTGTCGCGCGGCCTGCGCGCGCTCGCCGCCACCGACGAGCTCACCGCCGCCGCCGCGTAGCGCCCGCCCCGGCCGGCCCCGGCGGGCCCGGCGCTCAGCGCGCGAAGCTCGTGTCCTTGGTCAGCCGGCGCGCGAACGCCGCCGCCAGCGCGGCGCCGTGCAGCACGTCGTCGAGCTGCACCAGCTCCACCGGCGAGTGCATGTAGCGCAGCGGCAGGCTGATCAGGCCGGTCGCGATGCCCTGGCGCGAGACGTGGATCGCGTCCGCGTCGGTCCCCGTGTAGCGCGCCGACGCCGACAGCGTGTACTCGATGCCCTCCGCCTCGGCCGTCGCGACGAGCTCCTCGACCACGCGCGGGTGCATCGTCGAGCCGCGCTCGATCACCGGGCCCGACCCGAGCGGGTGCGACCCGTTCTCCTTCTCGTCGACCCCCGGAGCATCGGTCGCGTGCGTCACGTCCACGACGAGCGCGACGTCCGGGCGCAGGGCGTGCGCCGCCGTCCGCGAGCCGGCGAACGTGATCTCCTCCTGGACCGCGGCGACCGCGACGACGTCGCCGAGCGCCCCGCCGGCCTCCGCGACCAGCCGCGCGGCCTCGTAGGCGACGAAGCAGCCGAGCCGGTTGTCCATCGCGCGCGCGACGTACCGGTCGTTGGGCAGCTCGACCGGCTCGCCGCCGATGACCGCGACGTCGCCGATGCGGACGAGCGCCTTGGCCTCGTCGCCGTCCTTGGCGCCGATGTCGATGTGCAGGTCCTTCATCTCGGCGGCGCGCTTGCGCTCGTCGTCCTTGAGCAGGTGGATCGGCTTCTTGCCGACGACGCCGACGACCACGCCGTCCCGCGTCGCGATCTCGACGCGCTGGCCGACGAGGATCACCGGGTCCCAGCCGCCCACGCCGATGAACGACAAGTAGCCCTTGTCGTCGATGTACGTGACGATCAGGCCGATCTCGTCGATGTGGCCGACGATCGCGAGCGTCGGGCCGTCCCCCGTCCCCTTGACCCGGGCGGTGACCGTCCCCATCACGTCGGTCTCGACCTCGGCGAACTCCGCGCACGCGTCCGCGAACGCCTTCGCCGGCGCGGTCTCGTAGCCCGAGGGGCCGGTCGCGGTCAGCAGGCTGCGCAGAACGTGGGGTAGCGGCATCGCGCGCACGTTATCGGGTGGTTCACACGCGTTCGCGTGACTTCTGGGCGTGCGCGCCGTCCCATCGCGGGTAGGGCCTTCCGTATCGACACGGCGGGCCGCGTCGTGCAACCTCTGCTCTTGCCCTCATGATCCGCGTCCTGGTCGTCGACGATCACCCCGTGCTCCGCGCCGGGCTCGAAGCCGTGCTCCGGGCGGAGCCCGGCTTCCGCTGCGTGGGCGGCGCCGAGGACGGCACGGAGATGTGGGTCCTCCTGCGCCGCGCCAGGCCGGACGTCGTCGTGCTCGACCACCGCCTCGGCTGCGAGGACGGCATCGAGCTGTGCCGCGCGGTCCGGGCCGAGCCCGACCCGCCGTCGGTGCTGCTCTACACGGCCGATCCGGGGCCGGCGCTGGAGCGCGCCGCGAAGGCCGCAGGCGCGTCGGGCCTGGTGGACAAAGCGATCGACGTCGACGCGCTGTTCGACGCGATCCGCGTCGCGGGCCGGCGCGGGGAGGGCGGATCGCCCTCCCCTGAAGCCGCGGTCGCCTAGATGAGCTGTTCCTAGGCCGCGGCCGCCAGCTGGCGCAGCACGTAGCGCAGGATGCCGCCGTGGCGGAAGTAGTCCGCCTCCTTCGGCGTGTCGATCCGGACGCGCGCCGTGAACGACACGTCGCCGGCCTTCACGTCGACCTCGCGCGGCAGCTCGCCGGCGTTCAGCGGCGCGGCCAGGCCGGTGATCGTGAACTCCTCCTCGCCGGTGAGGCCCAGCGACTCGGCGGTCTCGCCCTCGGGGAACTGGAGCGGCAGGACGCCCATCCCCACCAGGTTGGACCGGTGGATGCGCTCGAAGGACACCGCGATCACGGCGCGGACGCCGAGCAGGTTGGTGCCCTTGGCCGCCCAGTCGCGCGAGGAGCCGGAGCCGTACTCGGCGCCGCCCAGCACGACGAGCGGGACGCCGTCGGCGATGTACCGCTCGGACGCCTCGAAGATCGAGGTCTCCTCCCCCTCCGGAAGGTGGCGCGTGACGCCCCCCTCGGTGCCGGGCGCGAGCTGGTTGCGCAACCGGATGTTCGCGAACGTGCCGCGGATCATCACCTCGTGGTTGCCGCGCCGCGACCCGTAGGAGTTGAAGTCCTTGACCGCGACCCCCTTCTCCTGGAGGTAGCGGCCGGCCGGCGCGTCCTTCTTGATCGCGCCCGCGGGCGAGATGTGGTCGGTCGTGACCGAGTCCCCCAACTTGGCCAGGACGCGCGCGTTCTCGATGTCGGTGACCGGCGACGGCTCGGGCTCCATGCCGTCGAAGTACGGCGCCTTGGCGATGTAGGTCGACTCGGCGTCCCACGCGAAGCGGTCGCCGGTCGGGACGTCGAGCGAGCGCCAGTTGTCGTCGCCCTCGAAGACCGCGCCGTAGGACGCGCGGACCATGTCGGACTGCACGGCCTCCTCGACGGTCTGCGCGACCTCCTTCGAGGACGGCCAGACGTCCTTGAGGAAGACGTCGTTGCCGTCGGCGTCGCGCCCGAGCGGCTCGTTGATCAAGTCGATGTCCATGGTCCCGGCGATCGCGTAGGCCACGACGAGCGGCGGCGACGCCAGGTAGTTCATCTTGACGTCGGGGTTGATGCGGCCCTCGAAGTTGCGGTTGCCCGAGAGCACCGACGTCACGGCCAGGTCGCCCTGCTGCACCGCCGCGGAGATCTCGTCCGGCAGCGGGCCCGAGTTGCCGATGCACGTCGTGCAGCCGTAGCCCACCAGGTTGAAGCCGAGCGCCTCGAGGTCGCCGGTCAGCCCGGCGCGCTCGTAGTACTCGGTGACGACCTTGGAGCCCGGCGCCAGCGACGTCTTGACCCACGGCGCGCGCTGCAGGCCGCGGGCGACCGCGTTGCGGGCCAGCAGGCCGGCGGCGAGCATGACCGACGGGTTGGAGGTGTTGGTGCAGGACGTGATCGCGGCGATGACGACGTGGCCGTGGTCGACCTGGAACGTCGCGCCGTCCATGGTCACCTCGACGGCGGAGGCCGATCGCTCGGCGAGGACCGCCCCGGCGGCGACCGCCGGCGCCGGCGCGTCCGAGGCATCGCTCGGGTCGGGCTCGTGGCCCGGCGTGCCGTTGGCGGCCGGGTCGGAGGCGGGGAACGTCTCGGCGACCGCCTCGTCGTGGCCGTGCAGGAGGTCGGCCGCCTCGTCCTCGCCGAGCAGCTCGGCCAGCGACGCGCGGAAGCCCTCCTTGGACCCGCTCAGCGGGATGCGGTCCTGCGGGCGCTTCGGGCCGGCGAGCGACGGCTCGACGGTCGAGAGGTCCAGCTCGACGATGTCGGTGTAGGTCGGCTCCTCGGCGTTCTCGTCGTGCCACAGGCCCTGGGCCTTGGCGTAGGCCTCGACCAGGTCGATGAGCTCCTTGGGCCGGCCCGAGAACGCGAGGTAGCGCAGCGTCTCGGCGTCGATCGGGAAGATCGCGCAGGTCGAGCCGAACTCCGGCGACATGTTGCCGATCGTCGCGCGGTCGGCCAGCGGCAGCGCCGTGACGCCGGGGCCGAAGAACTCCACGAACTTGCCGACGACGCCCTTCTTGCGCAGGATCTCGGTGACCGTGAGCACCAGGTCGGTCGCGGTCGCGCCCTCGGGCAGCTGGCCGTTCAGCTTGAAGCCGATGACCTGTGGGATGAGCATCGACATCGGCTGGCCGAGCATCGCGGCCTCCGCCTCGATGCCGCCGACGCCCCAGCCCAGCACGCCGAGGCCGTTGATCATCGTCGTGTGCGAGTCGGTGCCGACCAGCGTGTCCGGGTAGGCGCGGCCGGTCTTGTCGTCGACGAAGACGACGCGGGCCAGGTACTCCAGGTTGACCTGGTGGACGATGCCGGTGTCCGGCGGGACGACCTTGAACGTCTCGAACGCGTCCTGGCCCCACTTCAGGAACTCGTAGCGCTCGCGGTTGCGCTCGAACTCACGCTCGGCGTTGAACGCGAACGCCGTCCGCGTGCCGAACTCGTCGACCTGCACGGAGTGGTCGATGACGAGCTCGGCCGGAACCAGCGGCTCGATCTTGGCCGGGTCGCCGCCGAGGTCGGCCATCGCGTCGCGCATCGCGGCGAGGTCGACGACGGCCGGGACGCCGGTGAAGTCCTGCATGACCACGCGCGCGGGCGTGAAGGCGATCTCCTTGCTCGGC
>DATDMD010000078.1:0-5223 GCA_036518975.1 Baekduia sp.
CCGCCGGGTCGCGGGAGTAGCCGAGCGACCGGTGCGCGAGGCGGGCGAGGATGCCGACGCCCGCGCCCGGGAGCTCGCGGCCGTCGGCGTCCAGCACGACGTTCCCGGGCAGCAGCGAGAAGGCGGACTCGATCCCGTCGCGGTTGGCCACGGCGACCGCCTGCATCCCGGTCTCCGACGAGCCCATCGAGTCGCGGATCTCGACGTCGGGCAGCAGCGCCAGGAGCCGCTCCTTCGTCGCGACCGAGAGCAGCGTGCTGCCGGCCATCAGCCCGCGCAACGCCGGCAGGCGGGCGCCCGCGGCGCTCAGCGCCCGCACGATCGGCTGGCAGGTGACGTCGCCGATGACCAGCCCGTCGGTCGCCTCCCAGCGGGCGGCGAGGTCGACGAACGCGTGGCCGTCGAAGCCGCGGTCGGTCGGGAGCAGGAGCACGGTGCCGCCGCGCACGAGCGCCTGGAGCGCGACGGCCTGCGCGGCGAAGTGCACGAGCGGCGTCGGCGCGAGCGAGCGTGGCGCCGGCCCGGCGACGAGCGCCGCGACGGCGTCGGCCGCGTCCATGCCGGGCGCGAGGACCTCGAAGCCGCGCAGGCCGGCGACGAAGAAGTCGTCGCTGCGCCACAGCACGCCCTTCGGGACGCCGGTCGTCCCGCCGGTGCAGATGACGACGCGGTCGTCGGAGCGCGGGTCATGGACGTCGCCGGGCGCGGACGGCCGCGCGCTCGCCAGCGCGGCGTCGTAGCCGGTCGGCACGGCCAGGCGCAGCGGCGGCGCCGGCGCGGTGGCGACCGCGCCGGCAACGATCCCGCTGAGGCGCTCTGAGTGCACGAGGACCCGCACGTCGAGCGCGTCGACGAGCGCCGCGACCTCGATCGGCGAGTACCGCGTGTTGATGCTGACGGCCGTGGCGCCGGCGAGGCTCGCGCCGATCGAGCACTCCAGGAACGCGGCGCCGTTGTCGAGCATGAGCCCGACGTGGTCGTGGCCGCTGTCGAGGTCGTCGGCACGGCGCTCGCGCGCGCCGATGCCGGCCGCGGCCAGCACGCCCGCGAAGCGCCGGGCGCGGTCGATCAGCTCGTCCCAGCGGGTCACGACGCCGTCGCAGACCACCGCCGGGCGGTCGCCGGGGACGCGCGCGGCGACGGCCTCGACCAGCGAGCCGAGCGCGAAGGTGGTCGACGTCATCGCCCGCTCGCGCCCAGGGCGCGCAGGACGTAGGCCACGATGGCCTCCTGCTCCTCGTCGTCGGCGCTGGTCTGGCGCAGCAGGTGCCGCTGCAGCGCGCCGTCGACCACGTCGTAGGTGGACATCACGGCCCGCTCGACATCGGCGACGGGCGGGTCGAGCGCGGCGATCGCGCGGGTCAGCGGCGCCATGACCGCCGCGGCGGCGACGTTCATCTCGCCCGGGAACTTGCTGTACAGGCGCGGCAGGTCGAGGACGAACGGGCGCGTCGGCCGGGCCGCGGCGGGCGCGGCCTGGGCGAGCATGCGCCGCACCCACACGGCGATCCGGCCGGCGGGGTCGTCGACGGCGGCCATGCGCGCCTCGAGGTGGGCGACGAGCGTGCGCTGCCCGAAGTCGACGATCGCCAGCAGCAGCTCGTCCTTGCTCTTGAAGTGGCGGTAGAAGGCGGCGTTGGACAGGCCCGCGATCCGCACGACGTCGCGCACGGACAGGTCCGCGGTCGCCGAGCCGCCGAGGACCTCCAGGGCCGCGGCGATGAGGCGCTCGACCTCGTCCGACGCGCGGGCCTGGACGGCGTCGGCGCGGTCGCGGCCGCGGCGGTAGGCAAGCGGCGGCGGACGAGGGGAGGGCGGGTGGTCGGTCATGGGAGGCGACTTGCGAACGTCGTTTCGAAACTGTAGAACACTGTTCTCACAGATGTCCAGTCAACACCCGATCATCATCACCGGCCTCGGTGGCCAAGGGGTCCAGCTCGCGGCCCAGACGCTCTGCCGCGCCCGCGTCCTGGAGGGCGGGCACGCTCAGTACTTCAGCTTCGTGGGCGGCGTCATGCGCGGCGGGATGTCGTCCGCCTACGTCGTGCTCGCCGACGACGAGGTCGCGATCCCGTCCCTCTTCGACTGGGCGCTCACCGCGCTGGTCCTGCACCGCGCCCATGCCGCGGCGGCGCTGGACCGCGTCGACGAGCGGTCGACCGTCGTGCTCGACCCGTCGATGGTCGATGCGCTCGGCTCGCCGGCGCGCACGGTGGCGCTGCCCTTCAACGAGATCGCACGGGCGGCCGAGGCCAAGGGCGCGATGTCGCTGGTCGCCGTCGCCGCCCTCGCCGCGGTCGGCGGCCTCGTCTCCTGCGACGCCCTGAGCACGGCCATGCGCGAGTCGCTGCCCCCGTACCGGCGCGACCGCGCCGGCGACAACGAGCGCGCGATCGCTGCCGGCTACGCGGCCGGGGCCGACGTGGCGGCGGCCGGGGCGGCGGTCCGATGAGCACGCGGCCCGCGCCTCCGACGGGCACCGTCACGATCGACGCCGACGCCTGCAAGGGCTGCGAGCTGTGCGTCGCCGTCTGCCCGCCGTCGGTGCTGTCGATGGGCACCGAGCGCAACGCCCGCGGGACCTTCGTGCCGGTGCTCGCCGCCGGCTGCACCGGCTGCACCCGCTGCGCCAGCGTCTGCCCGGACTTCGCGATCGCCGTCTACCGCACGGCGGTCGACGGGGCGGCGGCCCGATGACCGCCGCGCTGCTGGAGGGCAGCGACGCGATGGCCGAGGCCGCGGTGCGCGCCGGCTGCCGGTTCTTCGCCGGCTACCCGATGACCCCGTTCACCGGGCTGTTGGAGCACATGGCCGAGAAGCTGCCGCCGCTCGGCGGGGCGTGCGTCAACGCCGAGAGCGAGATCGAGGCCGTGAACATGACGTGGGGCGCGCTGGCCGGCGGCGCGCGCGCCGCCACGGGGTCGGTCGGCCAGGGCCTGTCGCTCATGCAGGAGGCGTTCAGCGAGATCGCCAACGCCGAGCTGCCGCTGGTCGCCTGGAACATGGCCCGCGGCCAGAGCGACTACTTCCAGGCCACGCGCGGCGGCGGGCACGGCGACTACCGCCACATCGTGCTGGCGCCGATGACCGTGGCCGAGGCCGTCGAGCACGTCGGCCTGGCCTTCGACCTCGCCGACCGCTGGTCGCATCCCGTGCTCATCATGGGCGACTACGTCCTCGGCCACACGTGGGCGACGGTCGAGCTGCCCGAGCCCGCGGACCTTTCGGACCGCCCCGTGTTCGGGGTCGACGGCGCGGGCGCCTCCCGCGGGGCGTCGCGCACCGTCACCTACCTCCCGCTCGACAAGCTGACCTCCGAGCGCGTGACGTTCGAGGAGCTCTACGCGGCCCGGGCCGGCAAGCTCGCCGGCATCGCCGCCGCCGAGGCGCGCCTGGAGTCCGAGGGCACCGAGGACGCCGAGGTCGTCGTGGTCGCCTTCGGGACGCTCGCCTTCGCCGCGCGCCACGCGGTCCGCGCGCTGCAGGCGGCCGGCGTCTCGATCGGCTGGGCGCGTCCGATCACGCTGTGGCCGTTCCCCGACGCCGCGCTGCGGGCGGCCTGCCGCGACGCCCGGACCGTGGTCGTCGTGGAGAACAACGCGGGCCAGATGATCGAGGACGTCCGGCTCAGCCTCGGCGACCGGATCCCGATCCGCTCGGCCGGCGGCATCTCGCAGGACCACGACGGCTTCGGGATGGGCGACCTCAACCGCCCGCGCGAGATCGAGCGCCGCCTCGCCCAGACCATCGCCGAGATCGAGGAGTCCCGATGACGCCCCAGACGCTGCCCGACCCGCCCATGGAGCTCGCCGTCGGCCGCCTGCCGGAGCTCGCGCTGGGCTCCGACCACGACCTCTGCCCGGGCTGCGGCGAGCCGCTCGCGCTGCGCGCGCTGCTCGACGTCGTGGCCGAGCTGGGCGTGGCCGACCGGACCATCGGCGTGTTCGGGATCGGGTGCTACACGGGGCTCGCGCCGCTCGTCGACCTCGATGTCGTGCAGGCGCTGCACGGCCGCGCGCCCGACGTCGCGACGGGCCTCAAGCGCGTGCGCCCCGACGCGGTCGTGTTCACCGTGCAGGGCGACGGCGACATGGTCAACGAGGGGCTCCAGGACCTCCTGCACACCGCCGCGCGCGGGGAGCGCGTGACCTGCGTGATGCTCAACAACGGAGTGTTCGGCGAGACCGGCGGCCACATGACGGCGACGACTGTCGTGGGCCAGCGGACGAAGACCTCGCTCGACGGGCGCGACGTCGCGCTGCACGGCCACCCGATCCGCACGGCGGACCTCGTCGCAGGGATGGACGGCGCGGCGTACGTCGCGCGCGGGTCGGTCCACAACCCGGCGGCCGTCCGCCGCACGGCGGGCATGCTGCGCCGCGCGCTCGAGGCCCAGCGTGCGGGCGCTGGGTTCTCGTTCGTCGAGATCGTGACCATGTGCCCGACGGGCTGGTTCGTGCCGACGCCCGACGCGCCCGCCTACCTAGAGGAGACGATGGCGTCTACCCACCCCTTCGGCGAGCTGCGCACCTGGGACGGGGCCGCGTCGTGACCTACGTGATCACCGAGGCGTGCATCGACCAGCGCGACCGCAGCTGCATCGAGGTCTGCCCGGTCGACTGCATCTACGAGGGCACGCGCATGTTGTACGTCAACGCGGAGGAGTGCATCGACTGCGCCGCGTGCGAGCCCGCCTGCCCGGTAGACGCGATCTTCTACGAGGAGGACCTGCCCGAGCCGCTGACCGGCTACGCCGCGATCAACGCCGCCGCGTTCGTGGCGACGCGCGAGCCGGGCGACCACGACGTCGCCGACCCGCCGGAGGTCGCCGCGCACCCCGCGGCTCAGCGCGCGGGCGACGACGGCTGAGCGTCGAGCGCCAGGAAGCCGTCGGCGGCGCCGCCCAGGAACGCGTCCAGCGCGTCCGGGCGCAGGTCCAGCGCGCGCGCCTCGCGCAGGCAGCGCTCGAAGCTCAGCACCGGGTAGTCGGAGCCCCAGAGGACCTTGCCGGCGCCGCGGCCGTCCATGAACCGCAGCAGCGAGGGCGGGAGGTAGCGCGGGGCCCAGGCCGAGGTCATCAGGCGCAGGTTGTCGTACTTGTTGAGCAGCGCGATCGCCTCGTCCCACCAGGGGTCGGCGCCGTGCTGCATGATCACGCGCAGCTCCGGGAAGTGGCGCACGACCTCGTCGAGGTGCAGCGGGCGCTGGACCTCGGCCGGCATC
>DATDMD010000079.1:0-2391 GCA_036518975.1 Baekduia sp.
GCGACGGCACGCCCGACGCGCTCGTCGTCTCGCGCAACGCCGGGACCGGCAGCGCCTGGGTCGCCGGCGGCTCGGGGCTGTCGCTCACCGCCGCGACGCCGATCGCGGTCGGCGCCGATCCCGTCGCGGCCGCGCTGGCCGACGTCGACGGCGACGGCGACCTCGACGGCCTCGTCCTCGACGGCACCGCCCCGCTGGTCACCCTGCTGCGCAACGACGGCGCCGGCGGCCTGACCGCCACCGCCGTGACCGTCCGCGCGGCGCCGGTGCGGCCGACGACCTCGCTGCCGAAGTCGGCCGTGCCGGTCAGCACCGCCTCCGGGACGGGCTGGCCCGTGTTGCGCAGGAGCGTCACCGTGCCGTCGGTCGCGTCGGCCGTCGCGACGTCCGGGAGTTCGTCGCCGGTCAGGTCGGCGACGACGGGCGACCGCGCGCCGGCGCCGGCCGTCGCCCAGGTCGGATCGCCGAAGCCGCCGGCGCCGTCGCCGCGCAGGACGCCGACCGTGCCCGCGGTGCCGTCGGTGACGACGACGTCGAGCGCGCCGTCGCCGTTGAGGTCGCCGGTCGCGAGGCCGGTCCCGCCGGCCAGGCCGGTCACCGCGACGCCGGTCGCGGTCAGGCCGCCGGCGCCGTCGTTGCGCAGCAGCGTGAGCAGCGGCGCGGCGCCGTCCAGGACGAGGCCGTCGAGGTCGCCGTCGCCGTCGACGTCGGCGAGCGCCACCGCGACGGGGTCGGCGCCGACCGGCGCGGCCGTCGTCGCGGGCGTGAGCGTGAGGTGGTCGGCGGTGGCGACCCAGGCCGAGCCGGCGCCGGCGTTGCCGGAGGCGACGAGCGCGTCGGGCGTGCCGTCGCCGTCGAGGTCGCCCGCGACGACGTCGGTGGCCAGGCTCGTGGCGGTCGCGCCGGTGCTGCCGGCCAGCGCGAGCCCGGAGGAGGACTGCTCGAGCACGCCGAGCTGGTCGGCGGTCGTGGCGGTCGTCGAGGCGGTGAGGACGTCGAGGTCGCCGTCGCCGTCGAGGTCGGCCAGCGCGAGGCCGGCCAGCTGCTCGTGGGCGGTGACCGGCGCTCCGGGCACCAGGTTGCCGGTCCCGTCGCCGGCCAGCGGGACGAGCTGGTCGTCGTCGGTCGTCCCGCTGCCGATCGTGGCCAGCACGTCGGGGCGGCCGTCGCCGTTGAGATCGCCGGCCGCGACGGCGCCGACGCCGCCGGCCGTGCCGAGGGCGAACGGGCTGCCCAGCGGCGCGGCGAACGAGCCGGCCGAGGTGCCGCGCAGCACGGAGACCTTGCCGGTTCCGCCGCCCGCCGAGCCGGCGACGAGGTCGGGGCGGCCGTCGCCGTCGAGGTCGGAGACGACGAGGCTGCGCGGGTCGGTGACGCCGGCGCCGAGCGCGAGCGTGCGGCGGGCGTCGAAGGTGGGCGGCGCGCCGGTGGCGGCCAGCGCGCTCTGCGCGGTCGCCGCGGGCAGGCCGAGCAGCGCCGCCGAGGCAGCCAGGATCGATGCACGTCGGGAGCGGAGGGACATCCGCTCCGGGTAATCGGCACCCCGGGCGCCGCCTTGTAGCGGCGGCGCCCGGCAGGTGTCCGGTTGGTCTAACCCGCGCCGAGCGCGGTCAGCGCGTCCTTGACCAGCGTGGCCCGCGTCCCGGCCCCGGTCACGCCCTCGAGGCCGAAGCCCCAGTAGATCGTGTCCTTGGTCGCGACGCCCGGACCGTCGACGTAGCCGACCGACGTCGTCGAGATCCAGTCGTTGGCGTTGCCGCCGCTGCCCTCGGGCGCGCCCGGGACATCCCAGCCGCCGAGCCCGTCCTCGAAGGACGTCTCGGCCAGCGTGGCGCCGTCGGCCGTGATCTTCGCGTCGTCCACGAACACGCCGAGGCCCTGGAAGCCCTCGTCGCTGATGTAGGTGATCGACAGCTCGACCTGCTTGCCCGCGTAGGCGCTGAGGTCGAACTTGAAGGGCACGTAGCCGCCGGAGTTGCCGTTGGCCGCGTTGAACCTGCCCGTCGTCCCGCCGTTGTCGCAGCTCGCGTCGCCCGCCCCGGGACTGCTCTCGGGGTGCAGCGTCACGTAGTGCTCCATGAACGGGTGCTCTTGGGTGATCGGGATCTGCGGGCAGCTGCTGTTGCCCGACAGGTCGTCGGAGGTGTGCCCGTTGAGGTCGGGCAGCGTCGTCCAGTCGTCCTGGCCCACCGTGTGGGCCTCGACCACGAGGTAGTCCCAGCCGGGCTCGGTGTCGTAGGACGCCGTGAACGACAGGTCCGCCGCCGTCTTGCCCGTCAGGTCGACCGTCCGCGACAGCCGCTTGTAGCTGTCGTCGGCCGCCTGGGAGAACGCGTAGTGCGTGCCCGTCGGCGGGTCGAACGACGGCGGGCGGTCGAACTTGATCGCCTG
>DATDMD010000080.1:0-33777 GCA_036518975.1 Baekduia sp.
AGCGCGAGCTGGCGCAGGCGCGGGCGCGCGACGACCCTGGGCAGGAGCGGCAGCGCGCGCCGCGTCGTGGCCTGCATGCGCGAGAAGACCTTGATGACGCGCTGCGCCGCCTTGGCGTCGCCCGGCCGGATCCCGCCCGCCGGCGAGATGCCGACGACCGACCGCGCGCGCCCGCGCTTGGCCAGCTCGAGCGCGAGCGCGCCGCCCAGCGAGTTGCCGGCCAGGTGCGCCGTCCCGACGCCGAGCGCGTCGAGGTGCTCCTCCAGGAGGTCCGCGGCGCGCCCGATCGAGTGCGGCGCGTCGTGGGCCGGCAGCGCGGCGCCGCCGTCGTGGCCGTGCAGCGTCGGGGCGATGACCTCGAAGCGCGGCACGAGCTCCCCGAGCACCGGCAGCCAGCAGCGCCAGGTCGCCGTGAAGCCGTGGATCAGGACGAGCGGCTCGCCCTCGCCGGCGCGGTACAGGGCAGGGGAGATCTCGGGCATGGTCGTCAGATCGTACGCGTTCACTGAAGCGCGCGCGCCAACGCCCTGACATCCGGCAGGTCGCGGCGGCTGGGCAACGGGCCGCGGGCTCCCTACGATCCCGCGCGGCCATGTCCGTCCCGACGCCACCGCCCACGACGATGCGCCTGCTCGTCGCCTGCGCCGACCAGCCCGGGATCGTGGCCGCCGTCTCGCGCTTCCTGCTCGACGCGGGCGCGAACATCATCCACTCCGACCAGCACAGCTCGGACCCGTGGGGCGGCCAGTTCTTCCTGCGCATGGAGTTCGCGCTGCCGCCCGGCGTGGACCCCGACGCGCTGCGCGCCGCGTTCGGCCGTGCGGTCGCCGAGCCGTTCGTCATGGACTGGACGCTGTGGGACGTCGAGCGCCGCAAGCGCCTCGCGATCCTCGTGTCGAGGTACGACCACACGCTGCAGGAGCTGCTGTGGCGCTGGCGCCGCGCTGAGCTCGGCGCCGACGTCGTCCTCGTCGCCTCCAACCACGACGACCTGCGCGCCGAGGTCGAGGCGCTCGGCCTCCCGTTCCACCACGTGCCGGTGGACGCGGACCGCAAGGCGGACGCCGAGCAGCGCCTGCTCGACGTGCTGGAGCCGGCGCGCCCGGACCTCGTCGTCCTGGCCCGCTACATGCAGATCCTGTCCGGCGCCTTCCTCGAGCGCGTCGGCGCACCGGTGATCAACATCCACCACTCGTTCCTGCCGGCGTTCGCGGGCGCCGGGCCGTACGAGCGCGCGAAGGCGCGCGGGGTGAAGCTGATCGGCGCCACCGCGCACTACGTGACCGAGGAGCTGGACGCCGGTCCGATCATCGAGCAGGACGTCATCCGCGTCACGCACCGCGACGACGCGGCGGCGATGGCGCGGCGCGGGGCCGACATCGAGCGCGCCGTGCTGGCGCGCGCCGTGGCGTGGCACTGCGAGGACCGCGTGCTGCGCCACGGCACCACGACCGTGGTCTTCGACTAGACCACTCAGCCGGCCGGCTCCTCGTCCTCGAACGGGTCGGCCAGCACGTCGCGGAACCGCTCGTCGTGGCGCAGCGCGTCGATGAACGCCTCGCCGAGGGACGTCAGGCCGAGCTCCTGCGTCTCGGGGACGTGGGGGAGCTCCGCCTCGGGGGTCTTGCGCCGGAAGCGCGCACCGCAGCGTGGGTCGCGTGGTGGGGACGTCATGCCCCTTAGGACACGTGACGTCCCAACCTGTGACCGCGCACCCAGGCCCCCGTGAGGATTCTGGACCCTTGGGGGGCCTGGGCGTGACAGTTACGTGGGTTGACGTTCCGTCAAGCCGCGGCGCGGCGGCGCGGCCTGCGCGGCTTCTGCGTCGGCTCCGGGCGGCCGGCGCTCGGGTCGGGCGCGCCCACGGCGTCGAACAGCATCGCGACGAGCGCGGTGTCGGTCCGCGAGCCGTTGCTCGACGTGCCCTGGCGCTTGTTCGAGGCCTCCTGGATCTTGCGCGCGTCGTCGATGAGCTTCGCGACGGCCTTGGAGAGCTGCTCGACGCCCTTGGCGTCGAGCGACAGGCGCAGGCGCTCGAGGCGCGCGTGGTCGCTGTCGAAGCCGCCGACGCCCGCGGCGCGCGTGGCGACCTCGGTCGTCTGCGCCAGCTCGGCGCCGATGACGGCCTGCTTGGCGATCACCGAGACGCTGTCCCAGGTCGCCCCTCCAGACTTCGGGCGCGGCTTCGCGCGGTAGTGGTGCTCGATCGCCCCGCGGCGCGGGGTCTCACGAACGAGCTCCAGGAGGCCGAGCTCGTTGAGCTGGCGCACGTGGTAGGAGATCGTGCCGAGGGTGGCGTCCAGGATCTGGCTCAGCTCGACGGGGCTGGCCGGCTGCTCTTCCAGGATCCCGAGGATCCGGACCCGCAGTGGATGCGACAGCGCCTTGACGTACCGCTGGTCGTCGACGCTCGTGATGGATGGCATGGCTTCCTCTGAGGTGTGGGAATGTTGGCTCGCACATCATCGCTCAGATTTGCGAACCGTGCGACGGTTCTTTCGCTGCAACGCGCCAAGTGCCTCCTCCTTGCGCGCACGTTCCAGAGTTAATAGGGACAAGTGGTACATGGAGGTCCTGGATCGCGCGAATTGCGCATCCGTTTAGGATCCGCCGCGTGTCCCGAACGCTTGCAGGCCAGACCCTGTTCATCTCCGGTGCCTCACGCGGCATCGGGCTCGCGATCGCCGTCCGCGCCGCGCGCGACGGCGCGAACGTCGCGCTGATCGCCAAGACCGCCGAGCCGCACCCGAAGCTCGAAGGCACGGTCTACACCGCTGCGCGGGAGATCGAGGAGGCCGGCGGCCAGGCGCTGCCGATCGTCGGCGACATCCGCGACGACCAGTCGGTCGCCGACGCGGTCGCCGCGACCGTCGAGAAGTTCGGCGGGATCGACATCTGCATCAACAACGCCAGCGCGATCAACCTGTCCGGCACGGAGGCCATGGACATGAAGCGCTACGACCTGATGCAGGACATCAACACCCGCGGGACCTACGTCGTGTCCAAGACCTGCGTCCCGCACCTCAAGCGCAGCGACAACCCGCACGTCCTGACGCTGTCGCCGCCGCTCTCGCTGGCGCCGCGCTGGCTCGGCGGCCACATCGGCTACACGCTCGCCAAGTACGGGATGAGCCTCTGCACGCTCGGCATGGCGGAGGAGTTCAAGGCCGATGGCATCGCGTTCAACGCGCTGTGGCCGAAGACGCTCGTCGCGACCGCGGCGGTCCAGAACCTCCTCGGCGGCGACGCGGCGATGGCCAAGTCCCGACGGCCGGAGATCGTCGCCGACGCGGCCTACGCCGTCCTCACGCGCGAGAGCCGCGAGTACACCGGCCACCTCGCACTGGTCGAGGACGTTCTGGCCGAGGCGGGCGTCACCGATCTCAGCGCCTACAGCTACGGCGGCAGCGACGCGGAGCTGCAGGCCGACCTGTTCGTCGACTAGGAACGCGGGCGTTTTGCAGGGGCCGACCCGGGTACGTAATTCGGTGTGCTGTCAGGGGACACGGGTCGGTGGAGGTGCGCGCGGGCGCTGATCGGCGCCGCGCTGGCCGTGGTGGCGGCGCTCGCGCTCGCGGCGCCGGGCGCGCAGGCGCTCGGCCTCACGAACGTCAAGGCGGCGCCGACCGACCCGCGCGCCGGCGCCCACAGCGACTTCAACCTGTCGTTCGACTTCACGCAGGCCGGCGACGACGTCAAGGACCTGACCGTCGACCTGCCGACCGGTCAGCTCGGCAACCCGACGGCCACGACGCAGTGCGCCGAGAGCGCGATGGACCACGACGCGTGCCCGGCCGACTCCGCCGTCGGGAGCACGACCACGGTCGCGGCGATCGGCGGCGCGCTGCCGATCCCGATCACCGGCACCGTCTACAACGTCCAGCCGCCCGCCAACGAGCCGGCGCGCCTCGGGATCGTCCTGCGCCCGGTCGGCAACCTCGTCCTCGGCAACGTCTACATCATCATCAGGGTCCGGGTCCGCGACGAGTCCGACTACGGGCTGGAGACGTCGATCGCCAACCTGCCGCGCACCCAGTCCGGCATCCCGATCGACATCCGCTCGCTGTCGCTGACGCTGAACGGGATGCTCTCCAACGGCAACGCGTTCATGGTCAACCCGACGACGTGCACGCCGGCCACGACGAAGGTCACCGCGGACTCCTACGCGTCGAGCAGACCGGTCAGCGCGACCGCCCAGTTCACGCCGACCGACTGCGCGGGCGAACCGTTCCAGCCCGGCATGCAGATCGCGATCGACCAGCCGACGCCGGACACCGTGACCCCGCACTCGATCGGGCTGACGCAGCCGGCCGACGTCGGCGGCCGCGCGGTCTCCCACGTCAGGAAGGCCGTCGTGCGGCTGCCGGTCGGGACCACGCTGAACCCGTCGCTGGCGCCGACGCTCGAGCTCTGCTCCGACGCGCAGTTCGGCCCGCAGGGCGACCCCAACGTCAAGTGCCCGGCGGCCTCGCTGGTCGGCCACGTCGCGTTCGACAACCCGCTCCTGGGGACCGTGCCCGGCGACGTCTACTTCGGCCGCTCGCCCGGCGATCCCTACCGCCTGCTCATCATCGGCCGCAAGGCCGGCGTGACGGTCAAGATCAAGGGCTCGGTCCAGCCCGACGACGACACGGGCCAGATCACCACCATCTTCGACAACCTGCCGCAGGTCCCGTTCACGAAGTTCAACCTGACGTTCAACGGCGGCCCGCGCGGCGTCGTGGTCACGCCGCCGGCGTGCGGCACCTACACCGGGTCGATCACCGCGACGCCGTGGAGCGGCGGCCCGGCGCAGACGCCGACGACGAGCTTCGGGATCTCCGACGACGGCCACGGCGGCTGCGCGCCGAAGGAGACGCCGACGATCTCCGGCGACGTCTCCACCCACAAGGCGCTCGACAGCCCGACGCTGACCCTCGACATCCAGCGCGACGCGGCCTCGCGGCGGCCCAGCAAGCTCGACGTCGCGCTGCCCGAGGGGATGCTCGGCAAGGTCCAGGACTTCCCGCAGTGCGACGCGTCGAAGGCGACGCGCGGCGCCTGCCCGGCGAACACGCGGATCGGGACGGTGAAGACCGTCGTCGGCTCGGGTCCGCTGCCGATCACGCTGAGCGGCGACGTCTACCTCGGCACCGGGACGTCGACCGCCGTCGCCCGGATCTGGCTGGCCATCCCCGTCAAGGTCGGGCCGTTCGACCTCGGGACGTTCACGCTCGCCAACCCGCTGACGCTGGGCAGGACCGACGGGCGCGTGCACGTCACCGCGGCGCTGCCCACCGCGTTCAAGGGCTTCCCGCTCGGGCTGCGGCGGCTCCAGATGACGATCGACCGCAAGGGGTTCGCGCTGAACCCGTCGGGCTGCGACCCGCGCTCGTTCGACGTCGGCGTCACGGCGGTCGACGGCACGCAGGGCTCGGGCAGCGGCCCGTTCCAGGCGCGCGCGTGCGACGCGCTGAAGTTCACGCCCGACGTGTTCACCTCGGTCGAGGACCCCGGCGTCAAGGCCGCCAACTCGCAGCCGCCGTTCCAGACCGAGATCGTCCCGCGCGCCACCGACTCGGCGCTGCGCGACGTCACGGTCCTGGTCAGCGCCGCGATGCAGCCGAACCCCGCCGCGCTGAGCGACGGCGCCTGCGCGCCCGCGCAGCTGAACGCCGACGCGTGCCCGGCCTCGTCGAAGATCGGCGTCGCGGAGGCGACGACGCCGTTGTTGAAGAACAAGCTGACCGGCTCGGTGTACCTGAGCGACACCGGCACGCCCGCGCCCGACGAGGAGGGCGTCGAGCTGCCGTACGCCAGCGTCTTCCTCAAGGGGCCCGGCGTCTCGCTGCGGCTCGACGGCGAGCTGCGGCTGAGTCCGAACGCCGGGCGGCTCGAGGCCCACTTCAAGGGCCTGCCCGACGTCCCGCTGACGGACTTCAAGCTGTCGTTCTACGGCGCGCGCGCCGGGCACGCCGGGCCGTTCACCAACGTGACGGACCTGTGCGCGGCCGAGTTCGCGCCGTCCGACGCGACCCTGTTCAGCCAGGCCGGGCAGCGTTCGGTCAAGCAGCCGGTGCTCGACGCCGCGGCGTGCCGCAAGGGCGCGCTGGTGCGGGCCGACGTGTCGGGCCTCGGCTCGGCCCGGCCGCAGGCGCTGTTCACCGTCGCGCGCTCGCCGGGCAGCCGCAGCCCGTTCCGGCAGGTGACGCTGATGGTGCCCAAGGGCCTGACGGCGCGGCCGGACCGCGCGGCGCGGGGCCTGGCGGTCCGGGTCGACGGGAAGCGCCTCTCGAAAAAGCACTGGACGCTCTCGCGGTCCGGGAAGCTCACCGTCCGCATCCCCGGCCGGCAGGGCGGCGGCCGCGTCCTGGTGACGGCCAGGTCCGGCGTCCTGGTCCCGACCGCCGGCGTGCGCAAGATGGCCCGCGAGCGGATGTCGGACCTGTCGGGCGCGCGCCCGGTGCCGCTCAAGCTGTCGGTCTACACGACGGAGACCAAGGGCAGGAAGGCCAAGACGACGATCGCCGTCGACGGCCGGCCCTAGCCGGCTAGCCGATCTTGATGTTGATCACCAGGTGCGTGCTGACGGCGGCGCCGAGCGGGCCGAACGTGACCCACTGAGGCGGGCTGTCCAGCGTCGTCGACGCCAGCCCCGAGGGTGGCGCCAGCTTGCCCGTGGGGCGGACGATGAACGTGGGAAGCGCGATGCCGCTCGACGTGATGCCCAGCGCCGCGGTCAGCGCGCCGGTGCGCGCGATCTCGATGCGGTTGCCCATCCGCGGATCGAGCCGCAGGCCAACCGGCGGGATGCCCGCCGCCGCGGCGTCGCCGGGGTCGAGCTGGACCGCCGCGCTCTGCAGCTTGATGGTGTTGTCGCGGTTGAGCCGGTAGCCGCCCGGGATGATGCCCTTGGCGGTGCCGGTCAGGCGGATCGTCCTCGGAGGCTGGCCGTTGCCGAGGTCGAACGTCATCGCGCTGCCGGCCAGCAGCGTGCCGGTGGCGGGCGTGCCGGCCGTCGACGGCTTCGCCACCTTGATCGTCGGCTTGTGCTTGGGCTTCGGCTTGTGCTTGGCCTTGGCCGGCGCGCTGGCGGCGCCGAGCGAGAGGGCGAGCAGACCGGTCAGGAGCAGCGCGGCACAGCGGGACATGCGGCCGACCCTCCTCGAACGGAGCGTCCGTGTCAAGACACGAAGGCCCAGAACGCTAGATGACGCCGACCAAAGCGGCGCAGACCCAGTTCGACGCGCCCGCGCCGTTGTTCCACAACTTGGCCGCGAGGCGGTCCTGCTCGGCCTTCGAGGCCTGGTAGGCGTTCGGCGTCGAGCCGCCGAGGCCCCGCCAGGTCGCGGGCATCATCTGGTAGTAGCCCGACGCGCCGGCGCTGTTGGGCGGCAGGTTCTGGCCGCCGGACTCGCACTGCACGACCGCCCACGGGATCGACCACGGGCCGCCCGGACCGGCCATGTTCGCCGCCGCCTTGGCGCGGGCGGCCAGCAGCTTGGTCAGCGTCCGCTCGGCGGAGCGGCGGCTCGAACGGGTGGCGCGCAGCGCGGCGAGGCGGGCGGCGTGCGCCTCGGCCAACGCCTCGCGGCGGGCCTGCGCGGCGGCCTCCATCCCGGCCAGCGCGTTGCGCTGGCGCTGCACGGCGAGCGTCTCGGCCTGCTGCTCAGCTTGCAACTTGGACAGCTTGACGGTCTCGCGGCCGGCGTCGCTCCGCGCGGCGCGGACGACGTCGAGGATCTGGGTGTCCGAGTGCTCGACGCGGTGCAGGAAGTCCATGCGGTCGAGCAGGTCGGCAAAGCCGTTGGCGTCCAGGACGACCGAGACGACGTCGGGCGGGTCGCTCATGTACCGCTGGCGCAGCATCTGGACGAGCACGCCGCGCGCCTGCGCCAGGCGCTTCTTCAGCCGCGCGAGGCGCCGGCGCTCGGCCGCGAGGTCGGTCTGCGTCCCGGCCAGCCGCGCCTGCGACCGCGCCAGCTGCGCCTGCGCGTCGGCCAGGCGGCCGTCGATGATCGCGACCTCCTTGGCGCTGGCGCGCTCCAGGCGGGCGAGGTGCGCGGCGGCGTCGCCGAGCGCCTGCTCGCGGACCTTGCCCTGGTGGATCGTCGAGCGCAGCTGGCCCTCGTTGGCGCCGTGCGCGCGCGTGGCGACGAGCGCCAGCGCGAGCAGCGCGACGAGGACGGGCACGGCGAGATGGGGAAGGCGGCGGCCAGGCACGACGGCCGCGTCACGCTAGCGCCGCGAACCCCTTCAACCTGCAGGGGGAATTGCAGCGCGCGGGAGGTCGCGGAGCTGCTCGAACGCCGGGGTCAGCGCGTCGTAGAGCGCGTCGAAGACCGGCAGCGTCGCCGCGTAGGTGGCGCTCGCGTCCGGGTCGGGCGTGCGCACCTCCGCGACCGCGATCAGCTCGGCGGCGCGGTCGAACGACGGGATGAGGCCGAGCGCCTCCATCCCGAGCAGCGCGGCGCCGAAGCCCGAGCCCTGGTGGCCGTCCGGGAAGCCGACGTCCTGGCCGAGCGCGTCGCAGAGCATCTGCCGCCACAGCGCGCTGCGCGCGAAGCCGCCGGTGGCGCGGATCTCGCGGACCTCGTTGCCCGCGTCGCGCAGCGAGGCGAGGACGAGCGCGAGCTGCAGGCAGACGCCCTCCAGCGCGGCCCGGACGAGGTGCTCGCGGCGGTGCGCGAACGTCAGGCCGACGTAGGCGCCGCGCGGGATCGTCGACCAATGGGGCGCGCGCTCGCTGAGCAGGTACGGGAGCATGATCAGCGCGTCGCTGCCGGCCGGCGCTTGCGCGGCGATGTCCATCAGCTCGGCCTCGGCGTGCTCGCCCAGCTCCGGCGCCAGCGCCTCGCGGGCCCACTTCAGGACGACGCCGCCGGTGTTGACGGCCCCGCCGACCACCCAGCGGTCCTCGCTCAACATGTAGCAGAACACCCGGCCGCGCGGGTCGACCACCGGGCGCTCGACCATCAGCCGCAGCGCGCCCGACGTCCCGATCGAGCACGCGGCGACGCCGGGCGCGACCGCGCCGACGCCGAGATTGGCCAGCGGCCCGTCGCCGGCGCCGAGGACGAGCGGCAGGTCGCGCGGGCAGCCGAGGGTCGCCGCCGCCGCGGCGGTGAGCGACACGATGTGCTTGGTCGGCGCGAGCGCGCACAGCTGCTCGCGGACGATCCCCGCGACCTCCAGCGCCTCGGCGTCCCAGTCCAGCGTCGTGAGGTCCATCAGCCCCGTTCCGGAGGCCGACGAGTGCTCGGTGACCCACGCGCCGGTGAGGCGGTGGACGACCAGATCCTTGATCCCGCACCACCGCGCGACGCGCGTGAAGAGCTGCGGCTCGCGCTCGCGGAACCACACCAACTTGGGCAGCGGCGCCATCGGGTGCAGCGGCGTGCCGGTGCGGCCGTGCAGGTGCGGGCGCTCGGCGCGCAGCCGCCGCGCCTGGTCGGCGGCCCGCTGGTCGGCCCACGTCACGACGTCGGTGAGCGGCGCCCCGGCCGCGTCGACGCCGACGAGCGTGTGCATGGCGGTGGAGAACGACAGGCCGGCGACGGCCAGGCCGGCGGCGCGCGCGCCGGTGACCGCGCCGCGCGCGGCCGCGACGACCGCGTCGATCACGACGGCCGGCTCCTGCACGACCCAGCCCGGCTCGGGCTCCAGCAGCGGGTAGTGGACCTCGTGGGCGGCCGTCTCGCGACCGCCGGCGTCGAAGGCGCCGGCCTTCGCGCTCGTCGTCCCGATGTCGATGGCTATGACGACAGGCGCGGGGGTCACGCGATCACGGCCACGATCATGACGCCGGCGCACCGCCCCCGCACGCGCGACGAAGCTGTTAGGGTGCCCTAAGCAAAGCCAACCGCGCGAGTAGGAGTTTGGAGAGTGGGACGCTACACGGGGCCGGTCGAGCGGCTCTCGCGACGCGAGGGCGTCGAGCTGTACCTCAAGGGCCTGCGGGCCATCAACGGCAAGTCCGCGCTGACGCGGCGCGGCCCGCTGCCGCCCGGCCAGCACGGCGGCCGCCGGCCGAACAAGGCGTCGGTCTTCAGCACGCAGCTGCGCGCCAAGCAGGTCGCCAAGCGCTACTACGGGGTGCGCGAGTGCCAGTTCCGCCGCTACGTCGCCGCCGCCGAGCGCCGCGGCGGCCGCACCGGTGAGCAGCTCCTCGTGGCGCTCGAGCGCCGGCTCGACAACGTGGTCTACCGGCTCGGCTTCGCCTCGACGCGCGCGCAGGCCCGGCAGTTCGTCGCCCACGGGCACGTCCTGGTCGACGGCCGCCGCGTCGACATCGCGTCGTATCCGCTCAGCGCCGGCCAGGTCGTCACGTTCAAGCCCGACGCGCCGGTCGAGCCGCGCGTGCGCGAGGCGACGGAGCTCACCAGCGGCGTCGGCCCGTGGCTGCAGGCCGACTTCGACGGCCTGAGCGGCACGGTGCTGCGCCTCCCCGACCGGCGGGAGATCCCGTCGCCGATCGAGGAGCAGCTGATCGTCGAGTTCTACTCCCGCCGCTGATGAGCGACTTCGCGCGGTTGGCGGGACAGCAGTGCCCGGCGCAGGAGGCGCTGGCGATGGAGCTCGCGGTCGAGCTCGGCGCCGGCGACGGCGTCGCGGCGGCGCGGCGCTCGCTCGGCCTGCTGGCGCGCGGGCTGCCGGACGTCGACGAGCCGCTGGCGCAGCTGGAAGCGCTGCGCGCGGTCGCGGCGCGCCACCTGCGCCCGCGCCGCGACGGCCGCCACCTGCTCCCCGAGGTCGTGGGCGACGGCGGCGGCCATCCGGTCGGCATCGCCGTCGCGCTGGTCGCCGTGGCCCGGCGGCGCGGGTGGGGCGCGGCGCTGGTCGGCCACGGCCTGGTGCTCTACGTCGCGCACCGCGCGATGGCGCCGACGGCGGTCGTCGACCCGGCCCGGCCGGAGGCGCTGATCGACCCGCGGACGCTCGGCGCCGACCTCGCGTGGCGCTGCGCGCACGAGGCGACCGGCGTGGTCCTGCGGCACGTGACCGCGACGGCGGAGCGCTCCGGCGACCTGACCCGCGGTCTCGGCGCGAGCGCGCTGCTGCTGGCGCTGCCGGTCGACGAGGCCTCGCGCTCCGCGCAGGCGCAGGTCCACTCGCGGCTGCTGTCGCGCCTGAACTGACGCGGGCCGGCGTGACGCCGCGAGCGGCCCTGCGCGGTACCGTCGAGGCATGCTGAAGCGCACGTCGCCCACCTGGCCCGTCGCCGCCGGCTCGCTGGCCGTCGGCTTCGCCGTCGCGCAGGCGACCGGCGTCCGGCCGCTCGGCGGGATCGTCCTCGTCGCCGGCTGCGGCTGGTGCGCGCTGCGCTGGCGCGAGCGCGCCGGCGGCGGCCGCGCGGCAGGCCTCGTGGGGCTCTACCTCGCGGCCTTTGCCGGGTCCCACGTGCTGGCGCACAGCATCGGGGCCTGGCCATCCGTGGCCGTGGTCAGCGCCGTCGTCGCTGCCGGCGCGTATGCGGTCGCAGACGCCGCGCCGGCCCGGCGCGTCGTCAACGCCTGACCGGGCTCAGCCGGAGACCCGGGCCTGCGCGCGACCGCCGGCAGCAATCCCCGAGCTGCGCGGCGGCACGACGAGCAGGCTGGCCCTGACCAGCTGCACCTGACGGGCGTGCAGGTCCAGCTCCCGAGCCAGGATCTCCTGGATCTGATGCGCGTGCGACTGCATGGGCGCATCCTCGCCGTTTGCCTAGGCGCGCAGCGAGGAAGGTGGCTCCCGGACGCAGGTACGGTCCACCGCACCTCCGCGTTGCGGATATGTGAAAGCGCGACGAGCTAGTTCTCGGACGACTGGGCCCAGATGTTGATGCCGGCGTCGACCGCGTGGCGGTCGATCTGGGCCAGTTCGTCGTCGGACAGCTCGAGGTTGTCGAGCGCCGCGAGGTTCTCGTCGAGCTGCCGCACGCTGCTGGCGCCGATGAGCGCGGAGGTGACGCGCTCGTCGCGCAGGACCCACGCGATCGCCATCTGCGCGAGCGACTGGCCGCGCTCCTTGGCCATCGCGTTGAGCGCCTCGACGTGCTGCAGCGCCTCCGGCGTGATCATGTCGCTCGTCAGGTACCGGCCCTCGGCGGCGCGCGAGTCCGCCGGGATCGCGCCGCCCAGGTACTTGTCGGTGAGCATGCCCTGGGCCAGCGGCGAGAACGCGATGCAGCCGATGCCCTCGCGCTCCAGCACGTCGAGGAGGTCCTCCTCGACCCAGCGGTTCAGCAGCGAGTAGGACGGCTGGTGGATCACGATCGGCGTGCCGAGGTCGCGCAGGATCTGGGCGGCCTCCTCGGTGCGCTGGCCGGAGTAGGACGAGATCCCGACGTACAGCGCCTTGCCCTGGCGGACGGCGGCGTCCAGCGCCGAGCAGGTCTCGTACAGCGGCGTCTCGGGGTCGAAGCGGTGGCTGTAGAAGATGTCGACGTAGTCCAACCCCATGCGCTTGAGCGACTGGTCGAGGCTGGCTGTCAGGTACTTGCGCGAGCCCCACTCGCCGTACGGGCCGGGCCACATGTCGTAGCCGGCCTTCGTCGAGATGACCAGCTCGTCGCGGTAGGGCCGCAGGTCGCTCGCCATCAGCGCGCCGAAGTTCGTCTCCGCGCTGCCGTAGGGCGGGCCGTAGTTGTTGGCCAGGTCGAAGTGCGTGACGCCGCGGTCGAACGCGCGCCGGACGATCGCGCGCTGGAGCTCCCGCGGCCTGTCGTCGCCGAAGTTGTGCCACAGGCCCAGCGAGATGAGGGGGAGCTTCAGCCCGGAGCGGCCGGAGCGGCGATAGGGGATCTGGTCGTAGCGGTCGTCGGCGGGCGCGTAGGACATGCGCGACACCCTACGACGGTGCCGCCGCGTCGAGGTAGGGCGCGAGCGCCGCGCGCACCGCTTCGGGCCATGGCGTCTTCTTGTAGTCCTTGCTGTCGACGCAGACGTGGCGCAGGAACCCGGTCGCGATCGGCGTCGTCACCCGGGTGATCGTGAAGCGGCTCGTCAGGCTGGACGTCGTCGGCGGGTCGAACGTCACCGCGATCTCCAGCAGGTCGTCGTAGTGGGCCGGCGCGAGGTACCGGACGCCGGACTCGCCGACGACGAAGTCCACGCCGTGGGCCTGCACGAGGTCCGGATAGGACAGGCCGGTCGCCGACCGTAGCGCCTCGGTGTGGGCGAGGTCGAAGTACGTCAGGTAGTGCCCGTTGAAGACGTGGCCCTGCATGTCGCACTCGACGTAGCGGACGCGCAGCGCGGTGACCAGCGGCGTCGGCGCCATCAGCGGTTCTGCCACGCCGCGATCGCGGCCTCGGCGGTGACGAAGCGCGCGCCGCGCGCGGCCAGCGCGTCGACGAAGCGCTCCAGGGCCAGCAGGCGGTGGCCGCGGCCGATGATGTAGGGGTGCATGGTGATCGTGAGGACGCCGCGGTCGAGCTCCCGGCGCATCCACGTGAAATCGCTCAGCGCGTTGTCGAACAGCGTGGTGGGGGTGAAGGCCGGCAGCTGCACGGCGTCGGCGGTCCTGAGGTACTCGAGGTGGGGGAAGTCGTCGAGCGCCCAGCTGACCGGGAGCTCGGCGACGGCGGAGCGGCGGCCCGGGCGCAGCGGCTCACCGAGTTGCACGCGATCTCCGGTGCGCGCCTGGTAGGGCGTGAAGTCGTCGCCCATCATCGAGCTGTCGTAGATGAAGCGGTGGAGCTCGAGCAGCTCGATCGTCCGTGGGCTGAGGTCCCACGACGGCGAGCGGTAGCCGCGTGGCGCCCGGCCGCTCAGTTCCTCGAGCAGCGCGCTGGTCTCGACCAGCTCGCGCTCCTCGTCGGCGGCCGACAGCTCGGCGGGCGGGACGTGCGACCAGCCGTGGCTGGCGACCTCGTGCCCGGCGGCGGCGACGGCGCGGACGGCGTCCGGGTAGGTCGCGGCGGTGTAGCCGGGGACGAACCAGGTCGAGGGGATCGCCCGGCGCCCCAGCAGCTTCAGGATCCGGGGCGCGGCGACCGTGCCGAACTCGCCGCGCGAGACCGGCGTCGGGCTGGTGAGCCCGCGGGCGATCATGCCGGAGGCGGTGTCGAAGTCGAAGCTGAGGCAGACGAGGTGCCGCGTCACGCGTCCGCGATGATAAGTGCGATGCGCCTGCTCTTCGTCTGCATGGGGAACATCTGCCGGTCGCCGACCGCCGAGGCGGTCATGCGCAAGGTCGTCGCGCGCGAGGGCCTGGAGGGCGAGATCGCGATCGACAGCGCCGGCACGGGGTCGTGGCACGTGGGTCACCCGCCGGACGAGCGGTCGACGGCGGCGGCGCGGGCGCGCGGCATCGTGCTGGACGGCGCGGCGCGCCAGGTGACCGCGGCGGACTTCGCCGACTACGACCTGCTGCTGGCCGCCGACCGCGAGAACGTCACGGCGCTGCGGCGCGTCGCGCCCGACGCCGAGGCCGCCGCGAAGGTCGTCCTGCTGCGGTCGTTCGACCCGGAGGCGGTCGCGGCGGGCGACCTCGACGTCCCCGACCCGTATTACGGCGGCGAGCAGGGGTTCGAGCACGTGCTGGACCTGGTCGAGCGCGCGTGCGAGGGCCTGCTGGACACCCTGCGCGCGTGGGGCCGCATCTCGTCGTGAGGGAGGCGCTGGCCGCCGCGCTGGGCGAGGAGGTCGCGGCGCTGGAGCCGATCCCCGGCGGCGACCTGAACCGCGCCTACCGCGCGACGCTGGCCGGTGGCGCGCGGGTCTTCGTGAAGACCGCGTCCGACGCGGCGCCGGGCGCGTACGCGGCGGAGGCCGCGGGGCTGCGGTGGCTGGCCGACGTCGACGGCGGGCTGCCGGTCCCGGAGGTGCTGGCCGTCGGCGCGTCCTGGCTGGCGCTGGCCTGGGTCGACGGCGGCGGGCGTCTGGACGAGGCCGAGCTCGGGCGCGGGCTGGCGGTCGTGCACCGCGCCGGCGCGCCGCGGGCGGGGACGCTGCCGCCGGAGGCCGGCGACGCCTCGCCGCGGCCCTACGTCCTCGGCCCGCTCACGCTGCCCAACGCGCCGCGCGACGACTGGCCCGCGTTCTACGCCGAGTCCCGTCTGCCCCCGCTGGCGCGCATGGCGGCCGAGCGCGGCGCGCTCGATCCCGCCGGCGTCCGGGCGGTCGAGGCCGTCGCCGGCCGGATCGCCGACCTGGCCGGCCCGCCCGAGCCGGTCGCGCGCCTGCACGGCGACCTCTGGTCGGGCAACGTCCACGCCGGCGCCGACGGCCGGCCGTACCTGATCGACCCCGCCGCCTACGGCGGGCACCGCGAGGTCGACCTCGCCATGTTGTCGCTCTTCGGCGCGCCGTCGAGCAGGTTCTATGACAACTACGACGCCGTCTGGCCGCGCGCCGAAGGACATCAGGAACGCGTCGCGCTCTACCAGCTGCTGCCGCTCCTCGTGCACGCCGTGCTGTTCGGCGGCGGCTACGGCGCGTCGGCCGCCCGCGCCGCCGCGCGGTACGTCTGACTAGAGTGCGCGCCATGGCCCACATCACGGGAGAGCGATCGGTCGAGATCGACGCGCCGATCCAGCGCGTCTTCGACATCGCGGCCGACATCGAGCGGGCGCCGGACTGGCAGGGATCGCTGAAGGACGTCGAGATCCTGCAGCGCGACGCCGACGGCCGCGCGACGCTCGTCGACACCATCAACGACGCCAAGGTCAAGACGGTGAAGAACCAGCTGAGCTTCTCCTACAACTCGCCGACGGAGATCCGCTGGCGCCAGGAGAAGGGCGACGTGAAGTCGCTCGACGGCTGGTGGAGGCTGGAGGACCTCGGCGGCGACCGCACCCGCGCGACCTACGGGCTGGACGTCGATCCTGGCCGGATGCTCGGGCTGCTGATCCGCGGGCCGGTCGAGGGCCAGGTGCGCGACTTCCTGCTGGGGAACGCCGCCGACGGGCTGAAGCGCACGGCCGAGGGCTGACCGACCGGGCGCGCCCGCGTTCGCTAGCGTCGGGCGGGCATGGCCTCGCAGGGACCGCCGTCGTCGCAGTCAGGACCCTCGCCGCCAGGCGACTCCACCGGCATCGACCTCACCACGCTGTTCCTCAGCGCGATCGCGTCTGCCGTGGCCGCCTACGTCTGCTCGAAGATCTGGGCGCCGGGCACGCTGTTCAGCGCGGCGATGACGCCGGTGATCGTCGCGCTCGTCAAGGAGGGGCTGCGCAAGCCGACGCAGGTCGTGGCCAACGTCGCGACCGTCGCGGCGCCGTCGCGCTGGGCGCGCACGAGCGCGTCCGATCCCGGCCTCGTCCCGGAGGACGACACGGTCGGCGGGCCGCCCGAGCCGGCGGTCCGCCCGGAGGCGCCGCACGTCGTCCTACCGCCGGTCGTCGCCAGCGACGAGCACAGCGCGGTCAACATCTACTCGACGCGCTCCAGCCGGCTGCGCTGGCGCATCGCGGTGATCACCGGGCTGCTCGGGTTCGCGGTCTGCGTCGTGCTCTTCACGGTGCCGGAGCTGATCTCCGGCCACTCGATCGGCCGCGGCTCCGGCAACTCCACCACGATCTTCGGCGGCCACCGGAGCCACCGCTCGTCGACGACGTCGACGACCTCCACGTCGACCTCGACGACCAAGACGTCGACGACCGACACGACGCCGACGACCCAGACCGACACGAACCCGACGACGTCGACGCCGGAGACCCAGCGGCAGACGCCGTCGGCGGCGACGCCCGCGCCGAGCACCAGCGCGCCGTCGTCCACGACGCCGGCGCCGAGCAGCGCGACGCCGTCCACGACGGCGCCGTAGTCAGTCCTCGCGCTCGGAGCGCTCGGCCTCGGCGAGCTTGTCGCGCAGGTACGCGGCCTTGTCGGCGCGGCGCAGGTGCGCGCGCTCGTCGGCCGGCTGCGTGGCCTCGTCGGCGGAGCGCAGCTCCTCGCGCGCCCGGGCGTCCTGCTCGCGCCTGCGCGCGAAGCGCTCGTCGCCGGCGTCGGTCGAGGACGTGGTGTTCTGGCGTGCGGTGCCCATCTCGGTCCGTTGGTACCCGCGGACGATCTCGGCCAGCAGCCAGGCGTGGTCGTAGCGGTGGGGGAGCTGATCCCGCATCTCCCCGCTCCCTACGCCGCCACGAGCGCGGTCAGGTTCCGGCGCGCCCGGTGCACGAGCTGGACGGCCGCGTTCTCGGTGAGCGTGAAGTGCGCGGCGAGCTCGTCGTAGCCGGCGCCGTCGAGCGCGCGGAGGGCCAGCGCCTCGCGCTGGCGCGGCGGCAGGTCGAGCATGCCGCGCAGCGCGCGACGCAGGTGCTCGTTGCGCGCGGCGAGGTCGCAGCAGTCGGCGCCGCCCTCGGCGACGGGCTCCTCGGCGCTCTCGGCGCGGCGGCGCGCGGCGGCGCGGTCGAGCTCCGACAGGCAGGCGTTGCGGACGCAGCGGAAGAGCCACGGGCGCAGCTCGACGACGCGGCCGCGGCCGAGCAGCGCGAGCTGCGTGCGGGCGACGGCGTCGTGGACGGCGTCCTCTGCCAGGGCGGCGTCGACGTAGCGGCGCGCGTAGCGGAGCAGCGCCGGGGCGTGGCGGCGGTAGACCGCGTCGAGCGCGCGGCCGTCGCCGTCGGCCAGGCGCTGCGCGAGCGCCGCGTCGCTGGCGTCGGAGAGGCGGACCGGGGCGCAGAAGGCGGGGCGGGCGAGCTGCACCGGTGTCATGCGGCGAACCTAGGCGCGGACCCCGGCCTTTCCAGTGTCACAGTGGTCTCACACCGACGTTTTGGCATGGTGGCCGCACCATTGGGTGCGGGCAGCCGCACCTCGGTCGTAGAATCCACCCCCTGACGGCGCCCGAGCAGACCCCTCCGATCACGATCCGCCGGGCCGATCCGGGCGACGCCGCGCGCATCGCGGCGATCTACAACGAGGGCATCGCTGAGCGTCAGGCGACGTTCGAGACGCGCCCGCGCGGGACCGCCGAGGTCGCCGGCTGGACGGTCCGGCCGCTGCCGGTCCTGGTCGCCGAGCACGAGGGCCGCGTCGTCGGCTTCGGCCGCATCGGCCCGTACTCCGAGCGCGAGGTCTACTCCGGCATCGGCGAGCACGCCGTCTACGTCGCCTCCGACGCCCGGCGCCTCGGCGTCGGCCACGCGGTGCTGGAGGCCCTGGCGGTCGCCGCCGCGGAGATCGGGCTGTACAAGCTGACCTCGCGGATCTTCTCCACCAACACGGCCTCGATCGAGCTGCACCGCCGCAGCGGCTTCACGATCGTCGGCGTCCAGCGCCGGCACGGCCAGCTCGACGGGATCTGGCGCGACTGCGTGCTGGTGGAGCGGCTGGTGGGCGAGGCGGCCGACGCGGAGTAGGGCCGCGCCCTACTCCGCCAGCGCCAGCGTCACCCGGTCGGCCAGCAGCCGTCCGCGCAACGTCAGCACCGCGCGGTCGTCGCGCTCCAGCGCGGTCGCCTCCAGCAGCCCGTCGTCGGCCAGCCGCCGCGCCGCCGCGTGCGCGGTGCCGTTGAGCGTGTCGAGCGCCAGGCCCTCCTTCAGCCGCACCGCGAGCATCACGTGCTCCAGGCGCGCCGCGTCGGCGTCCGGCTCCTCGCGGCCGGCGGCGGGCGAGGCGCCCTCGGCCAGCCGCGCCATCCAGCGCGACGGGTGCAGGACGTTCCACCAGCGCACGCCGCCGACGTGCGAGTGCGCGCCCGGGCCGGCGCCCCACCAGTCGCCGCCGCCCCAGTAGCCGAGGTTGTGCCGGCAGCGGTCGGCGTCGGTGCGGGCCCAGTTGGCGAGCTCGTACCAGCGCAAACCGGCGTCGCCGAGGACGCGCTCGGCGACCTCGTAGCGGTCGGCCAGGACGTCCTCGTCCGGCGGCGGGAGCTCGCCGCGGCGCACGCGTCGCGCGAGCTTCGTGCCCGGCTCGACGATCAGCGAGTACGCCGAGACGTGGTCGGGCTCGGCCTCCAGCGCGGTCTCCAGCGACGCGCGCCAGTCCTCGGGCCGCTCGCCCGGCGTCCCGTAGATGAGGTCGATCGAGACGTGGTCGAAGCCGGCGGCGCGCGCGTCGCGGGCGGCGGCCACGGCGCGGCCGGGCGTGTGGTGGCGGTCGAGTGTCTCGAGCACGTGCGGCGCCGCGCTCTGCATCCCGAGGCTGATGCGGGTGAACCCGGCCTCGCGCAGCGCCGCGAGCGCGACGGGGTCGACCGACTCCGGGTTGGCCTCGGTCGTCACCTCGGCGCCGGGCGCCAGCCCGACGTGCTCGCGCACCGCGTCGAGGATCCGCGCCAGCTCGTCGGGCGCCAGCAGCGTCGGCGTCCCGCCGCCGACGAAGACCGTCTGCGCCGGCGGCGTGCCGTCGCCCAGCACGCGGCGCGCCAGCGCGAGCTCCGCGTGGACCGCCGCGCCGTAGCCGTCCTGCGACGCCTCGGTCGGGATGTAGGTGTTGAAGTCGCAGTAGCCGCAGCGCGTCGCGCAGTACGGCACGTGGACGTAGACGCCGAAGGGCCGCGCGGTCTCGCCGAGACCGTGCAGGGCCGCCGCCGGCAGGGCACCGTCGGCGGGCGGACGATCGCCGTCGGGCAAGCGCGCCATCGGACGCGAAGGGTACGTGGTCTGGCAGCGGTTCCTCGCGCGCACGCGCGCGCGAGCCAGAATCCCGACGGATCCGACGCCTCAGCCCGGCTCGCCGTCCAGCCGCGCCCGGAACCCGCGCGCGCCGGTCACCGTCGCGCCCGTCGCCGCGACGCGGTCGACCAGCTCGCGGTCCGACGTCACGACCGTCAAGGACGACGGGTCCGCGTCGGCCTCGGCGCGCCGCGCGATCTCGTGGTCGGCGGCGTCGCGACCGCCCGGCGCGAACGCCACGCCGACGTGCGGCGCGGCGTCCTGGCCGACGTCGCGCTCGCGCCCGTCGAACACCACCCGGACCTCCTCGCCGGTGGCGCTCGCGAACGCTTCCAGCGCCCGCACCAGCCGCGCCATCGCGCCCGTCCGGTCCCTCCACCATCCGTCCGGCCGCGACCCGATCACGTTCATCCCGTCGACCAACCAACGCATAGCTGTCGATGATGACCGCTAAGGTCGCGGACCGATGCTCGCGCGTGCGGTCGCCGCCCTCGTCCTCGTCCTGGCCCTCGCGGCGGCCGGCTGCGGCTCCGACGGCGGGCAGGGCGACTACGCCAGCACGCTGAACGAGGCGCAGACGCAGCTCCAGCAGCGCTTCGCGCAGATCGGCAAGCACATCACGCCGACGAGCACGCCCCAGCAGGACCAGCGCTCGCTCGGGCAGTACGAGCAGGTCGTGGACAGCGCCGTCGCCGACCTGCGCGGCGTCCATCCGCCCGACGGGCTGGACACGCTCCACCGGCGCTTCGTGACCGAGCTGGCCGGCTACGGCACCGCGGTCCGCACCGCGCGGCAGCGCCTCTCCAGTGACGATCCGCGCGCGGTCCTCGCGGCGCAGAGCGCGCTCAGCGCGTCGCTCACGCGCTCCGGCGAGCGCCTGAACGCGACGATCGAGGCCATCAACAAGAAGATCAAGGGCTAGGAGTGCCGCTGCTCAACCGCCTGCGGGCGGCGCCCATCACGGCGCCGACCCTCCTCGCGGTGGCCGTCTTCCTGGTCTGGGTGCCGCTGGACAACGGCCAGGCCGTCACGACCTGGGCGCCGGGCGCGATCGTCCTGCTCGCGCTGCTGGCCGCCGCGCTCTTCGGCCTGCCGCTGAACTGGCGGGCGCAACCCGTCGCGGTGCGCGCCGCCGTGCTCCTGCTCGCCGCGTTCACCGCGTGGAGCTACCTGTCGATCACGTGGGCCGACGACCAGGGCGTGGCGCTGGAGGGCGCGAACCGCACGCTGCTCTACCTCGTCGTCTTCGCGCTGTTCGCGCTGTGGCCGCAGCGGCCCGCGACCGCCGCGTGGGTGCTCGGGCTGTGGACGTTCGGGATCGGCGCCTTCGCGCTGGTCACGCTGATCCGCGTCGGGACGGTGGACGACCTCGGCGCGGTCTTCAACGGCGACCGCCTGACCTGGCCGGCCGGCTACGCCAACGCCGACGCCGCGCTGTTCCTGATGCCGTTCTGGGCGGCGGTCGCGCTGGCCGCGTCGCGGCGGGTGCCCGTCCTGGGCCGCGCGGTGGCCGCGGCGCTGGCCGTCGTGCTGCTCGACGTCGGGCTGCTGTCCCAGAGCCGCGGGTCCGCGCTGGCACTGCCGGTCTGCGCGCTGCTCATGGTCGCGATCGTCCCCGGGCGGCTGCGCCACGTCGCGGCGTTCGTCCCGATCCTCGGGGCGGCGGCGCTCGCGCTCCCGAAGGTGGTCGACCTCAACGACGCGCTCGACCTGCCGAACCTCGCGGCCCAGCAGGACGCGGCCAGCGCGGTGCTGCGCTGGGTCGTCGTCGCGGCGCTGCTCGCGGGCCTGGTCGTCGGCGCCGTCGCCGCGTGGGAGACGTGGCGGCCGCCGGCGGCCGCCACCGCCGAGCGCGTGCGCCGCGCGTGGACCGGGATCGTCGTGGTCGGGGCGGTGGTCGGCGCGATCGGCGGGCTCGTCGTCATCGGCAACCCGGTCCACCGCGTCGACCACGCCTGGAGCTCGTTCAAGGCCGGCTACACCGACACCACGAACGGCCCCGGCAGCCACTTCGCCTCCGGCCTCGGCTCCAACCGCTATGACTTCTTCCGGGTGGCGCTCGACGTCTTCGCCGACCACCCGATCGCCGGCGCCGGGGCCGACAACTTCTTCCAGGACTACCTGCAGCGCGGGCGCAGCGACGAGACCCCGAGCTACCCGCACAACCTCGCGCTGCGCACGCTGGAGCAGACCGGGCTGGTCGGCGCGCTGCTGCTGCTCGGCGCGTTCGCCGCGGGGCTCACCGGCGCCTGGCGCGGGATGCGCGCGGGCCGCGACCCGCTGGCCGCCACCGTCGCGGGCGCCGCGACGATCGGGTCCGTCTACTGGGTCGCGCACGGGATGACCGACTGGTTCTGGGAGTGGGCGGGCCTCGGCGCGCCCGCGTTCGCGCTGCTCGGGCTCGCGTGCGCGCTGGCGCCGCGGCGCGTGGAGGCCGCCGTGCCGGCGGCGACGCCCACGCCCGGACCGCTGCGCAACCCCTTCATCTTCGTCCCCGTCGGCGCCGCCCTCGTGCTCGCCGCGCTCGTCCTCGCCGGCCCGGGGCTGGCCGCGCGCGACGTCAACGAGGCGGGGAAGGTGTTCGCGACGCGCCCGTTCGAGGCGTACTCGCGCTTGGACCGCGCCGCCGACCTCGACCCGCTGAGCGACACCCCCGACCTCGTCAAGGGGTCGATCGCGCTGCGCTACGGCGACCTCGACCGCGCGCAGGCCGCGTTCCAGGACGCGCTGGACCGCAACCCGCGCGGCCAGTACGCCACGCTCGAGCTGGGCGCGATCGCCTCGGTGCGCGGCGACCGAGCGGCGGCGCGCCGGCTCTTGGACCGGGCCCGCGCGCTCGCCCCGCGCGACCCGACCACGCGCGAGGCGGCCGCGATCGCCGATCGCAACGGGGTCGTCGACCTCGACGTCCTCAACGCGCGGCTCCTGACGGCCGGCCAGGCGCTCGCCGGAGGGTGAGAAATCTCACCCTCGTACGTCCTCATACAGACCGCTACTACCTACCCGAAGTACCAGGGTGTGGTGATACGTTCACAGGCCAGTTCGACCAGCGGAAGGTGTCGGCGCGCGGACTCATGTCTCTGATGAAGTTCGAGCATCGTTGGGCAGGGAATGCCCACGGAAGTCCCAGGACACTCCTAGGCACGTCGCCGACGCTGGCCCGCGCCGTCATGACCCATCGCCATCCCTCGCTTCCCGTTCTGATCGCCGTTCTCGCGCTCGCCCTGACGCCCGCCGCGGCGCACGCGGGCGACCCCCTGCTGAGCGGCTACGGAGGCCCCGGCAGCGGTGAGCAGGTGATCCTCGGCGGCGGGACGGTCGGCGGCGGGGGCGGCAAGGACGCGCACGCCGCCGCGGCGACGGCGCAGCAGAGCCTCCAGGCGCCGGCCACGCCGAGCGCCGGCGGGTCGGGCGGCGGTGCGAAGAGCACGTCCGGCGGCACGTCTACGTTGACGCCGACGCCGAGCCACAAGGGCTCCTCTTCGTCATCTCATACGTCCTCGTCCGACACTCAGTCGACGCCCGGCAGCTCATCGACATCGTCCTCCTCGACCACGAAGGCCACGGCGCCCGCAGCCGGCGCTCCGCGCGTCGTCGCCTACCCGACCAAGGCCGGGGACGTCAGCTCCTTCCCGCTCTCGGCCGGCGGCGTCCTGCTCGTCGTCCTGGGCCTCACGGCGCTGGTCCTGGCCGCGCTGGGCCTGCGCCGGATCGCCGGCGACGGACCCCGGACACCACCTCAAGTCCCGGCACGTTGAGGCCGACCTAGTCGGAAGAGCCGGGAATCGCCTTGAGTCGCATCGAGTTCAGCAGTCATAGCGCCGAGGCCGTGCCATTGCACGTGCCGGTCGCCGGGCTGCCCGCGACCGCGCCCGACGTCCCGCGCCTCCTCCCGCGCCACGAGCCCAGCGGCCTGCGCCGCGCGCTCCAGGCCCGCTTCCTGCGCCCGGCCATCGACGCCTCCTGCCTCGCCGGCTCGCTCGTCCTGGCGCTGCGCTGGCCGCACGAGCCGGTGCCGTTCAGCGAGGGCTGGGCGCTGCTGCTCTTCCCACCGATGGTGATGCTGCTGCTGCTCGTACGCGGCATGTACGAGCAGCGCCTGCGGCCGACGATCCTCGACGGCGTCGTCCCGATCGCCGGCTCGGTGTCGATCGCCGCGATGTTCGTGGTCGTGCTGCAGGTCTACGGGAACCGCGGCGACGGCGTCTCGTCGGTCACCGCGCACCTGTGGGCGGCGGCGCTGCTCAGCGTCGGCACCGCGCGCGTCGCGCTGCTCGGCGTCCAGCGGATCGCCCGCACCCGCGGCCTCGACGGCGCGCCGACGCTGATCGTCGGCGCCGGCACCGTCGGCATGCGCCTCGCGCGCCGGCTCGAGGAGAGCCCGGAGTACGGGCTGACGCCCGTCGGCTTCCTCGACGCCAACCCGCTGCAGATCGGCAGCGACCAGCCGGCGCCCGGGATCCCCGTGCTCGGCTCGCCCGACGAGCTCGACTGGGTCGCCCAGCTCACCGGCGCCGAGCACGTCGTGATCGCGTTCTCGTCGGAGCCCGACGAGCGCCTCGTCGACCTCGTCCGCCGCTGCGAGGCGCTCGGGCTCGAGGTCTCGCTCGTCCCGCGGCTGTTCGAGTCGCTGAACCACCGCGCGACCTACGAGCCGCTGGGCGGCACGCCGCTCATGGGCCTGCGGTCGGTGCACCCCAAGGGCTGGCAGTTCGCGGTCAAGCACGCGTTCGACCGCCTCGGCGCCGCGCTCCTGATCCTGGCCTTCGCGCCGCTCATGCTGGCGATCGCGCTCGCGGTCCGGCTGTCGTCGCCCGGCCCGATCGTCTTCCGCCAGCGCCGCGTCGGCCGCGACGGCGCGGTCTTCGACCTGTACAAGTTCCGCTCGATGCGCGCGCCCGACCCGGCGGCCGACGGCTTCCGGCCCGGCGCCGGCAGCGCGCCCGGCGGCGTCGAGGGCATCGACCGCCGCACGTGGATCGGCCGGCTGCTGCGCCGCACGTCGCTCGACGAGCTGCCGCAGTTCTTCAACGTGCTGCTCGGCGACATGTCGCTGGTCGGCCCGCGGCCCGAGCGCCCCGAGTTCGTCGAGCTGTTCGAGACCGACATCCGCCGCTACGGCGACCGCCACCGCGTCAAGTCCGGCGTGACCGGGTGGGCGCAGGTGCACGGCCTGCGCGGGCAGACGTCCCTGAGCGACCGCGTCGAGTGGGACAACTACTACATCGAGCACTGGACGCTGGGCCTGGACGTCAAGATCCTGGCCTTGACCTTCCTCGAAGTGCTGCGCCCGGCCGAGTAGTCGTACGCTGTGGGGCGTGAGCCCCTTCTGGATCTGGATGCAGGCGCTGATCGTCGTCTGCGTGCTGGCAAGCGTGATCATCGCCACGATCAAGCTCGTCTGACCCACCTAGACTCCGCGCCATGTTCCGGACGATCGTGGTGGGCACCGATGGCTCAGAGACGGCCGGCAAGGCGGTCGCGCAGGCGGCCGAGCTGGCGGCGCAGGTCGACGCGACGCTGCTCGTCGTCTCCGCGTTCGAGCCCGTGAGCGGGGCGCGCCTGCGCGAGGAGGCCCAGGAGGCGCCCGACGACGTGCGCTGGATGGTCAATCCGCGCGAGGACGTCGACGCGACGCTCACCACCGCGACGGAGCTCGCCGAGCTTCAGGGCGTGGCGACGCGCACGTTCGCCCGCCAGGGCGACCCGGCCGACGCGATCCTCGACGTCGCCGAGGAGCAGGGCGCCGACCTCATCGTGGTCGGCAACAAGGGCATGACCGGCGCGAAGCGCTTCCTGCTGGGCTCGGTGCCCAACAAGGTGTCGCACCACGCGCCGTGCAGCGTCCTGATCGTCCGGACGACGTAGCTAGGAGACCGGCACGGCCGGGTCGGTCGCCGCCGCGGCGTTGATCAGGCCGTAGCCGTAGCTCGTGTCGTAGCCCGGCGCGCCGAGGTCGCGCGCGGTGGTCTCCAGCCGGCGCTCGACCGCCTGCGCCGACGGGTCCGGGCCCAGGACGCCGGAGGCGATCACCAGCGCGGCGGCGGCGCTGACGTGCGGGACCGCCATCGACGTGCCCTCGTAGCCGCGCGGGATCCCGATCTTCGTCTTGTGGATCCCGATCAGCGTCATCTGCGCGATGTTGCGCCCGGGCGTGCCGCCGTGGTCGCAGCCCGGGTCGTCCAGCGGCGCGTCCTGGCCGCCGCCGGGTGCGACGAGGTCCAGGCCGGGGCCCTGGTTGGAGAAGTCCGACAGGCAGGCGTGCTCCGTGGTCGAGCCGACCGACAGGACGTTGCCGTTGCGGGCCGGGTAGGCGACGGCGGTGTCGGCCTCGTTGCCCGACGCGGCGACGACGACCACGCCCTTGGCGCGCGCCTCGGAGATCGCGTCGATGAGCTGCGGGATCTGGCGCCAGCCGATGTCGGAGGAGAACTCCAGGCTCAGGTTGATGACCTTGGCGCCGTGCTTGACCGCGTAGCGGACGCCCTGCGCGATGACCGTCGCGTCGCCCTCGCCGCTGTCGTCGAGGACCTTGACCGGCATGATCGACGCGCCGTAGGCCAGGCCCGTGAGGCCGATGCCGTTGTTGGTGGTCTCGGCGATCGTCGAGGTGACGTGCGTGCCGTGGCCGTTGCGGTCGTTGGCGTAGGGGTCGTGCCCGACGAAGTCGTACCCCTGGACGAAGCGCGTGCCCGCGAGGTCCGGCGAGGCCGGCGTCTTGCCGAACTGCCGGTAGGCGACGCCGGTGTCGAGCACGGCGATCTTCACGCCCTGGCCGCCGGGGTGGCCGGCCGCGATCAGGTGGCCCCAGGCGTCGGGCGCGTCGACGCCGGCCGGGCCGGCGAAGTTCCACTGCACCGCGGCCCAGCGGCCCGGCGTCGTGCCGCGGCCGGGGTCGTCGGGCATGTAGGCGCCGGAGGTGTGGGCGACCGCGTTGCGGACGGCGTAGCGGACGTCGCCGTGGCGCTGGTAGCGGGCGATCGTCGCGGCGACGTGCGCCGTGTGGACCACGTGCGGGCGCGGCGAGCCCTTGTAGCCGACGACGACCTCGTCGGAGACCGTCTTGGCGTGGGCGGCGGCAGGGGCGAGCACCGTCGCGAGGACGGCGACGACCAGCGTGCGAGGGGACAAGAGGCGTGCGGGCAAGAGGCGGTTCTTGGGAGGAACCCTCGCGGCGGCGAGAAGTTCCACCATGATGACGGCTCGATGAGGATGCGGGATCAGGATGAAGCCTGGATGAGGATCGCTCTGGAGGAGGCACGATCGGCGGTCGCCCACGATGACGTGCCCATCGGCGCCGTCATCGTCGCCGACGACGGGCGCGAGCTGGCGCGCGGGCGCAACGAGCGCGAGCTGCTCGAGGACCCGACCGCGCACGCCGAGGTCCTGGCGCTGCGCCGCGCGGCGAGCGCGCTCGGGACCTGGCGCGTCCTGGACGCCACGCTGTACGTGACGTTGGAGCCCTGCACGATGTGCGCGGGGGCGATCGTGCTGTCCCGGATCCCGCGCGTGGTGTTCGCGACGACCGACCCGAAGGCCGGCGCGGCGGGCAGCGTCCTGGACGTCCTGGCCGATCCCCGCCTCAACCACCGACCCGAGGTGATCGGCGGCATCCTCGCCGACGAGGCCGCCGACCTCCTGCGGTCCTTTTTTCGAGCGCGACGGTAACCTGTCGCCTCCGCCGTACCCGGAGGGGTGCCGGAGTGGTTGAACGGGGCGGTCTCGAAAACCGTTGTGGGCCTTCGGTCCACCGAGGGTTCGAATCCCTCCCCCTCCGCTGTGACACGAAGGGCGCCTGAGGTCAGGCGCCCTTCGGCTTCTTCTTGACGCTGCCCTTCCCGTGGGCGCCCACGACGCGGAAGGCGCCGCGCATGAAGGGGTGGACGCGGCAGAAGTAGGTGTAGGTGCCGGACGGCAGGGTCTTCGGCGTCTTCCACGTGTTGCGGTTGGCCGCCGGCGTGAACTTGCCGCCGAAGCCCGCGAGCGGCAGGGTCGGGCCGTAGCCGAGCTCGCCGGAGTCGAACTGGACCGAGCCGTTGGCGATCGGGTAGGCGATGCCGGTCGTCCGGTCGCACGGCGTCTTGCAGGCGGTGATCGTGTGGTAGGCCGACTGCTGCGGCGTCAGCGACTTCGTCGCGTCGAGGTTGGTGAACGTCAGCGACTGGCCGGCCTTGACGACCGGTGGGCGGCCGCTGGCTCCGGTGAGGCTGAGGTCGCCGTCGCCGTAGATGTAGCCCTTGATGTCGACGTTGCTCGGCGACGTCCCGTCGAGCATGTCGCGCGCGTCGGGCAGGCCGGAGTCGACGGCGCCGCCGTGGTTGTCGTTCTCCTTCAGGTGCCCGTGCGTGACCAGGCCGTGCCAGTCGATCGGCTGGCTGAACGGGTCCTTGGCGCCAGGCAGGAGGCCGTCGGCGTAGAACACCACCATGATGCCCATCGACTCGTACCAGGAGGCCTGGCTGGTGTCGTAGGTGACGGTCGTGCTGATCGTGTCGCCGGCCTTGATCGCCACCCGCCAGTCGGGCTTGGAGCCGGTCATCGACACGTCCCACGACACGGCGCCGGCCGGCTCGTAGTACTTGGCCTCGGACCGGAACAGCTCCTTGGTCTGGCCGCTGCGCGTGTCGCGCAGGTCGTTCCAGAGCCCGCCGGGATGCAGGTGGCCCGCGGTCGAGATCAAGGTCATGTCCTTGGGCGCCGTCCACTGGTGCGCGACGCCGACGTCCTTCTTCTGCGCGGCGTTGGCCTGCGTCGGGAAGGTGAACTTGCCCTTGGTGCCCTCGCCCTTCAGCGCGTCGAAGACCGGGTAGGGCTTGATGCCCGCGACGTCCATCCACAGCGGCTTGACCTCGGTGATGCCCGCGGCGGCGGGCTCGCTCGCCGGCACGAAGTCGATCGTGTACTTGATGTACACGCTCGACGGGTTCGGCGTGAGGTTGTGGATCATGTAGTTCATGATCCAGCCGTCGCTCGGGTCGTACTTGTACCCGTAGCCCTGCGGCATGTTGAAGATCGTCTTCTCCTCGCCGGCCGCGAACGTCGGGTACAGCGTCCCGCCGCGCGCCACGAGCCACACGCCATGGTGGAGGTGGATGACGTCGACGCGCGGCGTGTCGTGGCCGCCCTGCGCGTTGGTCTTGGCGTAGACGAGGTCGGGCTGGAACTTCGTGATGTAGCCCGGGACCGCCGGCTTGAGGTTGTTGGCCTGCGCCTCGATCGTGTTCTGGCCGGGCGCGATCTTGATCGGCCCGTACATGTAGGTCAGCTTCTGCATGCCGGGGTAGTTGGCCTCGGGCAGCGTGTTGACCGCTGAGATGTGCGCGCCGGGCAGCGCCTCGGCGAAGGCGGAGCCGGCGGCGCCGCCGAAGGCGGCGAGGGCGAGCAGGGCGACCAGCGCGGTCAGGGCGCGGGTCTTGAGCGTCGGGCGGGACGGCATGGGACTGGGACGGGTCCTTGGAGCAGGCCGGTCTGGCGACCGGGCGGTCGGCGAGCGGGCTGAGCCTAACCCGTTGTTGACCGCCCGGTCAACTACTCGTTACCGTTCCGGACGAGTGACGACGTCCAAGGGCACGCGCCTGTCTCCCGACGCCCGCCGCGAGCAGCTGGTCGAGCTGGGCCTCGAGCTTCTCGGGCACACGCCGCCCGACCAGGTCTCGATCGAGGCGATCGCCCGCGCGGCCGGGATCTCCAAGGGCCTCCTGTACCACTACTTCCCGACCAAGTCGGACTTCGTGGCCGCCGTGATCCGGCAGGCGCGCGACGAGGTCGCGGGCCGGATGGCACGGCAGCTGGACGCCGACCTGACCGTCGGCCAGCGGCTGGAGGCGTCGATCGACGCGTTCCTCGGCTACGTCGACGAGCACGCGGTCGGCTTCCTGGCGATCGCCCGCGCGCGCGGGGGCGAGGACGCGACCGTGCGCGCGGCCATCGCCGAGAACCGCGCGCGCCGCGTCGCCGCGATGGTGCAGTTCGCCGCGGCGCTGGCCGAGGCGGAGCCGGCCGACGTCGAGTCGCCCGCGCTCGTCGTCGCCCTCGAAGGCTGGCTGGGATTCAGCGAGGGCGTGATCTCGGTCTGGCTGGAGCGCAGGCGCGAGGTCACGCGCGCAGAGGTCCGCCACCTCATCCGCACCAACCTGCTCGGCGTCCTGGCGACGGCGGTCGACCTGGACCCGCGACCGGCGGCGGCACGCCTGGCGGATGCTGCCGCGCGGCTGCGCGCGGAGCCGGGCCAGATCGTCGTCTAGACGGCGCGCCGCGACGCGACGGCGCCGGCGGACCGAGGCCCGCCGGCGCCGCTCTCTCCCGCGTCCTCCCAGCCTTCTACGGACGCGTCTCGGCCAACAGCGGAGCGCCCGCCACGGGCTTCTCCTCCGCCGTCGTCGCCTCGACGACCGCGCGCCGATGCCCACGGCGCGCACCCGCGAAGACCCAGGTCTTGAGCGCCACGTAGCGCGTGGCGGTCGCCGCGAGGCTCGCGACGACGAGCACGGCCAGCTCGACGCCGTGCGAGGGATGCGGGTCGACGCCGTGCAGGACGCCGAGCGCGCCGGCCGTCAACGCCAGCGTGAGCATGAACACCGCGAACCCGGCCGCGTGCTGCTTGAGCAGGCCGTGGCGGCCCATCACGCCGAACGTCAGGCGCCGGTTGGCGGCGGTGTTCGCGACGGCGGTCAGCGCCAGCCCGATCGCGTTCGCCCACCCCGCGCCGAGCCCGGCGCCGCGCATCATGATGAACAACACGGCGTAGGCCAGCGTCGAGGCGATCCCGACCGCGACGAACCGCGCGACGGGCGTCGCGAAGGCCAGGCGCGCGACGCCCTTGAGGTCGGCGACCGCGGTGCTGACGATGTCCACGCGCGAGTCCGGGTCGTCGACCCAGTCGACCGGGACCTCGTGCGTCCGCAGCCCGTTGCGGCCGGCCAGGACGAGCAGCTCGGTGTCGAAGAACCAGCCGTCGTCGCGGACCTGCGGCAGCAGCAGCGCCGCGGCCTCGCGCGTGACGGCCTTGAAGCCGCACTGCGCGTCGGTGAACTTCACCCGCAGCGCCGCGTGCAGGATCGTGTTGTAGGACCTGCTGATGAGCTCGCGCTTGGGGCCGCGCGTGACGTTGGCGCCGGCCGCCAGGCGCGAGCCGATCTCGACGTCGCTGTGACCGCTGAGCAGCGGCGCGACGAGAGGGAGCAGGCCGCGGAGGTCGGTCGAGAGGTCGACGTCCATGTAGGACAACACGCGCGCGTCGCTGTGCGACCAGGCCTCGCGGAGCGCCAGCCCGCGCCCCTTGCGCTCCAGCCGCAGGTGCGTGACGTGCGGGAGCTCGGCGGCCAGGTCGGCCGCGACGAACGGGGTGCCGTCCGTGCTCGCGTTGTCGGCGATGACGATGCGCCAGCTGAAGGGGAAGCCGTCGGAGAGGAAGGCGTGGAGCCGCCGGATGCTGGACTCCAGCGCCACCTGCTCGTTGTAGACGGGGACGACGACCTCGACGTCCCGCCGACAAGATATGCGGCGGTCGGGGTTGTGCGGCATGGACCTGACCATCGACGGCCGCCGTGGGAGCGGGTTGGGATCTGGCTGAGAGCTGGCTGAGCCGCCGGCTCGCCGGCGACTCAGGAACGTCCCAGGGGGTGCGCGGGATCGGCTCAGGGGCGCTGACGATGCTGCTGCCATGTCGACCGCGAACCCTGCCTCCGTGCGCCTGCCGCGCACCGCGCCCTCCCGCGCCCGTGACCGCCTCCGCGCGCTGCGCCTCCCCGTTCCGGCCCCCGAGCTGCTGGCCCTCCTCGTGCTCGCCGCTGTCCTGGACCTGTGGGCCCTGGACCGCAACGGCATGGCCAACACGTACTACTCGGCGGCCGTCAGGTCGATGTCCTCGAGCTGGCACAACTTCTTGTACAACTCGTTCGACGTCTCCGGTGTTCAGACGCTGGACAAGCCGCCGCTGGCGTTGTGGGTGCAGGCGCTGTCGGTGCGCGCCTTCGGCTTCTCGTCGTGGGCGATGCTCGTCCCGCAGGCGCTGATGGGCGTCGGCACGGTCGCGTTGGCCTATGACATGACCCGGCGGGTCTTCGGCCGGCCGGCCGGCTTTGCCGCGGGCCTGGTGCTGGCGCTGACGCCGATCACGGTCGCGATCTCGCGCCACAACAACCCGGACGCGCTGGTCGTCCTCTGCTCGACGGCCGCGCTGTGGTTCACGCTGCGCGCCGCGCTGGACGGTCGCACGAAGTGGCTCGTCTGGGCCGGCGTCATGATCGGCGCGGGCTTCGAGACCAAGATGGGCACGGGCCTGCTGGTCCTGCCGGCGCTGGCCGTGGCCTACTTCTGGGTCGCGCCGCGCGGGCGGGTCGCCGCGGTCCGGCAGCTGCTGTGGGGCGGGCTGGCGTGCGCGGTCGTCGCGCTGGCCTGGCCGGTGCTCGTCTGGCTGACGCCGGCGGCCGACCGCCCGTGGATCTCGGGCACCAGCGACAACTCGATCTGGTCGTTGATCCTCAACTACAACGGCGCCGGGCGGCTGGACGGCCAGGCCGGCGGGCCCGCCGGCGCGGGCGGGGTGGGCGGCGGTCCGGGCGGCGGGGGCGGGGGCGGCGGCATGGGCTCCACCTTCGGCGGCTCCACCGGCATCACGCGCCTGGTCGACGCGAGCCTCGGCGGCCAGGCCGGGTGGATCATCGGCATGGCGATCGTCGGCGCGCTCGGGATCGCGGTGGTGACGCGGCTGCGCCGCAGCGACGCCCGCACGGGCTTCGTCCTGGCCGCCGGCGGCGCGTTCCTGACCTGCGCCGTCGTCTTCTCCTTCGCCAAGGGCATCTTCCACCCGTACTACGTCTCGATGCTCGCGCCGTTCACGGCGGTGCTCGTCGGGGCGACGGTCGGGACCATCCTGCGCGGCGGGATGGCCGCCCGGATCATCGGGCCGCTGGCGCTGCTCGGCGGGCTGCTGACCGAGGTGCTGGTCATCCACCGCGGCGCGACCGACGTGGACGCCCTGATCCCGCTGGCGGTCGTCGCGGCGGTCGGCGGCGCGGCCGTCCTGGCCGCCAAGGTGCCGATGCCGGTGCGCGCGGTGGCGGTGGCGGTCGCGCTCGGCGCGCTGCTGATCGCGCCGGCGTCGTGGTCGGCGCAGACGCTCGGCCACGCCACGAGCGCGACGTTCCCGGCGGGCGGCCCCGCGTCGCAGGGCGGCGGCTTCGGCGGCGGTGGCGGGCCGGGCGGCGGCGGTCGCGCCGGCGGGTTCCGCGGCGGCGCGGGCGGCGCCGGCTTCGGCGGCCCGCCGCCCCAGGGGGCGACCGGGAGCACCAACCAGGCCGCGCCGCCGGCCGGGTTCGCCATGGGCGGCAACGGCACCACCAACGCCCAGCCCGGCGCGGGCGCGGGCGGGGGCGGGGGCGGCGGCTTCGGCGGCGGGGCGTTCGGCGGCAACACCAACCTGACCTCTGCCCTCGCCTACGCCAACAGCCACGGCGGCGGCACGATCGGCGTCTCGTCGCAGTCGGCCGCGGCCGAGAGCATCATCCAGTCCGGCGCGAAGGTCGCCGGCCTGGGCGGCTTCTCCGGCCGCGAGTCCGAGGTCACCGCGCAGTGGCTCGCGCAGGCGGTCAAGGACGGGCGGATCCGCTACGTGCTGACCGACGGCACCAGCGGCGCCGGGGGCAACGACGGGCGCGTCGGCGCCAGCGCGCTGATGACCGTCGTGCAGAAGGTCGGCACGAAGACGAGCGTGTCCGGGCTCTACGACCTCCAGGGCAAGGCCGCCGCGATCCTGGCCGCCGCCGGGTAGCCCACTTGCGCCGGACCGGCGCCGTCGGCGACGATCGCGGGATGGCCCCCGTGGACTACGTCGTCGTCGGCGCCGGATCAGCCGGCTGCGTGCTCGCCAACCGTCTGACCGAGGACCCGAGCATCCGGGTCCTGCTGATCGAGGCGGGCGGGAGGGACCGGCATCCGAACATCAAGATCCCGGCCGGCTTCGCCAAGCAGTTCCACACCAAGTTGGACTGGGACTACGCGACCGAGCCGGAGCCGCACTGCGACGGCCGCTCGCTGTTCATCCCACGGGGCAAGGCACTCGGCGGCTCCAGCTCGATGAACGCCATGCTGTACGTCCGCGGCCGGCCGCTGGACTACGACCTCTGGGAGGCCGAGGGCGCGGCCGGCTGGGGCTGGGACGACGTCCGGCCGTACGTCCTCAAGGCGGAGAACAACGAGCGCGGCGCGTCCGAGCACCACGCGATCGGCGGGCCGCTGAACGTCATGGACGAGCGCTC
>DATDMD010000081.1:0-16990 GCA_036518975.1 Baekduia sp.
CACGGGCGACGGCGCTCGTCGCGTAGGCGAACGCGACGAGGATCGCCGTGGCAAAAACGACGGAAGGGAGAAGACGCTTGCGCATGCCTCAGCGACAAGCGCGCGCCGCTTGCGGAAGTTGCGCGGAATGGATGCGCCTGACGACCGCCTAGCCTCCGGCCGCATGGCCGCCGCCACCAAGGACTGCATCTTCTGCGCCATCATCGCCGGCACCGTGCCCGCCGCGATCGTCCACCAGGACGACGATCACGTCGCGTTCCTCGACCAGCGGCCGCTGTTCGAGGGGCACACGCTCGTCGTCCCGCGCGTGCATGTCGTCACGCTCGCCGACCTCCCGGCGGACGGCGTAGCGCCGTTCTTCACGCTCGTCCAGCGGCTCTCGACCGCGGTCCCGACGGCGATGGACGCCGCCGGCTCGTTCGTGGCCATGAACAACGTCGTCAGCCAGTCCGTCGCGCACCTGCACTGCCACGTCGTCCCGCGCAACTTCAAGGATGGGCTGCGCGGGTTCTTCTGGCCGCGGACGAAGTACGCCGACGACGCCGCGCGCGATGCCGTGGCCGAGAAGATCACGAAGGTGCTGGCCGCCGAGCACTAGTGTCGAGGCATGTCCTCTCCCACGTTCCGCGCCGGCCTGCAGATCCCGAACTTCAACCTGCCGGGCGCCGAGCCGGCGGACCTGCTCGAGCGGCTGACCGCGATCGCGCACGCCGCCGAGAGCTCCGGCTTCGACTCGCTGTACGTCATGGACCACCTGCATCAGATCCGCGGCGTCGGGCCGGAGGAGAACTGGATGCTCGAGGGCCCGACGACGCTCGGCGCCCTCGCGGCGCGCACCAGCCGCATCCACCTCGGCCTGATGGTCGGCGGCATCACCTACCGCAACCCCGCGCTGATGGCCAAGATCACGACGACGATCGACGTCCTCTCCGGCGGCCGCGCGATCCTCGGCATCGGCGCCGCCTGGAACGACAGCGAGCACAAGGCCTACGGGTACGAGTTCCCGCCGCTGAAGGTGCGCTTCGAGCTCCTCGAGGACGGCCTGCGCATCATGCGCGCGATGTTCACCGAGGAGCGCGCGACCGTCCAGGGCACGCACAGCCACGTCGACCAGGCCTACAACAACCCGAAGGTGCGCGGCGACATCCCGATCCTGATCGGCGGCAGCGGCGAGAAGAAGACCCTGCGGCTCGTCGCCCAGTACGCCGACGCCTCCAACGTCTTCGGCGACGTCGAGCGCATCAAGCACCTCATGGGCGTCATCGACGCGCACTGCGCCGACGTCGGCCGCGACCCCTCCGAGATCTCCCGGACGAAGCTCGCCACGCTCGTCCTCGGCGACACGCAGGCCGAGGCCGAGGCCAAGGTCGCGCCGATGCGCGAGGCGATCGATCCCGACTCCTTCAACCGCCTCGCCCTCTACGGCGACCGCGACTCGGTCGCCGAGCAGCTCGCCGCCAACCGCGAGGCGGGCCTCACCGGTGTGATCGTCAACATGCCCGAGGTGTCCGACCTCGACCAGGTGAAGGCGGCCGGCGAGCTGATCGCGGCGGCGTTCGCCTAGGCGCTAGGCGCTCTTCGGGATCCCGCGGACGACGACGCGCGCGAGGTAGGCCGCGAGCGCGTCGGGCTCCCACTGGCCGGGCTCGTCCAGCTGGACGCGGAAGCCGAGCTCGGCCAAGGCCACCAACATGCGGCCGAGCAGCGCGGTCTCGCGGTCGGGCAGGCGCGTCCAGGCCGCGAGCACCTCGCCCATCCGGCGCTCCCAGTGCTCGCGGCCGCGCTCGATGCGCGTCTCGCCGTGGCGCTGCAGGTAGATGACGCGGAACGCGTCGGGCGCCTCGACGACCGCGCACAGCAGCGCGGCGAGGCCGAAGCGCAGCAGGTCCTCCTTGTCGCCCAGCGCGCCCGGGGCCGGGACCGAGTCCTCGACCATGTGCCACAACTTGCGCTCCTCGCGCGCCATGAGCTCGTCGAAGAGCTCCTCCTTCGACGCGTAGCAGGAGTACAGCACCGGCTTGGAGACGCCGGCGGCGTCGGCGATCGCCTGCATCGACACCGCGTCGTAGCCCTCGCGGGCGAAGAGCGGCAGGGCGGCGTCCAGGACGAGCGGCCGCCGCAGCTCCGGTCCCAGATGCGCCGCCCGCACGCGCGTCACGGCCGGCCGTCCGCTAGGCGATCCGCAGGCCGGAGATCGCGCGTGCGATGACCAGCTGCTGCATCTCGCTCGTACCCTCGAAGATGGTGTAGATCTTGGAGTCGCGGTGCCAGCGCTCGACCGGGAACTCGCGGGTGTAGCCGTTGCCGCCCAGGATCTGGATGGCGCGCTCCGTGGACCACACGGCGACCTCGCCGGCCTTCAGCTTGGACATCGAGCCCTCGGCGTTCTCGAACGGCACGCCGTTGCGGGCCATCCAGGAGGCGCGCCAGACCAGGAGGCGGGCGGCGTCGATCTCCATCTTCATGTTGGCCAGCGCGAAGGCGATCGACTGGTTCTCGATGATCTTCTTGCCGAACTGCTCGCGCTCCTTGGCGTAGTCGAGCGAGTACTCGTAGGCGGCGCGGGCGATGCCGAGCGCCTGCGCGCCGACGATCGGGCGCGTCGCCTCGAACGTCTGCATTGCGGCCTGCGTCTTGCCCTTCTTGCCCTCGCGGACGCGGGCGAGGCGCTCGTCGAGCTTGTCCTTGCCGCCGAGCAGGTTGGCGCCGGGGACCTTGCAGTCGTCGAGGTGGACGTCGGCGGTGTGCGACGCCCGCAGCCCGTGCTTCTTGACCTTCGCGCCCTGCTCGATGCCGGGAGTCTCGATCGGGATGACGAACGCCGCGTGGCCGCGCGAGCCGAGCTCCTTGTCGGTCTGCGCGATCACGACGTGGACGTCGGCGATGCCGCCGTTGGTGGCCCAGGCCTTCTGGCCGTTGATGGTCCAGGTGTCGCTGGCCTCGTCGTACTTGGCCGTCGTGCGGATGTTCGAGACGTCGGAGCCGGCGTTCGGCTCAGAGGCGCAGAACGACGCGACCTTCAGATCGCTCTCGGTTCCGTAGCAGCGCGGGATCCACTCCATGACCTGCTCCCACGTGCCCTGGCCGGCGATCGCGGCGGCGGCCAGCCCGGTGCCCATGATCGCCATGCCGATGCCGGCATCGCCCCAGAACAGCTCCTCCTGGACGATCGGCATCGTCAGGCCGGTCGGGTCGGCGGCGAACTGCTGGAGCGACTCGAAGCCGTAGAGGCCGATGTTCGCGGCCTCCTGGATGATCGGCCACGGCGTCTCCTCACGCTCGTCCCACTCGTGGGCGGCGGGGCGGACGACGCCCTCGGCGAAGCCGTGGACCCAGTCGCGGAGGTCCTTCTGATCCTGGGTGAGGGCGAGGGAGAAGGCGGGCTCCTCGGTCTCGGTCTTGGTCGTGTCGGGAGTCTCGGCGGTGCTGGCCATGGGGCGAAAGCTACCAGGAAGTAGGAACGGGGGCGTTCAATTGTCCGGGGGGCGGGCGCCTGGGTGGTCGTTGGCGAGCAGCGCAGGCGTTGGTCGTGCTGCGGCGCGGGATCTGCTTCGCATCTAGGGCGAGGCAGTTGGGGTGGTGCTCCGCGCTGGCGGTGTGGCTCGTCCTTTGTGGTGCTTCCGGGGCGGGTTCGGGGCCGAATCGCCGGGGCGGCGAGGGTCAACGGTGGTTTTGGGTTCGTATAGGACCCAAAGACGCCGTTGACCTCCGCCGGGCCGGGTCATTTACACATTGGTGCTCGTATAGAGCACCAATCTGAATCTGACCACCGCGCGGGCGGTCATTCGTATCCAGTGGCCCATATAGGGCTACGCGCTACGAACGACCTCGCGCCGTGCCGCGATCTCCTCCCAAAACCCCCGCCCCAGGGCGGCCGAGGCACGCCGACAGCCTGGAGCAGTGTCGATACGGCCTCACGCCCTAGATGCCAAGCAGACCACGCGCCGCAGCACGACCAACGCCTGCGCTGCTCGCCAACAACGCCAGCGCAAAGCCAGCCAACGAACCTCAAGCCCCCGGGAAAACCCACCCCGCCAGCGCCACGAACTGCAACACCGCAGCCGCGATCACCAGCGCATGGAACACCTCATGAAACCCGAACACCCGCGGCCACGGGTTGGGCCTCTGCGTCGCATACACGACCGCGCCCAGCGAGTAGACGACCCCGCCCGCCGCCAGCAGCACCAGCGGCGCCACGGACAGCCGTCCCATCAGCTGCGGCATCGCCACGACCGCGACCCACCCAAGCGCCAGGTAGCACACGGCGCTCAGCACCCGCGGCGCGCTGATCCACGCCACCGACAGCACGACGCCGCCCAAGGCCCCGGCCCAGACCGCGACGAGGATCGCCCAGCGCAGCGTCCCGTGCATCACCAGCAGCGCGACCGGCGTGTACGTCGCGGCGATGAACACGAAGATCGTCGAGTGGTCGATGCGCCGCAGGAGCGGACGCCAGCGTGGGTTCCAGCGCCAGCGGTGGTACGTGCTCGACGCGGCGAACAGCCCGCACAGCCCGACCCCGTAGACCACGGCACCAACCCGCGGCTCGCCGGCGGGGACCAACGCCGTCAACACGACCGCCGCGGCCAGCGCCGCCCAGAACGCGTACGCGTGCGAGACGCCGCGCAGCAGCGGCTTGAGCTCGTCCTCGATCACGGCGTGCGCGGTCATGGCTCGGGCACGGTACCGCCGCCGCCGCCCGCGGCCGGCGAATCCGGGGGCTAGCCCCCGCCCCGATCTACGTCGTGGTGTCGGGCAGGTGGCGCCCGACGACCGCCACGATGATCCCGCGCGGCACGTCCGGATCGCTGCCGTCCGACACGTGCAGGTAGATGCGGGCGATGAACTGCGCGCCGGAGCCCGAGCCGAGGCCGATGTGCGGCCCGACCCAGAGCTTCGGCGAGCCCGGACCCGACAGGAAGAACGAGTAGTCGTCCTCGTAGCGCTTGCGCGTCGTCTCGGCGATGTCGGGTTTCCACTGCGTGATCCCGTGCTCGGCGGCGGCCTGGCCGAGCGACTTGCCCATGTCGCCCGCGGCGTAGCGCGCGGCCAGCGCGTCGAGGCCGCGCAGCGTGCGCAGCACGAGCCCGGGACGGCGGAAGGGCGACTCGCCCGCGGTCTCGAACGCCTTCGGCGCGAACCTCAAGTGCTTGCTCTCCGCAGCGGCGCGCTCGACGGCCTCCAGGACCGTCGTCGGCGCCGCCTCGTCCTCGACGACGGTGCCGTCCGGCGCCTCGGCGCCCTCCGCGTCGACGCGCGCCAGCAGCTGCGTCAGCTCGGCGATCGTCCGCCGATCCTGCTCGCGCTCGGCGCGCAGGCGCTCCATGCGGTCGTGCAGCTCGTCGCGCGCCTGCTGCGTGGCGGCGACATCGACGAGCGTCCGCTCCATCTCCTCCAACAACTCGGTCTCGGCCGGCGGCGCGTCGGCGCTCAGAGCGGCCGCCACGCGCAGCTCGGCGACCTCGGCGGTCAAGGCCTCCACCTTGGACACCGCGGCGTCGCGCTCCCGCGAGACCGCGTCGCGCTGCGCCTCGGCGGCCGCGCGCGCGTCGTCGGCCTCGTCGCGCTTGGCGCGGGCGACCTCCTCGCGGCGCTTGAGCTCCGGGATCTTCCTGGCCTCCTCCTCGAGCTTGCCGGCGCGCACCTCGAGCTCCTTCTCGCGCGCCCCCAGCTGCTCGTGGGCGGCCAGCGCCTTCTCGATCACGGCGCCGAAGATCGCGTCGTCGATCCCGGACTCGTCGAGCATCTTGTCCCACGACCCGAAGACCGCCTCGACCTCCTCAGCGGTGGGCCAGCCGGAGTCCGGGTCGAAGTCCTGCGGCTCGGGCGCGTAGCCGGTGAGACCGGTGAAGCGCCAGGTGGCATGGATGATCTCCAGCCGGTCGAGCGCGTCGCGCGTCGCCGCCCACCAGTGGGCGTCGCCCTTCGGCGCTGGTCGCTCGTCCATGCGCAGCCCGAGCTCCTCGAGCGCCTGCTCAGCGGCGCGGCGCGCGTAGTACTCCTGGCGCAGCTGCGCCGTCGTCGGCTCGTTGGACTTCTGGGGCCGCGTGGGTCGTGCGGGCTTCTTCTTCGCCACCGCGCGGACGGTATCGGGTACTTCTAGGCCATGAGCCCTGGCTATGACGACGATGACGACTGGGTCGGAACGCCCCCGGAGGGACACGTCACCCGCGACCGGTCCGATCCCGCGAGCTGGCGGCGCAACTGGCCCGCGCAGACCATCGTGTACGGGTTGATCGGGGTCGGGATCGTGGTGGTCGTGGTGCTGGCGCTCGTCGCGTCGTAGACGCGCGGCGTCAGTTGACCGTGGGGTCGACCGGCATGCGGGCCAGCAGCCGGAACTGGCCGCCCTTGCGCTGCAGCACGCGGCCCCACAGCTCGGCCGGGTCGGTGTCGAAGACGTCCTCGGTCCGCGCGGGCTCGACGATCCAGTCCTCGCGCTCCAGCTCGGCCTCGAGCTGGCCCGGGCCCCACCCGGTGTAGCCGGCGTAGACGCGGCGGCGCGCGGTCGCGGTCTCGAGGTGGTCGAGGCCCGTGCGGTCGCTCACCAGGCCGATGGCGTCGACGACGAGGTACGCGGCCTCGCGCGGATCCTGGAACTCGGCCAGGACGACGATCGACGCGGGCTGGACGGGGCCGCCGACGAAGACGACCTCGTCGGGGTCGACGACGCCCTCGAGCTCCGGGACGGCCTCGACGACCTCGGTGTCGGACGGGCGGTTGAGCACGATCCCGAGGGCGCCCTCCTCGTCGTGGTTGGCGATCGCGACGACCGTCCGGGCGAAGTTGGGGTCCGACATCGCGGGCGAGGCGACGAGCAGCTGACCTTCCAGGAAGCTCATGGGGCCCTCAATGGTGCCAGGGTCGAGGTCGGCCATCCTCCGGACGACCTACCCGGCTCCGTCAGACCCCGAACGGAGGCACCGGAAGCCGGCCCGTTGTACACCATGTCTGTGATCGGACACGCGACGGTGAGTGTAAGAAATCGGCCTATGACGGACGAGATTCCGGTCCATCCCTACTCAAGCTTGGGGCGCGAGCGCAAGGCGGTGTTTGTCTCCCATCAGACGGGGAAGACCGAGTCGTGGTGTCCAGTCAGACAATGACCTCACGTCCACTGATCTCGATCCTCGACGCAGACCCCGAGCTCGGGGCCGGCCTGAGCGGGGATGCGCGAGATCTCGCACGCCGTCACGCGGTCGCCGCCGTGCACGCGCTGCCCACCGGCCCGTTCGAGTTCCCGTCGCCCAACGGCGAGAGCGCGGCGCCGGCGGTCGGGCTCCTCGTGCTCGACGGCCTGATCACGCGCGACGTGGAGCTCGCGAAGCGATCTACCACCGAGTTGCTCGGCCAGGGCGACATCATCCGACCGTGGGACGACGAGGCGTCGCTGGACCCGCTGCCCGGCTCCATCACGTGGGCGGTCCTTGAGCCGGCGCGCGTCGCCGTCCTTGACCGCCGCTTCGCCGCCGTCGCGGGCCGCTGGCCGCAGATGCTCGACACGGTCGTCGGGCGCACCGTGCGCCGGTCGCGCCAGCTCAGCGTCCAGCGGGCGATCGCCCAGGTGCCGCGGGTCGACGCGCGCGTGCTCGTCCTCCTGTGGCTGCTGGCGGATCGCTGGGGCCGGGTCTCGCCGCAGGGCGTGCGCGTCCCGCTGTCGCTGACGCACGAGACGATCGGCAAGCTCGTCGGCGCCCGCCGGCCGTCGGTGACGACGGCCCTCGGCGTCCTGACGCGGCGCGGTCTGGTCGAGCGGACCGACACCGGCTGGCTGCTGCACGGCGACCCGCAGGAAGCGCTGCCCGAGTTGTTGTAGTCCTAGCCGAGGAGCCCCTGGAGGATCGCCGAGAGGCTGCGGGGGTCCTTGCCGTACTTCTCCTCGAAGCGCTTGCGCTCGCCCTCGTCGGCGATCCCCAGGACGAGCTCCTCGCGGGACGAGCCGGCGCGGCAGGCGGTCGTGTCCAGCAGCTCGAGCGCGCGGTCCTGGATGAAGCCCTCCAGGCCGCCCGTGCTCGGCAGGTCGCGCTGCTCGCACGGGTTGCGGATCGCGACCGCCTTGGGCGCCTGCGTGTGGTGCAGGGCGACGTAGGCGAGCGGGAGCGCGACGGTCGTGGCCGCCACGCCGGCCAGCGCGGTGGTCCGCCGTGCGCGCGGCACGACGGCGGCGGCCGCGAGGAGCGCGAGCGCGCCGGTCACCAGGAACGCGGTCCGGAACGCCTCGCCGACGGCGAGGACGAGCGTGTCGTCGACGCGGCGGGCGAGGTCGTCGTAGGCGGGCCGGTCGGAGGCCGGGATCGTCGAGCGGCCCGCGTCGAGGGCCTGGCGCAGGCCGTGGCGCGGCTGGTCCTCGTCGACGCCCGCCAGGAGGTCGGGGGCGAGGCGCAGCTTGTCGGTCGGCGCGAGCTTGGCGTCGAGCACGACCGCGACGCCGCGCTCCTTCGCGCGCTCGGTCGAGGCGTCGAGGTCGTGCGAGACGATCGGCGCCAGGACGATGAGCGCCAGCGCGATCCCGACGTGGCGCAGGACGAGCAGGCGCGCGGCGTCCTGCGGGTCGCGCTCGGGGAGGAGGTCGCCGCCGAGCGCGGGCAGCGCGAGGCCCATGCCCAGGCCGGCGGCCGCCTGTGGCGCGAACGTCCACGGCAGGTGCGCGTCGGGCAGGAACGCGAGCGCCAGGACGCCGGCGGCGACGAGCGCGCACCCGGCGGCCGCGCGGGCGTGCGGCTCGCCCCCGATGCGCGAGCCGATCAGCGCGCCCGCCGGGATCACCGTGACCGTCGCGGCGGCGGCCAGCGGCGTGACGTCCCAGCCGGCGACGAGCAGCAGGACGAGCAGGAACAGGACGGCCGTCAGCGCGGAGGAGACCAGCGTGAGCGAGACGGCCGGCCCGATCGTGATCCGTGGGCCGTCCGGCGTGGCGGGCTTGGGGCGCGTGTCGCGCCGGGGCTCGCGCAAGGCGGCGACCGCGGCCAGCGCGGCGACGGGCGCCTGCACGTAGAAGATCGACCGCCACGAGAACGCCTCGGTCAGCGCGCCGCCGAGCGCCGGGCCGACCGCGGCCGCCAGGACCGCGGCGCCGAGCCACAGGCGCCGTCCGCGCTCGCCCGCCGCGCCGCCGGGCTCCAGCAGCGCGAACGCCGCGACCAGCGCGGCCGCGCCGCCGACGGCCTGCACGGCGCGGGCGGCGAGCAGGAGGCCGAGCGTCGACGACGCGCCCGCGACGAGCGACGCCGCGCCGAACGTCGCCAGCCCCGCCGCGCCGGTGCGCGGCGCGCCGACCTGCCGCTGGACGCGCTCGATCGGCAGCAGCGAGGCGGCGAGCACGACGGTGTAGACGCCGAGGATCGCCGCGACGCCCTCGACCGACGTGTGCAGCTCGCGCAGCAGCTGCGGCAGCGCGAGCGTGACGATCGACGCGTCGGCGAGCGCGAGGCCCGCGGCGACGGCGAGCAGGACGTGGCGGAACCGCACGGGGGCACAGTCTGCCGGGCGCGGCGGCCCCCCGTGACCGGCAGCTCGCGGGCGCCGCCTCAGGCGTCCGCCGGGACCGGCTCCTCCCGCGGGCGCGGGGCGAAGCGATGCCAGGCGGCGGCCGCGCCCAGCAGGAGCGTCCCGACGGCCAGGAACGAGCCGGCGCGGGCGGCCGAGTCGAGCGTGGCGAGGTCGACGAGGAACACCTTGCTCATCGACAGCACCAACAACGCCAGGCCGGCCCGGCGCGGCGCCGTGCGCTTCGCGAGCAGGCCGCCGACCAGCGCCGCGACGCCGAGGACCGCCCACAGCCCCGACAGCGCGACCTGGCCGGCGTGAGGCCCGAGCGCCGTGACGACGAGCGTCGAAGCGGCGTAGAGCGCGGTGACCGCCGCCGCCGCGTAGGCGATCGGCAGGTCGGTCACGGAGGCCGGGAACAGCGCGGCCGGCAGCGCCAGCCGCACCCGGCCGGCGCGGACCATGGCCAGCGACAGCGCGCCGAGGGCGAGCGCCGCGGCGAGCGGGTCGTCCAGGCCGTCGGCCAGCGCGGCGGGCGGGGCGATCCAGACGAGCGCGACGGCGGCCGCCAGCGCGAGGTGCGTCCAGGCGGCGGCGTGCGCGACGGCGTCCCGGCTGCGGCGCCAGACCTGGGCGAGCGCGGCGGCCTGCGCGGCCCACGCCAGCGCCAGCGGCAGCGGGTCGAGCGTGAGCGCGGCGAGCCAGCCGATCGCGGCCAGCGCGGTGACGTCGAGGGCCGCGCGCATGACGCGGGGGACGCTCCCGACGCGGGCGGCCGTGAACGACGCGGCGGCCACGGCGCTGAGGGCGAGGGCGGCGGCGCTGGTGTCGATCGCGCCGGCCGGCGACGCGTCGACGATCAGCGCGTGGCTGGCCGCGAGGAGGACGTGGCCGCCGAGGCCGGCGCGCACGAAGAGGTGGTCGGCCTGGCGGCCGGGCAGCGTGCGCGAGAACCCGGCGAACACGATCGCGCCGGCGGCGTAGGCGACGGGCAGCGCGGCGCCGTCGAGCGTCGAGGCCAGCGCGACGTCGGCGAGCACCACGCCGAGCGAGAGGGCGAGCAGGCCGAGCTCCTGCGAGACGCGCGGCAGCCGCTGCGTCGCCAGGCCCACCGCGAGGTGCGCGGCGGCGAGGCCGAACAGCCACAGGTTGGTCGCCGTCGAGTCGTGATGGCTCAGCAGCACCGCCGCGCCCGCGCCGGCGACGACGAGCGCGTCGAGGGTGAGCAGGAACGCGGAGATCGGGCGCAGCGTCGGCGCCGAGGTGCGCAGCTCGAAGCCGACGGCCTGGGCGATCCAGAGGGCGCCGAAGGCGGAGAGCGCGAGGAGCGTGGGCGCCGTCGCCGGCGTGCCGACGAGCCAGAGGCCGAGCTGGGGCGCGGTGACCGCGAAGGCGCCGAGCGCGATCGCGTCCCACCGCTGCGCGACGAGGACGGCCGCGGCCGGGACGGTGGCCGCGAGCAGGAGCGCGACGGTCGCGCCGTCGTAGTCGGCGCCCGCGAACGCCGGCGCGAGCAGGCCGCCGAGGATGCCGAAGGCCGCGATGGTCTGCGACGACCGGCGGACCGCGAGCGCGGTCGCGGCGGCCCCGACGAGCAGGACGAGGGCGATGGCCACGGGCGCCGAGATCAAGGTGTAGGCGCGGGCGGCGACCGCGACGTCGACGAGCGCCGCGCGCAGCTCATCGCGCTCGGCGAGCGCCTGTTCACGTCGTTCGCCTACTCCGAGCTCTCGATGGCGCGGATCGCGAAGGAGGCCGGGATCTCGAAGGCGCTGCTGTACCACTACTTCCCGTCCAAGCAGGCCTACTTCGAGGCCACGCTCCAGGCCGCGGCCGAGGAGCTGAGGGACAGGACCGAGCCCGACCCGTCGCTGCCCGCGGCCCAGCAGCTCGAGCGCTCGCTCGACGTCTACCTCGGCTGGATCGAGGAGCACAGCGAGGGCTACAACAAGCTCATCATCACCGCCGGCGAGGTCGCCGAGGTGCGGCAGATGGTCGAGGGCGTCCGCGCCTCGACCGCCCAGCGGATCCTCGAGGGCATCCTCGGCGACGGCAAGCCGTCCCGCCCGGCGCCCGCACCGCGGTCCGCGGCTGGCTGTGGTTCATGGACGGCGCGTGCCTGGACTGGATCGCCAACGCCCGCGACCTCTCCCGCGACGAGCTGCGCGGCCTGCTGATGGGCACGCTGGTCGGGGCGCTGATGGCGTCGGGCTCGCCGGAGCTCGTCCAGGCCCTGATGGACGCGGCCGGCCAGTAGTCCTACACGTCGGTCACGGCCGCCAGCCGCCACGGCGTCGCCGCGTCGTCGCCGAGCGCGAACGTCCACCGCTGCGCGCTCCGGCGCTCGCTGCCCTTCGATCCGCCGAGCACCGCGGCGGTGTCGCGGTCCTCGACGTAGCGGCGGCCCTCGACGGTCACCAGCGCCGTCATCGTCGCCGGCTCGGACCGCGCGTCGACCGCGACGACCTGCAGGCCGACGACGCGCGCTCCGCGGACCACGACCCGCGTCCGGCCGCCCGCGCCGTCGCCGTCGTTCCCGTACAACAAGCTCTCGATCGCGCCGCGGTCGGCGATCGCCTCCAGCGGGTCGTCGGCGCCGTCGATGGCCTCGACCCACGCCTCGACCGCGCGGCGCGCCGCGACTTCGAGGACCTCCGGCGCGAAGCGGCCGTCGGCCAGCGACAGGTCCAGGGCGGCGGCGCGCGCGTCGGCGTCGACCTCGGCCGGCGCGATCTCGCTCACCGCCACGCCGTCGGCCACGCGGTCGGCGACCGCGCCCTCGACCAGCGCGGCGTCGGCCACGCGCGCGTCGCCCCACGGCACCGCGATCAGCTCGGACGTCAGGTTGTGGCGACCCTCGGCCTCGGACTCGACCGACAGCAGGCGCCAGCGCTCGCCGGGCGGGTGCAGCGTCCACCACTCGGTGAGCGTCGTCGTCGTGTCGCCCTCGCCCTTCTTGGTGACGACGTGGCCGCCGGCGTCGACGACGTAGTCCTGCATCGGCGCGGTGATCCGGACGACGACGCGGTCCTCGTCCTCGCCCTCGCGGTTGACCAGGCCGAGGTACTCGACGTGCGGCTCGGCGAGCGGCTCGCAGCGGTTGCACCAGCCGCGGCGCCGGAAGTCCTCAAGCCGCCGGCGCCACTCGACCATGAGGTCGGGGCCGACCATCCGCTCGAGCCCCTCGACGTCGTTGGCCGACCACAGGCGCTGGACGTCCAGGAACAGCGCGATCGCCTCGCGCCGCACGGTCTCGGGGTCGAAGTCGGCGTCGTCGTTCGCGGCCTCGGCCGCGGCGAGCTCGGTCCTGCGCTCGCGCGCCGCCCGCTGCCGGCGGTACTGCACGGTCTTGAACGCGCCGAACGCGAAGAAGACCAGCACGGCGAACAGGATGAAGAGGAACAGGACCGGCGAGCCGCCGCCCCCGCCGGCACCGAAGCCGCCGCCGCCCCCGCCGAAGCCGCCTCCGCCGCCACCACCGCCGCCGCCCCCGAATCCGGAGGAACCGCCGCCTGCGGCTGCCAGGATCGTCGCCAACATTCCGCTCATCGACTCCGGAGGCTACGGGTACGCCGAAGGGACAACGCCACCACGGGAGAGGTGAGGTCACCAATGTCCACCGGAGTCATCGTCGCGATCATCGTCATCGCGATCCTGCTCGTCGCACTGTTCGCCTTCGTCATGCCGCGCATGCGCGCTCGTTCGCGCGAGCGCCAGGTCGTCCGCCGTCGTGAAGAGGTCGCCGGCGCGCATCGCGAGGTCGCCAACGAGCGCATGGCCGACGCCGACCGCGCCGAGCGCGAGGCCCGCGCGCAGCGTGCCGAGGCCGAGCTGCACGAGTCGCGCGCGGCCCTGCACGAGGAGGGCCTGGCCGACGACGACCTGGCCGAGGAGCACCGCCGCTTCGTGCGCGAGCGCGACGGCGACGGCGACGTCGACACGGTCGACGACCCGGAGGCCGGGCGGACGCGCCGCGTCTAGGGCTACGCCGACCGCGAGCGCAGCTCGGCCAGCGCCCGGCGCTGGCGTGCGAACACGAACCGCACGATCCGCTCGCGCTCGCGGTCGCTCAGCCGCTCCAGCCGGAGCCCGCGCAGGCCCCACGTGTCGTCGGCGCGCACGACGCGCGCCAGGAGGTCGATGAGGTCCTCCTCGGAGTCCAGCTCGAACCGCAGGCGCAGGCGGGCGCCCTCGTCCAGCGCGTCCGCGCCGGCCACGAGGATCCCGCCGGCGCTGACGTTGCGGGTGAAGCCGTTCAGCCACCCGACCTTGAACCCGTCGGGGATCATCGCGACCGGCCGGACGAGGTCGATCCGGGCGTCCTCGCGGCGCTGCGGCTGGCGCCGCGGGGCCAGCGGGACGGCGGCCTGGAGGAAGTGCAGGAGGTCCTCGCGGACGCGGCCGCCGGAGCCCGGGACCGCGAACAGCGTCCCGTCGACGCGCTGGTCGCCGGCCGGCGGCACGATCGTCGCGCGGCGGCGATGCAGGAAGCGCGCCGGGATCTTGGCGTCGGCGCCGACGATCCCCAGCTCGGCCGCGCCGGTGACGGCGCGGACGACGATCGCCTCGAGCGTCGCGACCTGGGGCACGAGCACGCGCACGCGTTCCTCCCGCCCCCTGCGCAGACCGATCATCTTCACGGGGCGATCGGCCGCGGACGCCGAAGCTTGAGCCCGGGTGCACGCTAGCGACCATTGTCACTAACGCGCTCGCGGGCGGGGTATCCTATCTGTATGGCAAAGACGCAGCGAGAGCGAGACCAGGCCGCTCGAGAGGCCAAGCTCGACCGGATCCAGGAGCAGGTCACCGCTGGCGACCTCACGATTCGCAAGATGAGCGACGAAGAGCGCGACAAGTGGGCCAAGCGTCGTGAAGAGAACGAGGCGACGGCCAGCCCGGCCGACCGCCGCCGCGCCGCGGCCGCCCAGCGCCGCCGGCAGCGCCGCGCCGCGCGCACCACGCCCTAGGACGATGCACCGGCGTCCGGTCGCTGACCGGACGCTGTGTCAGCTGGCGCACCTGAGCGCCGCCGCCGTCGATCGCTTAAGGTCCGGCGCGCCATGAAGCTCGCGACGTTCCTGCTCCCCGGCGCCGACGCGCCCCAGGCCGGCGAGGTCCGCGGCGACGCGGTCGTCGCCTTCGCCGACGGCTCGACGGTGCTCGACCGCCTGGCCTCCGGCGACCGCACGCCCGCGGCCGGGGCCGAGCACCCGCTGGCCGCCGTCGCGCTGCTCGCGCCGGTGCCGCGACCCCGCGCGATCTTCGGCGTCGGCCTCAACTACGCGGCGCATGCGCGGGAGACGGGCCAGACGCCGCCCGAGGCGCCGATGATCTTCATGAAGCTGCCGTCGTCGGCCGCGGCGCCGAACGGCAGCGTGGCGATCCCCGCGGCCGCCGCCGCGCGGCTGGACTACGAGGGCGAGCTCGCGGTCGTCATCGGCGCGGGCGGCGCGATCGCCGGCTACGCGGTCGCCGACGACCTCAGCGCCCGCAACCTCCAGAAGCGCGAGAAGCAGTGGACGCGGGCCAAGGGCTTCGACAACTCGGCGCCCTACGGCCCCTGGATCACGACGGCCGACGAGATCGCCGACCCCGGCGCGCTGGCCCTGAGGACCTGGGTCAACGGCGAGCTGCGCCAGGACTCGTCGACCTCCGACCTGATCTTCGGCGTCGAGGAGATCGTGCGCTTCCTGAGCGAGACGTGCACGCTGGAGCCCGGCGACCTGATCCTCACCGGAACGCCGTCGGGCGTCGGCCAGGCGATGGACCCGCCGCGGTTCCTGGCGTCCGGCGACACGGTCCGGATCGAGATCGCGCAGCTGGGTGCGATCGAGCATTCGATCGCGTAGTTCAATGTGACAGACTGCCGCGCGATGTCTCGCGCCCCACTCGCCCTGTCCCTGGCGACGCTGGCCCTTGCCGGCACCGCCGTCCTCGCGCCCGCCGCGCCCGCCGCCACCAACCCGTGGCTGGAGCGCCAGCCGCTCAACATCGCTCACCAAGGTGGCGAGGACGAGTTCCCGTCCAACACGATGTATGCGTTCCGCTCGGCGCTGAAGGCGGGCGCCGACATGCTGGAGCTCGACGTCGGCGTGACCAAGGACGACCAGGTCGTCGTCATGCACGACACGACGCTGAACCGCACGACGAGCGGCTCGGGGACGATCGCGTCGCACACGCTCAAGCAGGTCGAGAAGCTCGACGGCGCCTACTGGTTCCACGCCTCGACGGACGACGCCTACCGCCATGACCGCTCGGCCAAGGCCTACACCTTCCGCGGCGTGGCGACCGGCAAGCGCAAGCCGCCGAAGGGCTTCACGGCCGACGACTTCCGGGTCCCGACGCTGAAGGCCGTGCTGAAGGCGTTCCCGAAGACCCCGATCAACATCGAGATCAAGGGGCGCACGAAGGCCGAGGCGGTCTCCGAGTACCTCAAGAACGCCGACGTGCTCGGCAAGCTGTTGAAGAACAACCCGCGGCGCGACCTGATCGTCGTCTCCTTCCAGCAGGCGGCCGTCGACCGCTTCCACCAGATCGCGCCGCAGATCCCGCTGGCGCCCGGCATCGGCGGCAGCGGCGACTTCCTGCTCGGCGGCAAGTCGCCCGGGCCCGGCGTGGTGGCCTTCCAGCTGCCGATCACCTACGAGCTCAACGGCACGACGCTGAACGTGACGACCGCCGACAACGTCGCCCGCGCGCACCAGGCCGGCTACGCCTGGCACACGTGGCTGAGCGACGACGGCGAGTCGCCCGCGACGTGGACCAAGCTCATCGACTGGTGCGTGGACGGCGTGATGACCGCGCAGCCGGTCGCGTTCGAGAAGCTGCTCAAGCAGCACCCGCGTCCCGCCACCTGCGCGGGCTGAGACGTTTCGGCGGCGGCCGAAGCGTTGGCGTCCTAGCCTGCGCGGCATGGACGTCGACCTGGCCGCCGTCGCCGCGCTGATCGCCGATCCGTCGCGCGCCGCGATGCTCGACGCGCTGCTCAACGGCGGCCGCCACAGCGCACGCGAGCTGGCGGTCGCGGCCGGGATCGCGCCGTCGACCGCGACCGAGCACCTGGACCGCCTGGAGCGCGGCGGCCTCGTCGTGACCGAGAAGGTCGGCCGCCGCCGCGAGGTCCGGCTCGCCGGCCCGGAGGTCGGCCGCGCGCTGGAGGGCCTGGCCGCGATCGCGCCGCGCAAGCCCGTCACCGGGCTGCGTGCGTGGCACCACGGCGAGGCTCTGCGCGCGGCGCGCTCCTGCTACGACCACCTCGCCGGCCAGGCGGGCGTCGCGCTCGCCGACGGGCTCGTCAAGGCGCGCGTCCTCACGCTCGGCGACGGCGCCTTCGGGCTGACCGACCGCGGCGCGCGGCGCCTCGCGGACTTCGGGCTGGACGTCGACGCCGTCCTCGGCGCCCGTCGCGCGACGGCGCGGGCGTGCGTCGACTGGTCGGAGCGCCGCCCGCACGTCGGCGGCGCGCTGGGCGCCGCGTTGCTGAGCACGCTCCTGGACCGCGACT
>DATDMD010000082.1:0-12584 GCA_036518975.1 Baekduia sp.
CGCAACCGAACGAGCGATCCGTGTCGTCTGGTGTCCCGCATCGGGACACCAGACGCCACGGACCGCGAGATCCTCGGTGGCTGCGCGAAGTCTCCGCAGTCCCGGTCACGCCGACTGGGCATAGGCCAGTCAAGGTGTCCAGCACTGCGGCGATCCTACGATTCGGCCCCGAACTCGCCCCCCGTCCCGAGGAGACGACGGCGGAGGTCGACGGCGCTCGGGCTCGGCTGACCTCGCCGTAGATGAGCGCAAAGCCCGCTCGCGGCACCACACCGTCGGCGCTGGTCGCCATTCCACGCCGGCGCGCCCAAGACGCGCCGACAACACCAACCCCTACGGCGTCTCCCCGTTCCCACTCCGCGAGATCGTCGCCATCACGATCTCCGCCGCGTCCTGCACCGTCCCGTAGTCCAGGTTCTCCGCCACATCCGTCGGCCAGTGGTAGTTGGCCGGCACCAGGTGCTCCGTGATCGACCCGATCGACGCCGCCTCGTAGCCCTGGCGCAGCGGGACCAGGCCGTCGGTCGCGAACGTCAGGCGCATGCCGCGGCGCAGGCGCACGCCGGCGTCGTGGGCGGCCGCGGCGACGCGCTCCTTCATGTGCGAGGGGTACTCGAACATCTTCAGGAAGCCCTCGCCCTCGATCAGGACGAGCTCCGGGGAGCCGACCGTCTCGAGGCAGAGGAACGACGTCCGCTCCGGGCTGAGCCGCGGGAAGTGGCGGCGGCCGAAGGCGAGCATGCCCTCCTGGTTGGCCTCCTCGGCGCCGGCGCTGAGCAGGATCACGCGGACGCCGTCCGGCGGGCCGCCGCCGTCGCGCAGGCGCCGCGCCACCTCGAGCAGCACCGCGACGCTGCTGAGGTTGTCGTTGGCGCCGGGGACGACCGGCTGGCGGCTCATGTGCGCCATGACCGCCGCGGTCGCGCCCGCGACGAGCGTCCCGAACGCCGCCGTCTTGCGGCCGCCGGTGAGCGCGCTGGCCGCGATCGCCGCCGGGCCACCCCAGACGAGCACCATCAGCGGCGGCCAGCGGTCGCGGCCGCTCATGAGGAACGGCAGGTGCTCCATCACGAACTTGGCGACGGTGTCGTCGAAGATGAAGCTCGTCCGCGCCGCGTCGTGGTGGCCGTGGACGACGAAGGTGTGCTCGGCGTCGTCCGGCCCGATCGACGCGACCACGTTGGTGGTCTTCTGCCGCTTGAGCAGACGGCGGAGCGCTCGGCGCGGTCCACCGCTGAGGTCCTGCCACAGACCGGCCGCGCACGTGGCGGCGACGAGCCCGCCCAGCTGGCGCCGGCCGGTGAGGACCGCGATCCCGCCCGCGGCGGCCACGCCGGTGAAGACGCCCAGCGGCGTGAAGTACGTGCCGTGGACGAGCTCCTCGTCGATCGTGACGTCGGCGCCGCACGCCCGCAGGCGCTCGGCGATCCACTCCGCGGCCTCGGCCTCGCCCGGCGAGCAGGGCAGCCGGTCGATGCGCGCGAGGGCCGCCACGTCGGCGTAGAGGGCGTCCTGCGTCGGGGTGCTGGCAACACCGGTCATCGGCCTTTCAGGCTACTCGTCCTCCGTGTCGCGGAGGTGAACGACACCTGAACGCGGACGGGTAAGGTGCCGCGCATGTCCGCCACAGACCCCGACTGCCTGTTCTGCAAGATCGTCGCGGGCGAGATCCCGGCGACCATCGTGGCGTCCGACGAACGGACCGTCACGTTCATGGACATCAACCCGGCCACGCGCGGGCACGCGCTCGTCGTGCCGCGGACCCATGCGCGCGACCTGCTGGAGATCGACCCCGCCGACCTCGCCGCCGTGGCGCAGGCCGGCCAGCGCTACGCGCGGGTCGCGAAGACCACGCTGGACGCCGACGGCATCAACCTCATCAACAGCTGCGGCGCGGTCGCGTGGCAGACCGTCTTCCACTTCCACCTGCACGTCATCCCGCGCTACGTGGGCGACCCGCTCCAGCTGCCCTGGGTCCCCGGCCCGGGCGACATGGACGCGATCCAGGCCACCGGCGCCGAGTTGAAGGAGCACTACGCGTGAGCGACGTCGTCCGCCTGGAGACCGAGGGGCCGCTTGCGGTCCTGACCTTCGACAGCCCGCCGCTGAACCTGTTCGACGACGCGGTCTTCGCAGGCTTCCGCGAGGCCATCGACCGCGTCGCGGTCGACCCGCCGCGCGGGCTGCTGATCCGCGCCGAGGGCAAGGTCGTCTCCGGCGGCGTCGACGTCGGCAGGGTCTTCGACGGCATGACCGCGCAGCGCGGCGGCGAGCTGTGGGACGAGCTGCTGGCGACCATCCACGTCCTAGAGGAGCTGCCGCTGCCGACCGTCTTCGCCGCGCACGGCCTCTGCCTCACGGCGGCGTTCGAGATCGCGCTGGCGTGCGACGTCCTGCTCGCCTCCGAGCGCGCGAAGTTCGGTCTGGTGGAGATCGTCGTCGGCCTGACGCCCTCGATGGGCGGGCCGCAGCGCCTCGCCGAGCGCGCCGGTCCCAACCGGGCCAAGGAGCTCATCTTCTCCGGCGAGCTCTTCGACGCCGCGACGCTGGAGCGCTGGAACGTCGTCAACCGCGTGTACGCGCCGGACGACTTCGCGGCGCAGTCCCGCGCGTTCGCCGAGAAGGTCGCCAACGGCCCGACGCTCGCGCACGCGGCCACCAAGCGGTTGGTGTGGGAGCAGAAGGAGCACGGCGCGCGGGCGGCGGACGCGCTCGTCGCCGACGTCTCCGGCCCGCTGTTCGACACCGAGGACCTCAAGAACGCCGTCGCGTCGTTCCTGAGCGAGGGGCCGGGCAAGGCCACCTACGAGGGGCGCTGAGGCGGATGCGCGGGCGGTGGGCCGCGGCACTGCTGACGACCTGCGGCGTCGCCGCCGGCGGAGTCACGACCGCGACGGCGGCGGCGCCCGCACCCGCGCCGCAGGTCGCCGCCGACGCCAAGGGCGACGTCCGCTCGCCGCTGGACCTCACGCGCTTCGCGCTGGCGCGCTCGTCGGACGGGCGGCTGCGCGCGTCGCTCACGCTCGCCGCCGCCTGGGACGGCCGGGACCTTCTCTCCAGCTCCGGCAACCCCGGATCGCTGTGCCTGAAGCTCTGGACGACGAGCGCGCCGCCGGACACGACGCCGCAGTGGCTGGTGTGCGTGACCGCCGGCAAGGACGCCGTGCTGCGCGGCTCGGTCCTCCAGCAGCGGGCCAACAAGCTGCCGGCCCGGACCGGCGGCGCCGACGTCTCGCGGCCGTCGGACCGGTCGGTGACGATCCGCTTCTCCCAGACCGCGATCGGCCAGCCGGCGACGCTCTACGCGGCCGCCGAGGCGGCGCGGCCCGGCTGCCCGCGCGGCAGCTGCGTCGACCTCGCGCCCGACGCGCCCAGCACGCTCACCCTGAAGCTGAAAGCCACCAAGTGAACGACGCCGAGCCGCCGTGGGTCGTCGCGGCCGGCGACGCCGCGCTGACGCCCGACGAGCTGGACCCGACCGACGTCCTGGCCGGCGCGCCGGCGACCGCCTCCGCCGCGCTCATGCATACGGCGGCCGGCGCCGCGGTCGACCTCGGCATCTGGGAGATGACGCCGGGGACCGTGACCGACGTGGAGGCCGACGAGCTCTTTGTCGTGCTGAGCGGCAGCGCGACGATCGCGTTCGAGGACGGCCCGGTGCTCGAGGTCGGCCCCGGCGACGTCTGCCGCCTGAAGGCCGGTCAGCGCACGGTGTGGACCGTGCACGAGACGCTGCGCAAGGTCTACGCGAGCGTCTCGGCCTGAACCTCGCGCGCCGCCGCGCGCCGGGCGTCCGCGGTCTGGACGTGCTCCAGGCCCCACGCCACCAGCGCCACGGCCGCCAGCCCGAGCCCGAGCGCGCTCACCGCGCCCCAGCCGCCCGCGCTCCACGCCCACGACGCCCCGGCGCTGCCGAGCGCGGCGAAGGCGAAGTTGTTGGTCATGTACGCGGTCGTCACGCGCGAGCGGACGTCGGCGTGCAGCGTGTAGATCGTGCTCTGGTTGAGGATGTGCTGGCCCTGGATGCCGAGGTCCAGCAGGACGATGCCGGCGATCAGCGCGACCAGCGACGTCTTGCCGAGCGCGATCAGGCCCCACGCGAGCGCGATGACCACCAGGAACGCGCCGGTCGACGCGTGGCCGCTCCCGCGGTCGTTGAGCCGCCCGGCGCCCTGGGCGGCGACCGCGCCCACCAGGCCGACGAGGCCGAACAGGCCGATCGTGCCCTCGCCGTAGTTGTAGGGCGCGCCCGAGAGCAGGAACGCGATCGCGGTCCAGACCACCGAGAAGCTCGCCATCCCGGCCGCGCCGTAGACCATGCGGCGGCGCAGGACGGGCTCGTCGCGCACCAGCGCGAAGACCGACCGCAGCGCCGGGCCGTAGGACAGGTCGGTGACCGGCGGCGTCGACGGCAGCGCGCGCGCCAGGACGCCCGCGAGCACGACCATCAGCACGGCGCCGATGACGTAGACCGAGCGCCAGCCGCCGACCTCGGCGATCAGCCCCGACGCGGTGCGCGCGAGCAGGATGCCGAGCAGCAGGCCGCTCATGACGTTGCCGACGACCTTGCCGCGGTCGTGCTCGGGCGCGAGCGTCCCGGCCAGCGGGACCAGGACCTGCGCGACGACCGACGTCACGCCGACGACCGCGATGGCGACCGCGAGGACCGCGAACGCCGGCGCGGCGGCCGCGACCGCGAGGCCGGCGGCGGCGACGAGGAGCATCCGGGAGACCATCCGCCGGCGGTCCAGCAGGTCGCCGAGCGGGACGAGCAGCAGCAGGCCGGCCGCGTAGCCGACCTGCGAGGCGGTGACCAGCAGGCCCGCGACGGCCGCCGACACGCCGAGATCCTGTGCGATCACGTCCAGCAGCGGCTGGGCGTAGTAGAGGTTGGCCGCCGACGCGCCGCAGGCGAGCGCCAAGAGGAGGACCAGACGGCGGTCCGGCGAACTTTGAGCAGGGGAGACGCCGATGTCCACCAGGGTATTGGCGTGCCGGTGTCGGCGTGCGAACGAAGGTTGGCACGGCACCCTGCCCGCAACTTCGCCGATCGCTCGTGTTGAATCTGCCGTGATGCCTCGTCTCCGCACCTTGCTGGCCCTCATCGTGGGCGCCAGCCTCGCCTACCCCGCGGTCGCCCCGGCGACGCTCGACCCGATCCCGATCGTGGATCCGGGCGACGCGAACCCGAGCTGCCCCGACAAGCCCTGCTACGCCCTCGGCCGCACGACCGGCTACCAGGCCAAGGTCGGGACCAACCGCGGCCTGTACACCGTGCAGCGGGACGGGACGCTCGTGTCGTGGTCGATCAAGCTGTCGACGCCCGACGCCAAGCAGATCGACTTCTTCAACAAGTCGCTGGGCGGCGAGGCGCAGGCCACGATCTCGGTCCTGCGCATGGGCCAGCACCTGCACGCGCGGCTGGTCGCCCAGGGCGAGATGCAGAAGCTCACGCCGTATTTCGGGCAGACCGTCGAGTTCGCGCTGCAGAAGTCGATCCCGGTCAAGAAGGGCTACGTGATCGGGCTCACGGTGCCGACGTGGGCGCCGGCGCTGGCCGCGGGCCTGCCGGGCGACACGTCCTGGCGCGCGTCGCGGCCCAAGGGCTCCTGCGACGACTCGCAGACGCAGACCGCGCAGGCCGTCAACCAGGTCGGCAACTACTACTGCCTGTACCGGACCGCCCGGATCATGTACTCGGCGCGGGTCATCTCCACGCCGTAGGGCGTTGGGGGGCGGGCGGCAGCGGAACGGCTAGCCCGGGCAGGCGCCCGGGTTCTGCTGGCAGAAGTCGCTGAAGCCGCCGGAGCCGGACCCGGAGGACCCTGTGGTGCCGGTCGACCCGGTGCCCGAGGTCCCGCCGCCGGCGCCCGTGCCGCCGGCCGCGCCGGTGCCGCCGGTCGCGCCACCGGTGCCGCCGGTCGAGCCGGTGCCACCGGTCGCGCCCGTGCCGCCCGTCGCGGCGCCGCCGGTGCCCGTGCCGGATGCGCCCGTGCCCGCGGCGCCCGTGCCCGTGCCCGACGTGCCCGAGGTCGAGGGCGTCGACGCCGCGCCGGAGCTCGCGCCGCCGCTGGAGGCGCCGCCCGACGAGGTCGAGGGCGCCGCCGTGCTCGACGGCGTCGAACTGGACGCGGTGTCGCTCGGCGTCGAGGAGCTGGAAGAGTTGGACGACGCGGTCGCCGACGCCCCGCCGATCGACGCCGTCTCCGGCGCGATGAGCTCGGGCGTCGTCTTCGGGATCGTGTCGTGGGACACGCTGCTGCCACCGCAGGCGCTCAGGCCGGCGGTGCAGAGGAGCATCAGGGCGATGGCTGTCGTGCGACGCCGCACGTGCAGAGCGTCCCTCAGTCGGCGGACGGCACCGTGAGCGGTGCCATGCGACGGCCGCACGTCGGGCAGTCGTTGAGGTCCTTCTGCGCCAGCTCGTCGCACCAGTTGCAGAAGCGGAGGTTCTCGACGGCCCACGGCAGGCGCGAGGCGCTGGGCGCCAGCGGGATGACCTTGCCGACGACCTCCAAGGGCTCGCCGGTGTCGCGGTCGCGGTAGATCTTGCCGGGCTCGGCCTCGAGGAGGATCTCGCGCCCCGTCGAGGGGGTGCGCATGCGGTAGCGCTGCTTCGTGCTCACACGCGGAAGCCTATCGACCGTCGGCCTGCCAGGCCCTGCAACCGGGCATGATCCGTGGCTTGCGGATCCTCGTCTTCCACGGCTACCTGCTGCACGGGACCGGCTCGAACGTCTACAACGCGCTGCTGGCCGACGCGTTGGCGCGGGCCGGGCACGAGGTCCACCTGCTGTGCCAGGACCGGCAGCCGGAGGACGTCGACGCCGTCGGGGCGGTCGCCGACTGGGACGGCGGGGTGCTGCGGGTGCGCCCGGTGCGTCCCGGCCGGCGCGTGACGACCTACCGGCCCGACATCGGCGGCGTGCTGCCCGTCTACGTGGCCGACCGCTACGACGGGATCGAGGCGCGGACGTTCGCGGAGCTCTCCGACGCCGAGGTCGCCGACTACGTCGCGCGCAACGTCTCCGCCGTCCGCGAGGTCGCCGAGCTGGTCCGGCCGGACCTCGCGCTGGCCAACCACCTCGTCGTGGGCCCCGTGGTCCTGGCGCGCGCGCTGGCCGGGCTGGACGTGCCCTACGCGGTCAAGGTCCACGGCAGCGCGCTGGAGTACACCGTCAAGCCCCAGCCGGAGCGGTTCCTCGGCTACGCGCGCGAGGGCCTGGCGGGCGCGCGGACCGTGCTGGTCGGCTCCCGCCACACGGCGGAGTCCCTGTGGGCGGCGATGGACGACCCCGCGCTCCCGGCCCGGACGCGGCTCGGCCCGCCCGGCGTGGACGTCGTCCAGTTCCGCCCGCGCGTCCCCGCCGAGGCGCGCGCCGAGCTGCGCGCGGTCGCCGCCCGGCTCGCCGAGCACGCGCTGGCCGCGCCGCCGGACCCGTCGGCCTCCTCGTTCTCGCGCGACACCGGCGAGGCCGCCCGCGCGCTCGGCCGCATCGCCGCCGACGGGGCGGACCCCGACAGCCGGCTCGTCGCGTTCGTCGGCAAGCTCATCGTCAGCAAGGGCGTCGACCTGCTCGTCGCCGCGTGGCCGCTGGTGCTCGCTGCCGAGCCCGGCGCGCGCCTCGTCGTCGTCGGGTTCGGCGCCTACCGCGCGGCGCTGGAGCGGATGATCGGCGCGCTGGCCGACGGCGACCTCGACGAGGTCCGCGCCCTCGCCGCGCTCGGGCGCGGGGCGGAGGGCGGCCCTGAGGGCGCGCTGGCGCTGCTCCCGGCGTTCCTGGACGACCTGGACGCCGCCGGCGACCGCGCCGCTTACGTGGCCGCCGCGCGCGGTCTGCGCGAGCGCATCGTGCTCACCGGCCGCCTCGAGCATCCCGAGATCGCGCCGCTGCTGGCCGTGTCCGAGGCGCAGGTCGTGCCGTCGACGTTCCCGGAGGCGTTCGGCATGGTCGCCGTCGAGGCGGCGGCATGCGGCGCGCTGCCGATCGTCGCCGACCACTCCGGCCTGGGCGAGGTCCGGACGATCCTGGCCGGCGCGGTCCCGCCGGCGGCCCGCGGCTGGCTCGGCTTCACGATCGGCCCGCGGGCCGTGCGGGACCTCGCCGACCGCGTCGTCGCGTGGCTGGAGGCCGGCTCCGAGGTCCGCGAGGAGACCCGCGCGGACCTCGTCCGGGTCGCCCGCGAGCGCTTCTCCTGGGACGGCGTGGCGCTCGGTGTGGTGGCCGCCGCGCGGGGCGAGCTGTCCGCGCTCCCGGACCCGTGACGGTTCGCCCTTGCCCTGACCGCCTGGGTACCGGTTAGGATCACCCGCGATCATGGGGAAGAGGATCATGCCGCGTGCGGCGCTCTGCGCTGCCATCGTCGCCGCGTTGCCGGCGCTCTCAGCCTGCGGGGACGTGAAGGACCCGCCCACCGACGCCGTCGCCGGCAAGCAGCTCTTCGTGCAGAAGTGCGGCTCCTGCCACACGCTCGCGCGCGCGTCGACGAAGGGCACGACCGGTCCGAACCTGGACCAGGCGTTCCAGCAGTCGCTGAAGGAGGGCTTCGGCGAGACCGCGGTCCGCGGCGTCGTCTACAAGCAGATCCTGTATCCGAACCGCCTCCCGAACTCGGACGGCATCAAGATGCCCGCCAAGCTCGTGCACGGCCAGGACGCCCACGACGTCGCCGCCTACGTCGCGTCCGTGGCCGCCCAGCCCGGCAAGGACACCGGTCGCCTGGCGACCGCCGTCCAGGCCGCGGGCGGCGGCACCGCCACCGAGAAGGCCGGCGTCATCGCGATCCCGGCCGACCCGAACGGCCAGCTGGCGTTCGTGGACGCGAAGGCGACCGGCACCGCCGGCCCCGTGACGATCGCGATGCCCAACCGCTCCGGCGTCCAGCACGACATCGCGATCGACGGGCTCGGCAAGGGCCCGATCGTCGCCAAGGGCGTCTCGTCGTTCAAGGCGACGCTCGAGGCCGGCAAGACCTACACGTACTACTGCACCGTGCCCGGCCACCGCCAGGCGGGGATGCAGGGCACGCTGACGGTCAAGTAGGGCAGGCCATCAGGGTCTCGGCCTGCTGGTAGGACAGCGTGGCCGATTCCGGACGGGCGAGCGCCAGAACGGGGACGAGGCCCACGGCGCTCGTCGTGGTGTGGGTGTTGCAGCTGGGGGCAGCGGTGGGCGGCGCCCTCAGTGCGCCGCCCAGCTGCTGAGCGCATCCGTGCGCTGCTGCCTCAGAACAAGGTTCGCACGAGCACGGTGACGACGATGATCGTCCCGAAGATCGCGATCACCGCCAGGAGGACCCGGAAGGCCGCGGCCTCGGATCGGAAGGGCTCGAGGACGCGCTGCAGCAGCGCGTTCCAGTCGCGCCCGCCGTCGTCGCCGTCCGGCATGTCGGTGTCCAGGGCCATCTAGAGCACGTAGACCGTCGTGTAGACGACGATCCACATGATGTCGACGAAGTGCCAGTAGATCCCGGGGATCTCGACGCCCTGGTGCTTCTCGGGCGAGAAGTGGCCCCGGAACGCGCGCCAGGTCACCATCCCCAGCAGGACCAGGCCGATCGTCACGTGCGCGCCGTGCAGGCCGGTCAGCGAGAAGAAGACCGTCGCCTGGGCGTTGTCCTGCGGCGCGAAGCCGATGTGGACGTACTCGTTGATCTGGATGAACAGGAACGTGAGGCCGAGCAGGAACGTCGTCAGCATCCCGGCCTGCAGGCCGAAGCGGTTGCCGTTCTTGATCGACGTCTGCGCCCAGTGCAGCGTCAGCGACGAGGACACCAGGATCGCGGTGTTGACGCCCGCGACGGCGACCGGCAGGTCCTTGCCGTCGATCGGGAACCAGCCACCGGGGACCGCCACGACCCGGATGAAGAAGTAGGCCGTGAAGAAGGCCCCGAAGACCATCACCTCGGAGATGATGAACAACAACATCCCGAGCAGGGACGAGTCCACCCGCGAGCTGCGGTTGGCCGGCGGCGGACCGTGGTGGTCGTGGCCGTGGTCGGCGGCGGCGATCGAGGCGGCTTCCATGGTTCTCCTGAGTGGGTGCTACGCGGCGTCGGCGGCGGCGCGATCCGCCGTCTCGACGTGCTCGACGGGCTTGTTGGTGGCCTTGCGCACGCGCTCGACGAGGTCGGCCCGCAGCCAACCCGAGCGCGTCGCGGGCAGGGTGGAGATGACGATGTCGTCCACGCGGAAGAACTGCAGCGCGTTCATCGTCGCCGTGTAGGGGTCCGGGTCGCCGATCATGCCCGCGGCGATCAGGCCCTCGCTGATCAGCCGGTCGACGACCTGCGCCATGCGGGCGCGCGCCCGGGCGGCGTGCTGACCCTCGCCGCCCTCCTGCGGGACGATCACGATGAACAGCGACCCGCGCGGGTCGCTGCCGGCCTTGGCCTTCAGCGCGCCGAGCAGCTCGTCGCCCGACGCCGTCTTGGCCGCCACGACCAGCGTGACGTGGAACGGGATGCCGACGGCGTCGATGTCCTGCTCGACGTGCGTGACCGGCAGCCCGGACGCCTGCTCGATGCGCTCGATCAGGTCGCGGCGCAGCCAGCCGGACACCGTCGCGGGGTACGTCGACACGATGACCTCGTCCGGCCTGTGCTCGGCGATTGCGTCCATCGCCGCGCTGTAGGGGTCCGGGTCGCCGATGTCGCCGACCGCGTTGATCCCCTGGTCGCGCAGGAACCGCCGCGCGAGGTCGATGCGGACCTTCGCGGCGTCGAAGACGAAGTCGTCGTAGATGATGTTGCCGTGCCTGGGCTTGTTGCGCGGCACGCAGATGACGACCCGCGCGTCGCCGCCCGCGGCCGCCACGTGCTCCTTGACGACCTCCAGCAGCTGCGCGCCCGCCAAGGTCTCGTTGGCCACGACCAAGATGGTGCTCATGGGTTCCGGCTCCTCATCGTCACTCGGTGGGTGGCTGGGCGTGCGTCCCCGCCGGGGTCGCCTTGGCCTCGGCCGGCGCCGCCGGCCCGAAGATGCCGTGCACCGCGCCCGGCACGCCGTACTCGTAGGGCCCGCCGACGACGGTCGGGACCTGGTCGAAGTTGAACACCGGCGGCGGGGAGGACACCTGCCACTCCAGCGTGAGCGCGCGCCAGGGGTTGGCCACCGCCCGCGCGCCGCCGCGCCAGGACGCGATCATGTTGTAGGCGAAGATCAGCGTGCTCAGGCCGAGCGCGAACGACGCCAGCGAGATCATGAGGTTCCACGTCGCGAACTGGTCGGCGTAGTCGGCGACGCGGCGCGGCATCCCCTGGACGCCGATGATGTGCATCGGGGCGAACGTCGCGTTGAAGAAGATGAACGTCATCCAGAAGTGGAGCTTGCCCAGCTTCTCGTCGTACATCCGGCCCGTCATCTTCGGGAACCAGTAGTAGACGCCCGCGAAGATCGTGAACAGCGAGCCGCCGAACAGCACGTAGTGGATGTGCGCGACGATGAAGTAGGTGTCGCTGACGTGGATGTCGAGCGGGACCATCGCGAGCATCACGCCCGAGATGCCGCCGCAGGTGAACATCGTCAGGAACCCGAGCGCGACCAGCATCGGCGTGTCGAGGTGCAGCACGCCCTTCCACAGCGTCGCGAGCCACGAGAAGATCTTGATGCCGGTCGGCACCGCGATGATCGCCGTCGTCACCATCATCGGGATCCGGATCCACGACTGCATGCCCGAGACGAACATGTGGTGGGCCCAGACCGTGAAGCCCAGGACCACGATCGCCAGCAGCGAGAACGCCATCATCCGGTAGCCGAAGATCGGCTTGCGGGACTTCACCGACAGCACCTCGGAGACGATCCCGAAGCCCGGCAGCATCATGATGTAGACCGCCGGGTGGCTGTAGAACCAGAAGACGTGCTGGTACATCAGCACGTCGCCGCCCTTGTCGGCGTCGAAGAAGTGGAAGCCCAGCGCGTAGTCCAGCAGGACGAAGAACTGCGACGCGGCGATGAACGGCGTCGCGATGACGACCAGCAGCGAGGTCGAGAAGTTCGCCCACGCCAGCAGCGGCATGCGGAAGAACGACATGCCGGGCGCACGCATGGTGATGATCGTGACCAGGAAGTTCAGCGCCGTGGCTATCGACGACGCTCCCGCGAACTGGACCGCGATCGTGAAGAACATCTGCCCGAGTGGCGCCGTCGTCGACAGCGGCGCGTAGGCCGTCCAGCCCGACGCGAACGACCCGCCGGGGGCGAAGAACGACGCGAGCATCAGGACGCCCGCGCACGGCAGCAGCCAGAACGACAGCGCGTTCAGCCGCGGGAAGGCCATGTCCGGCGCGCCGATCATCAGCGGCAGCACGAAGTTCGCCAGGCCCGCGAACACCGGGATGACGAACAGGAAGATCATCAGCGACGCGTGGACGCTGAACAGCCCGTTGTAGACGTTCGCGTTGACGAACTGCTCGCCCGGGGCGAAGAACGACGCGAGCATCAGCACGCCCGCGCAGGGCAGCAGCCAGAACGACAGCGCGTTCAGCCGCGGGAAGGCCATGTCCGGCGCGCCGATCATCAGCGGCAGGACGAAGTTCGCCAGCCCCGCGAAGACGGGGATGATGAACAGGAAGATCAGGATCGA
>DATDMD010000083.1:0-7667 GCA_036518975.1 Baekduia sp.
GGCGCGCTGCCGCCGCTCGTCGCGCTGCTCCTGATGGCGTTGATGTCGTTGTCGTACTGCGCGGCGGCGTCGGCCCTGGTCGAGCCGCCGTCGACGCTTGACGGGCCGAGCGCGGACGTCCTCGAGCTCGGCGGCGTCGCGATCGCCTCTGACGGCACCGGCGGCGCGGTGTGGATCCACCAGGACGCCGGGGTGGCGCACGTGTACGTGGCGCGTCGCCTGCACGGGACGTGGACGGCGGCGCAACGGGTCGACAACGGCCTGGCGTTTTCGGCGAGCGAGCCGCGGATCGCGGCCTCCGACCATGGGCGCCTGCTCGTGGTCTGGAAGACCCCGATCGCCACCGTGCACGCCCGCCCCCAGTACGCGCTCTACTCGTCCGAGCTCCCGGGCGGCGGCGCGGCCTTCAGCGCACCGCTGATCGTCGACGCGAACGTCGGCACGGGCAACCCGATCACCCCGTCGCTGGCGGCGACGGAGCCGTCGCGGGCCCTGGTCGGCTACCGCGTGGTGACCTACGACTTCACTCAGGGACCCAACGGGAACGTCCAGCTCCGCCACGGCGACGTGATGGCCGAGGTCCGGCTGGCGCGCTACGGGGGAGGGCGCTGGTCGAAGATCGGCGCGATCAACCGCAACAAGAACGCTTCGATGCCGTCGCCGACCGCCGCGAACGGCCCGCAGGTCGGCGTCGCCGACGATGGCTCCGCCGTCGCGGCGTGGATCGAGCGCGACCAGACCGCGACCGCGCGCGCCTACGCGCGCCGCGTCTTCGGCACGACCTTCGCCCCGATCCTGCAGGCGAGCCCGTCGACGCAGGACGGGCGCCAGGTCACCGACGACGCGAGCGCGGTGGCGCTCGGGGTGACCGGTCTCGGCATGGCCCAGGTGGTCACGCGCGTCGACGGCATCCCCGGCGGTCCGCTCGGAGGCACGCGCGTGTACGCCAACCAGCTGCCTCCGAGCCTCGACTCGAAGGCGGGGGTCTTCGCCGGCGCGACGACCGTCGACGGGGGCGTGATCGGCGGTGGCGTCGGCAGCCCGAGCGTCGCCGTCGCCGACGGCGGCCAGCTCGGCGCGACCCGCGTCGCCTTCACGGCGCCGGGGGCGCTGCGCGTCAAGACGCTCGGCTCCGCGACGGCGCCCCCGCTGGACGGCGGGCCCGCCCCGCTGGACCCGAGCGAGGACACGGTGACCGCCCTCGGCGCGGACGGCGGCGCCCTGACCGCGTGGACGACGTCCGGTGGTGACGGCCTGCCCGCGGTCGCGGTCCGTCAGGAGTACGCCGAGGGCGGCGTCCAGACCGGCGTCGTCGCCGGCGCCTATGCCGGCGACGTCTCGCAGCTGGCGATCGGCCGCGACGGCAAGGGCGGCGGCGTGGTCGGCTGGCTGCAGGGCGGATCGGGTCGCCGAGAGGTCGTGGTGGACGCGGTCACCGCGCCGCCCGCGAAGTTCATCGTCATCGCGCCGGACGGCTGGGTCCGGCCGCGGTCGGCGCGCGTGAAGTGGGACGCGGCGCCCTCGGCGGCGCAGCTGGTCACGTACACCGTGCTCATCGACGGCCAGCCGGTCGCGCAGGGCCTGCGCAACCACTGGCTCACGCCCAGCCCCGCGCTGCTCGGCAACGGCGTTCGCAGCGTGCAGGTGCGCAGCACCGACACGTTGGGGCAGAGCATCGTCAGCGACCCGGTGACGCTGAAGGTGGACGCGCGTCCACCGCGCGCGAAGCTGACGCACGACAAGAAGGCGCCCAGGCGCAAGCGCGCCCGTGCTTACACGGTGGCGCTGACCGATGCGGGATCCGGTGTACTCGGATCGCGCTCGACCGCTCGCTTCGGCGATGGCTCGACGATCCAGAAGGGGCACCGGACATTCCGGCACATCTACAAGAAGGCCGGTCGCTACGTGATCCGCGTCGTCACGCGCGACAAGGCCGGCAACGCCACGACGCTGCGGCTCCGGGTGGCGGTCAAGTGACGGCGCGCATCGCCATCGCGAGCGCCGTGCTGCTCGCCGCCCTTGCCGCGGCGCCCGTGGCGCACGCCGAGCTCGACCCGCCGCGGCTGGTGTCGCTGTCTCCCCTGGAGCAGGCCGACGCCGTCGCCTCGCCGGCGCTGTCGGCCGACGGGCACTACGTCGTCTTCGCCGGATCGCTCGGCGGCATCAGGGGGGTGCTGCGCAAGGACCTGCAGTCGGGCGCCGTGGCGACGGTCGCCGGCGGCGACGCGTACGGGACCGATGCGGTCACCAACGCGGGCAACCCCTCGATCAGCGCCGACGGCCGCTACGTGAGCTTCACGACGTCCGCCCCGCTCGATCCGGCGCACGATACCAACACGGCACCGGACGTCTACGTTCGTGACATGGCGTGTGACCCTGCCTCGGGTTGCCCGCTCTACACGCTGGCGTCGGCGCGCGACGGCTCGGCCGACGGGTTGTCGTACACGACCGGCGACGGCTCCGTCTCGGCGCCGCGGGCCGCGCTCTCCGCGGACGGCCGGCGCGTGGCGTTCGTCATCCGCTCGCCCTCCGATCTGACCAGCGGGTCCGACGGCTCGACGCCGGGTACGACCACGCCGGGCGGTCAGGTCGTCGTCCGCGACCTCGACACCCAGCGCACCACGCTGGTCTCCGGCACGCGTGACGCGACGACGGGCGCGATGACCGGTACGCCCGTCGACGGCGGCGCGGTCGAGGCGACGTCGGAGGGGATGGGGGCGACCCTCAGCGCGGACGGGACGACCGTCGCCTGGCTCGGCGATCACATCGGCGCACAGGTGCCGACGCTCCGAGACGAGGACGTGAGGGGGGTCATCGGGTACGACGAGCCGCTCTGGCGCCGGATCGCTGACGGTCCCTCAGCACCGACACGGCGGATGATCGGCGGCGGCGACCCGTTGGCGCCCGGCTGTTCGACCGCGAGCTCCGTCGACGACCCGACCTGCCAGGGGCCGTTCCCGACCCTCCATCTCGGCAGCGACCTCGTCGAGGGATGGATCGCCCGGCCCGAGATGGTGGCCGGTCGCCCCGCGCTGAGTGCAGACGGTCGGGTGGCGGCGCTCGTTGGTGCGCCCGGCGGCACCCCTGATCTGTTCGTCGTCGACATGCGCGACGGGCTCACGCGGCGGCAGGCCGTCCGCCAGCTGACCGCGGCGGCGTTTGCACCCCCGAACGACCCGGCCTTTCGCAACTGGGTCTACAACGCGGGCATCTCACCGGACGGCACGCGTGTCGCCTTCTCGACGGCGCGCCAGCAGTTCCTCCTCGCACCGCCGTTCCTCGAGGGCAGCACGCCTGCTCAGCAGGGCCTGACCGAGCTGTACGCCATCGACCTGACGACGCAGATCATGCGCCGGATGACCAACACCGTCGACGGGACCGCATCCGGGCCCGGCACGGCGGACGGCGGGGGCGGCGCCGGCTCACCCACGTTCTCGTCCGACGACTCGATGCTCGTGTTCGGCTCGTCCGCGAGCAACCTCGTCCCGGTCGACGCCAACAACAGCTACGACGCCTTCCTCGTGACGGAGCACAGCGTTCCCGCCGGGCAGCCGGGATCGGTCCTGATCTCCGCCCCGCCGAAGGCCCCGGCGGTGCCGATCGCCTGGAAGATGTCCCTGCGCGCGGTCGCTCAACGCGACGGGACGGTGCGGCTCGACGCCGTCTGCCCGGGCGGCGGCGTCCTGCGCGCGACCGTCCAGGCGACGGTGCCCGTCACCACGACGGTGACCATCCCCGCCCGCCGCGGTCACAAGAAGCGCAAGGTCAAGCGCCGGGTGCTCGTGAAGCGGCGGGTCGCGCTCGCGTCGACGGTGGTTCGCGGTCCCGGTCCCGTGCGCCTCGTCCTCAGGACATCCAAGGCCTACAAGTCGCTCGTCACCGCCAAGGCCGGGCTGGATGCTTCCGCGCACGTGACGTTCAGCGCGCCGGCCCGCAAGGCGCTGGTCGACGACCTCGACGTGCGCTTCAGGATCGTGCCGCCCAAGAAGAAGACCAGTACGAAGAAGCCGGCGAGCAGGACCACCAAGAAGCAGCCGGCGACCAAGACCACCAGGAAGGCGACTCGATGAGCCGCGCCCACCGTCTCCTCGCCACCGCCGCGGCGTTGGCCGCCTGCGTCGTCGCCGCGCCGGTCACCGCGCAGGCCGATGCCGGCTGGCACACGGAGCAACCGCTGACGCCCGCGCAGCCCGGGGGAAGCGGGGGGCTCCCGGTTGGCCTTGGCGAGATCTCCGACCTGTCCTTCTGGGCATCCAACCGCGGGCTGCTGCTGACCAGCGCGGGGCTCTGGGCCTACGACGGCACCGGCTGGCATCAGCTCTCGACGGTGTGTGGCGCCACGGACGGGCGCATCGCCTGGGCCGGCCCGCTCGACTTCTGGACCATCAGCGATCAGCCGGTCGGGCAGGCGCAGGTCGGCGGCACCGCCCATCGCTCGCTCTGCCATTTTGTCAACGGCCAGGTCGTCGCCTCGTATGCGCAGCCGATCGGCTTCGCGACGTCCTACGAGCAGATGAACGCCGCCGCCTGCAACGGACCGAGCGACTGCTGGTTCGCCGGTGAGCGGCTTAGCGGCAAGGTCAACGTCGGCGCCTTCCACCTGCACTGGGACGGCACGACCCTCAGCGCCGTGCCGTCGCTGACGGCGCGCCAGCCGGGGTTGAACGATCCGGGACGCGCGATCGGAGATCTCGCCTTTCACCAGGGCGGCCTCTACGAGAGCGTCCGCGTCGCGGACGACGACGTCGTCGCCCCGGGCGAATCTGCTCAGCGCCCGTACCTGCTCCACCAGGTCATCGAGGACAGCTCGAGTCCCTTCACGCCCCTGTTCCCGTCGACCCCGATCGACTACGCCGGCTCGCCGCCCTCCAAGGTCACGGCGCTGCATCTCGCGAGCACGGCGAGCGGCCTGTACGCCATCGCCGGCGCGGTGATCGACGCGGCGCCGTCGATCGTCTTGCGCGGTGGCGCCTCCGGATTCGATCAGGTCGCCCTGAGCGACCCGCAAGGGGTGTTCGCGCCCGGCGTGCGCATCAACAGCGTCGCCGCCGATCCCGACGGCGACGGCGTCTGGATCGCCTACGTTCCGCGCTCCGAGGCGCCGTTCCCTGACGTGCTCGCCCGCGTCGCCCGGCTGCATGTCGACGGGACCGTCGAGCCCGTGGCTGCCCTTCCCGGGCCGGGCGACGGGATCGCGCGGAAGGGCACGGCGTCCAAGATCGCCTGCCCCGCTCCCGGCCAGTGCTGGCTGGCGACGAGCAACGGCTGGCTCTTCCACCTGGGCGACTCGCTGCCCCGTGACGACGAGCCGGCGATGCACGCGCTCATCACCTACCGGCCGCTCGACGACTCGATCGCGCGCGATCCCGAGGACGACGTGCCCGACGACGACTCCGGCATCGTGCCGCCCGTCTTCTCCGAGCCGCCGCCGTCCAACTATCCGTTCGTTCCGACCGTCGCGCCGGCCAAGAAGGCCAGGAAGCTCGTCACCAGGGTCGGAAAGCCCGTGGTGCACGGCACCAAGCTCGAGTTGACCATCACGTTGAGCGCGAAGGCGCACGTCCAGCTCGTCGGCAAGCGCGGGAAGAAGACCGTCGCGAGGAGCAAGCGGTCGACTTTGGCCAAGGGCAAGCACAAGCTGGTGATGAGGTTGAACCGGAAGAAGTGGCCGACGAAGCTCGACCTGCGCGCCGATCCGGTGAACAAGCCGACGACGACCTCGTCGTCCGACGACGACCTCGTGGCGTCGCCGGACACCGCGACGATCGCGTCGGTGTCGCAGCCCGCACGAGGCCGAGGCCGGTGACGCGTCGCCGCGACCGTCGTCCGCTGCGAAGACTGGCGGTCGGCTTCATCCTGGTGGTGGCGGCATTGCCGTTGCTGGTGCTGTCGCGTTCAGGGACGGGCGTCGGGCAGGAGTCCGAGTCGCCGCTGACCGCGCAGTCTCAGCTCGGCGTGCCCGACAACGGCGGGACGATCTTCGGCGCCTCCGGGAGCGAGGCGCCGGGCGAGGTGTGGTCGATCGGCGACGCCAAGCTCCTGCGCGGCTCCGACGCCGGGTGGTCGGTGGTTCCGGCGCCGACCGGGACCGATGGCCAGCCGGTGAGCTCCTTCTCGCCGGCGGCCGGTCGCTCGACGCCTGACGGCGCCGTCGTCGTGCTGTCCGACAAGGGCCTCGTCGTGCGCGACCCCGGCGGCGCCTTCCACGTCGCGCCGGACCCGGAGACGGCGGCGGCGCCGGCAACCACCAGCGTGCCGGGCAGCACGAGCACGCCGCCCACGACGACCGATCCGGGCTCGACGGGCACGCCCGGCTCGACGGCTACGCCGCCAGCCACCGACCAGCCGCCGTTGCTGACTGGTGAGGCGCTGTACAGCGGCTCACACGTCCTGCTCGCCCCAGCCGAGCAGGACGGGCATGCCGGGGCCTACGTCGTCCCGACCGCCGGTGACGACAAGGCCGAGGACGCCGTCCTGCGCTTTGACGGGACCAAGTGGACGCGCGAGGACATCTGCATGGACGCCGCGTCCCCGTGCGCGAAGCCCCAGGACGACACGTTCAAGGTCGTCGCGATCGACACGGCGGGCCCGGGCGACGCCTGGCTGCTCGCCACGGGCACGCCTTCGTCCGACGGGATCGTGCTCTTCCGCCGCCAGGCGGCGGACGGTGGCGACCCGCCGACGTGGCGGCCGGTGTCGCGCGGCACCTCGCCGTTCGCCGACGCCGCCCCGACCGTCGGCGGCACGACCGTCCACCTCTCGCCGCGCGCCCACGGCCAGGCCCTGACGGCCACGACCCAAGGTGCATGGGTCGATGCCACGGTCAAGGTCGGGTCGAGCCAGGACGAGCAGGACGCCACGTTCTTCTACGACGAGTCCGGCGGGAGCGTCGCGGGCACATGGTGCGACGTGGCCGTCGGCACGGCCACGCTGTGCGATCACCCGCTCGGCGCGCCGCTGCCGTCCGGCGACGGGCGCAGCTTCGCGTGGGCGGACGGAAGCGCGTTCGGGAGGCGCGTGATCACGGGCCTCCCGCAGGGCGTGATCCTCCGCCTCGGCGGGGCGACCTTTGACGAGGTGCCGACGCTCGGCGGCACGCTGGGCACCGCCAGCGGTGCCGCCTTCGCGGCCGACGACGACGGCTGGCTGGGCGGACGGGCTCCGGCGCGCATCACCCGGACAGCGCAGACCGTTGGCCTGCGCGCATGGCCGGTCCCGTTCCGCCACACCCTGACCGCGATCGCTCCGGAGCCGGGCAAGGCCATCGCGGCGATCGACTCGAGCGCGCTCGCGGTCGGCGACGACGGCGAGGTGGCGCGGTACTCGCCCGGCGCCGGCTGGCAGCCGGAGTACCTCACGAGTGCCTCTGGCGCTCGCGCGACCCCGCGCCTGCGCGGCGTCGCGTGGCCCACGCCCGACCGCGCCTATGCCGTGGGCGACGGCGCCGAGATGTGGCTGTGGCGCAGGGCGACGGGCCTGTGGGAGCCCGATCCGGCCAAGCCGCCGAACCTCGCGCTCGCGAACTTCAACGGCATCGCCTTCGATCCCGGCAACCCGGACCGGGGCTATGCGATCGGCAAGCAGGGCGTCCTGCTGCGCTACGACCGCCAGTGGACGCAGGAGCCGCTGCCCGACGGGCTCGACCAGGCGAACTTCACGTCGATCGC
>DATDMD010000084.1:0-4222 GCA_036518975.1 Baekduia sp.
GGCGTTCCTGTACGGCACCGGGATCGGGCTGGCGACGATCGTGGCCGGCTGGCACCGGCCCAGCGACGTGGTCGGCGGGATGCTCGTCGCGACCGCGTGGGCCGCGGGCACCGTGGCGGTCGTCGCCCACGCGGACCCCGAGGTCTTCGGCCGCGAGCGCGCGGGCATGCGCGCGACGCTCGCCGACACGCGCCGGCTGGTGCTGGTCGCCGCCGCGGTCGCGGCCGCCGCCTGGCTGCTGGCCGACGCGATCGTCCTCGGCACGGACGTCGGGCGCCTGGACCTCTCGCACGCCGACCTCGCGTTCGCATGGGCGTGCGCGGCGATCGTCACGCTGGCGGCGAGCGTCTTCGCCTGGCTGCTGCTCGCGCTGCGCCCGGCGCTGTCGCGGCGCGCCGCCGCACCGGCGCTCTGACGGCGCGGACTTCCTACCATCGTCCGCCGTGCCCGCCCCGTCTCCCCACGCGTTGCGGCGCTACGTGGTCGTCGCGGCGCTGGCGCTGATCGTCGTCCTCGGCGTCTCCCTTGCCCGCGACGGCTCCACGCACGCCGAGCCGCCCGCGCAGCAGGCGGTCACGACGACCGCCGCGAAGCCGACGACGTGCACCCCGCTCGCGCCCGGCACCCATCGCACCACGGTCGCCGCCGGGCGCGTCCCGGTGATCCTCCACGTCCCGCCCGGCGCGGCGCCCGCGTCCGGCCGGCGCCCGCTGGTCCTCGTGCTCCCGGGCTTCGACGAGACCGCCCAGGACATCGCGTCCTACACCGGCTACTCGCGGCTGGCCGACCAGCGCGGCTTCCTGGTCGCCTATCCGACCGCGACCGGCTCGCAGCCGTCGTGGAACATCTCCGGCAAGCAGGCGGGCAAGCCCGACGACGTCGCCTACCTGCGCCGCGTCATCACGACGCTCACCGGTCCGGCCGGCTGCGCGGACCCCGCGCACGTCGGCGTCACCGGCGTCTCCAACGGCGGCGGGATGGCCGCGCGGCTGGCCTGCGACGCTGCCGACCTGCTGAGCGCGGCCGCCCCCGTCGCCGGCGGCTACTCCTCCCTGCCCGACTGCCACCCGGAGCGCCCGCTGCCGCTGCTGGAGATCCACGGGCTGCGCGACACGATCGTGCCCTACACCGGCAAGGGCGCCGACCACGCGGGCAACGTCGGCGACTACCTCGCCGACTGGCGCGAGCGCGACGGCTGCACCACCGCCGCCCGGCGCTCGGCCCCGGCCGCCGACGTGACCGAGCTGCGGTGGAGCTGCGCCGGCGGGGGGATGGTCGTCCACGATCGCGTCAGCGACGCCGAGCATGGCTGGCCCGGCGAGAGCTCGCTGCGCCCGTTCAGCTCGACGCTGCGCACCTGGCAGTTCCTGTCGAGCTTCACCAACGAGCAGCGCGCCGGCTAGAAGGCATACACCTTGCCAACGCCGAGCTGCCCGGCGGCGGCGGTGACGTCGGTGCCGTGCGCGCGCACCCACCGGGCGGTCGGCGTGCGGGCCTCGCCCACGACGACGGCCCGGACCTGGCCGCTGGCGATCAGCCGCTGAAGCGCAGCGGTCCCGATCAGCGGGTGGTTCAGCGCCGACAGCATCAGCACGGGCCGAGCGTCGTGGGCGATGACGCCGCCCGCCTCGGCCACCGGGAAGAACGCGGCCTCATACCGCGCCCCGTCCTGGCTGCCGCGCAGGTAGGCGCTGAGCGCATCCAGTCGCGCGGCCGGCAGCGCGCCGGGCGTGCCCGAGTCCTCGGCGTGGCGGGCGACGACGCCCAGGCTCGCGGCGACCGGCAGCGCCAGCAGCGCGGCGACGGCCGCGACCGCCAGGCCGCGCTGGGCGTACGGCGGCACACGTCCCGCCATCCGGTGTCCCAGCACCGCGGCGCCGAGGACCAGGCCGAGCGCCGCGCACGCCGCGACGGCGGGCGCGAAGGACTCGAGGTAGCGCGGGCGCAGATCACGCTGGGCGCTGAACACGACGGTGCCGAGCGCCAGCCACAGCGCCAGCGACGCGACGCCCGCGCGGCCGAGGCGGTCCAGCCGCCGGAAGGCGCGCGTCGCGGTGGCGGCCGCCAGCGCGAGCCACGCGATCGCCAGCTCGGCGCCAATCCGGACCCCGAGGTCGACCTGAGCCGACAGCAGCCGCAGCGGGCCGGGCCCGGCGGGCACCTTGCCGGGGACGGCGCGCGCGGCGTCGATCGGCGGGCTGCCGGTGAGGCGGTCCAGGCCGTCGTAGACAAAGGTCGAGTTCCACGCCGAGCCGTTGGTCGACCCGAACGCCCACGGCCGTTGGGCGGCCGGGACCAGCAGCGTGACCGCCACCAGCCAGGCGATCCCGATCAGCACGCACGTCACCGCCGCGCCGGCCAGCGCGCTGGCGCGCTGCATCCGGGTGCCCGCTGCGCCCCACCACCACAGCGCCGCCAGCGGGGGCGCGGCGATCAGCGCCTCGAAGAGCTTGGCCTCGAAGGCCAGGCCGAGCAGCGCTCCGGCCAGCACCATCCCACGCGCCCGGCCGCGGCGCGCGGCGCGGGCGGCGACCGCGAAGGCGGCGACGACCAGCGCGGCCATGACCGAGTCCATCGTGTCGCTGCGCGCGGTGAGCACGGAGATCGGCAGGACCGCGAGCGCCAGGCCGCCGGCGAGCGCGACGCGCCGGCCGGCGAGCGTGTTGAGCAGGTCGTAGAGCGCGGCGACCGCAGCGACGCCGCCGAGCGCGGCGGGCAGCAGCATCGCGCTCGGCGTGAACCCGAGGAGCTTGGTCGAGGCGACCTGCAGCCACAGGTCGACCGGCGCCTTGTCGATCGCCAGCCGCGCCGACGGGTCGTACGCGCCGACCAGGAGGTTGTGCCACGACAGGCCCATGCTGCGCACGGCACCCGCGTAGAACGGGTCGATCGGGGTCCGGCCGAGCGCGACGAGGCGCAAGGAGGCGGCCAGCGCGAGCACCGCGGCCAGCGGGACCGCGGGCGCTCGGGCGATGGTCCGGAAGCGCCCGGCGACGGCTGACCTCCCTCCTGCCGCCGCCGAGCGCCCCGTTCCCGGGAAGGTGACCGCGGTGCTCACGACTCGCGCGCGGTCGCGTGCCACCGGCGCTCGCGCGCGGCGCGGCGGTCGGTGTCGGCCAAGCCGTGCAGCAGCGCGCGGCGCTCGCGGAACGCCCGCAGGACGACGCGCGGGTCGCCGCCGGTCGGGTCGCCGGCGTTCCGCGGGCGGTGGTGGACGCCGACTTCGCCGACGCGCAGCCCGGCCTCGGCGCTACGCACGAGCAGCTCGGTCGAGACCATCGCGCCGTCGCTGCGCAGGTCCAGCGCCCGGACGGCGTCGCCGCGCACGAGCTTGAAGGCGCAGTCGACGTCGCGGACCGCGACGCCGAAGGTCCGGCGCATCAAGCGGTTCCACGCGTGGGCGGCGAGGCGCCGCGCCGGCGGGTCGGCGCGATCGATGCGGTAGCCGGCGACGAGGTCGTGGTCGGTCGTGAGCGGCAGCATCGCCCGCAGCTCGCCGAGGTCGAACTGCAGGTCGGCGTCGGTCAGCAGCACCCACGCCGACCGCGACGCGGCGATCCCCGTCCGGACCGCCGCGCCGTAGCCGCGGTTGTGGTCGTGCGCGACGACCCGCACGAACGGGTTGCGCGCGGCGACCGCCTCGGCCAGCGCGCGCGTGGCGTCGCTGGATCCGTCGTCGACCACGATGACCTCGTAGTCGAAGGCGTCGCGCATGGCCGCGCAGCGAGCCTGAGCGATCGCCTCCGCGACGTTGTCCTGCTCGTTGAAGCACGGCAGCACGATGCTCAGGCTGTCGAGCTGAAGGAACCCGTCGTCCACCGGGGTGGTCGCGGGCGTCGGGGTGGTGGTCATGGTGGTCATCGCGTGGGCCTCCGAAGGTGGCGGGTCGAGGGAACGCGGTGAGCCTGCACGCCGAAGATGAGACGCAGATGAGCGCCGGGCCTCTTTGCGAGTCTCCTTTATGAACACGGAACCTCACCTTTACTGCGCGCAGAGCGAGCGGGCGCACCGTCGCGCTCATGCACCGCCCACACCTCACCGGCCGACGTGCGGCCGCCGGCGGCCTCGCCGCCACCGCCCTGCTGACCGGCTGCGCCATGGCGACCGCGGCGCACCCGGTCTCCCAGCCCGCCGCCACGACGACGACGGACTGCCCCGCGCCCGCCGGCCAGACGCTCGCGGGCGTCGCCCGGCGCATCTACGACCAGGCGAGCGGCGGCCC
>DATDMD010000085.1:0-9334 GCA_036518975.1 Baekduia sp.
GAGCTGACGCGCGCGCTGCTGCACCTCGGCGGCATCGGCGACCGCGACCCGGAGGAGGCGCTGCGCTCCGGCGCCGCGGCCGAGCGCTTCGGCGCGATGGTCGCCGCGCTGGGCGGGCCGAGCGACATCATGGACAACTACGACGCGCACCTCGACCGCGCGCCCGTCGTCCGCGAGGTCTTCCCGGACGAGGACGGCGTGGTCGTCGCGCACGACACGCGCGCGCTCGGCATCGCGGTCATGAACCTCGGCGGCGGCCGCAAGGTCGAGAGCGACGTCATCGACATGGCCGTCGGCCTGGACGCGGTGGCCGGTCCGGGCGCGGACGTCGCGCGCGGCGGGCGGCCGCTGGCGGTCGTCCACGCCCGCGACGAGGCCGGCGCGGACGCCGCGGAGGCGGCGGTGCGCGCGGCGATCACGGTGGGCGACGCCGGGGGTGGGCGGGCCGATGTCCGGCCCGTCGTCGCGGAGGTCCTCCGATGATGACCGCCGCCGTCGCCGCCATCCCCAAGGCCGAGCTCCACGTCCACCTCGAGGGGACCGCCACGCCGGACCTCGTCCGGCGCCTGGCCGCCCGCAACGGCATCGCGCTGCCGGACGACCTGCTCCGCGACGACGGCACGTTCGCGTGGGTCGACTTCCTGGACTTCCTCAAGACCTACGACAAGGCCGCGTCCGCGATCCGCACCGGGCAGGACTACCGCGACGTCACCTACGAGTACCTCAGCGCGTGCGCGGCCGAGGGCGCGGTCTACGTCGAGCTGATCGCCAGCCTCGACCACGGCAAGAACGTCGGGCTGGCCGACGACGAGCACCTGGCCGGCATCGCGCAGGGCATCGACGACGCGCGGCGCGACCACGGGATCGTCGGCCGGATCATCTCGTCGATCGTCCGGAACTTCGGCGTTGCCGACTGCGAGGACGTCGCGCGCCGCACGGTCGCGCTCGACCATCCCTACGTCGTGGGCTTCAACATGGCCGGCGACGAGGCCGGCTTCCCGGCCTCCGACTACGCCCGCGCGTTCGCGATCGCCGCCGACGCGGGCCTCGGCTGCTCGGTCCACGCGGGCGAGCACGCGGGGCCGGAGTCGATCCGCGCGGCGCTCGCGCTGCCCGGCGTCGTGCGAATTTCTCACGGTGTTAGGGCGATCGAGGACCCCTCTTTGGTCGAGGATCTGGCCGAACGCGAAATCGTCCTCGAAGTGTGCCCGACGTCGAACGTCGTGCTCGGCGTCTTCCCCTCCTACGAGGAGCACCCGCTGGGCCGTCTGAGGGCCGCCGGCGTCCCGATCACCTTGGGATCAGACGATCCGCCCTATTTCGGGACGACGATCGGCCGTGAGTACGCGCTGGCCCACGAGCGCCTGGGCTGCTCGCTCGACGACCTCCGGGCCATCACCGAAACCGCGCTGAATGCGGCCTTCTCGGACACTGAAGGTCTGGTCAACCAACCAGACCGCCGGGTGGACCTGTAGCCTGCGCGCGCGGCCAGGGTCGGCCGCGCTGTCCCTCAGCAGTCCCGTTCAACCCCAGAGGGAGTTCTCTCGCAAGTGCGCGCACGTTCCACACGTCGAGCCATTGCCGCAATCGGCATGGCCGGCATCCTCATCGTCGCAGCCGGTTGCGGCTCGGACGACAACAGCAGCTCGAGCACGTCGGCTGCCTCCGGCGGCACCGCCTCCACGGCGGCGCCCGCCAAGAAGTCCATCAAGGTGGGTCTCGTCACGGACATCGGCGGCCTCAACGACCGCTCGTTCAACGCGTTGGCCAACAAGGGCCTCGTGACCTCGGAGTCCACGCTCGGTATCCAGGGCCGCGTGTTGACCTCGAAGTCCAACGCGGACTACATCCCCAACCTGTCGACGCTGGCCCAGCAGAAGTACGACCTGGTCATCGGCGTCGGCTTCCTGATGGCCGACGCGATGGACACCGTCGCCTCGAAGTTCCCGAACACCAAGTTCGCGATCATCGACGTCGACTCGACCACCCTTAAGCACAAGCCCACGAACGTCGAGGGCCTGCTGTTCAAGGAGCAGCAGTCCGGCTACCTGGCGGGCTACCTCGCCGGCCTGTACGCCAAGGACAACAACATCACGACGATCTCGTCCGTCGGCGGTCAGAAGATCCCGCCGGTCGACCACTACATCGCGGGCTACCAGGCCGGCGCCAAGGCGGCCGACCCGAGCATCAAGACGCTCAACGCCTACTCCCAGGACTTCGTCGACCAGGCGAAGTGCAAGGAGATCGCGCTGAACCAGCTCGCCCAGGGCTCGGGCGTCGTGTTCCAGGTCGCCGGCCAGTGCGGCCTCGGCGCGCTCGACGCGGCCAAGGAGAAGGGCAAGCAGGGCATCGGCGTCGACGCCGACCAGGCGTACCTGGGCTCCTTCATCCTGACCTCGGCCATCAAGAAGGTCGACGTCGCGGTGACCGACACGATCAAGCAGGTCCAGGACGACAAGTTCACCGGTGGCAAGAACACGACGTTCGACGTGTCGAACGACGGCGCGGGCATCGGCAAGATCGGCCCGGCGGGCACGAAGTACGCCTCGCAGGTCGACGCCGTGAAGGCCAAGCTGGCCGACGGCTCCATCACGCCGCCGGACACGGTCCCCGGCAAGTAGGACCTAGTCCACGTCGTACGCTGGCGCTCGTGACGCCAACGGATGCATCCGGTGCCGCGGAGCTCGCCCTAGAGCTCCGCGGCATCACCAAGCGCTTCGGCGCGCTGACGGCCAACGACGCCGTCGACCTCCAGCTGCGGCGTGGCGAGATCCACGCCCTGCTGGGGGAGAACGGCGCCGGCAAGTCCACGCTGATGAACGTGGTCTACGGCATGCTCTCGCCCGAAGAGGGCGAGATCCTGGTCGACGGGCGGCCGACCACCGTCAGCTCGCCGCGCGACGCGATGGATCAGGGCATCGGCATGGTGTTCCAGCACTTCATGCTGATCCCGGTGCTGACGGTCGCCGAGAACCTCGTCCTCGGCAACGAGGGCCGGGCCAAGCGCGGCCTGCTCGACATCGCCGGCGCGCGGAAGCGCACGCGCGAGCTGAGCGAGAAGTACGGGTTGCGGGTCGACCCCGACGCGCGCGTGGTCGACGTCTCGGTCGGCCAGCAGCAGCGCATCGAGATCCTGCGCGCCCTCGACCGCGGCGCGAAGATCCTCGTCCTCGACGAGCCGACCGCCGTCCTGACGGCCCAGGAGACGGCCGAGCTGGCCGAGGTCCTGCGCGGGCTGCGCGACCAGGGCACGTCGATCGTCTTCATCACCCACAAGCTTCACGAGGTCCTCGAGGTCGCCGACCGCGTGACCGTGCTGCGGCGCGGCAAGACCGTCGGGACGGTCGACACCGCGGGCGCCGACGAGGCGTCGCTGGCGCGCATGATGGTCGGGCGCGACGTCGTGCTGCACGTCGAGAAGGAGGCCGGGAAGCCCGGCGACCCGCTCCTGGAGATCGACGACCTCCACGCCCTGGACGACCGCGGGCTGCCGGCGGTCGCCGGCGTCTCGCTGACCGTCGCGGCCGGTGAGATCGTGGCGGTGGCGGGCATCGACGGCAACGGCCAGACCGAGCTGATCGACGCGATCGCCGGCCTGCGGCCCGTGACGGCGGGCTCGGTGCACGTCAAGGGCGTCGACATCACCGGCTGCACGCCGCGCGAGGCGCGCGAGGCCGGCATCGGCCACATCGCCGAGGACCGCCACGCGCGCGGCCTCGTGCTCGACTTCACCCTGGCCGAGAACCTCGCGCTCAACGACTACCGCGACGGGACCAAGATGGGGTTGTTGAACCCGCGGCGGATGCTCGACGGCGCCAAGCGGCTGCTGGACGAGTTCGACGTGCGCGGCGGCACGCCGAGCACGCCCGCCCGCTCGCTGTCGGGCGGCAACCAGCAGAAGGTCGTCATCGCGCGCGAGGTGTCCGGCAACCCGGAGGCGCTGATCGCCGCGCAGCCGACCCGCGGTCTGGACGTCGGCGCGATCGAGTTCGTGCACCGCCGCCTGCTGGCCGAGCGCGACGCGGGTCGCGCGATCCTGCTGTTCTCGTTGGAGCTGGAGGAAGTGCGCGCACTGGCCGACCGCATCCTGGTGATCTACGACGGGCGGATCGTCGGCGAGCTGGGGCCGAGCGCCTCCGACGAGCAGCTCGGCCTGCTGATGGCCGGCTCGGGGAGCGCGCGGGCATGAGCGACGAGACCCCGACCCCGCCGCCGCTCGACTCGCCGGTCGGCTCCACGGTCGGCGCGCGCCTCGGCGTCGCGCTTCAGGCCGGCGGCATCATCGCGCCGATCCTGACGGTGATCGTCGCGTTCCTGATCGGCGGGTTGGTGGTGTTGGCCACGGGCCACAACCCGATCGACACCTACAAGGCGATCTTCGACGGGACCGGGCTGCAGTGGCTGTTCCCGTGGACGTCGGGGGCCGACCGCGACACGGCGGCGATCAACCTCCAGCAGACGCTGCTCGTCACCGGGCCGCTGATCCTGCTCGGGCTCGCGGTCGGCTACGCGTTCCGGGCGGGCCTGTTCAACATCGGCGGCCAGGGCCAGTACATCGCCGGCTCGATCGTCGCCGTGTGGTCGGGCTCGTCGTGGGCCGGCATGCCGCACCTGCCGCACGTCGTGCTGTGCATGGTGCTGGCGACGGCGGCCGGCGCGGCGTGGGCCGGGATCGCCGGCCTCCTGCGCGCGCTGACCGGCGCCAACGAGGTCATCACCACCATCATGCTCAACTGGATCGCGATCTGGCTGGGCGTCTACCTCTTCCAGCTCGGCGGGCCGCTGCAGAACAACACGCAGCCCGACGTGCCGATCTCCAACGACGTCGTGGCGGGCGCCAAGCTGCACGTCTTCTGGGGCGATCCGGAGCTGCAGGGTCTCCACATCGGCATCTTCATCGCGCTGGCCGCCGCGGTCGTCTACTGGCTGTTGCTGAACCGCTCGACCAAGGGCTACGAGGCGCGCGCGGTCGGCTTCAACCCGGAGGCCGCGCGGTACTCGGGCATCCGGGTCGGCCGGACCTACGTCCTGGTCATGGCGACGTGCGGCGCGCTGGCCGGCCTGGCCGGGTCGCTCGACGTCCTCGGCTGGCAGTTCCACCTGGCGACCAACGACATCCAGGGGACGCAGCTGGCGTTCTACGGGATCGCGGTCGCGCTGCTCGGGCGCAACACGGCGATCGGGACGGTTCTCGCCGCGCTGCTGTTCGGCGCGCTGCTGAACGGCACGTCGGTGCGCAACCTCGACCCGGCCGTCTTCGAGCCGGAGCTGGCGCAGAACCTGACGACGGTCATCCAGGGCCTCGTCGTGCTGTTCGTCAGCGCCGACGTCCTCGTCCTGATGATCTACAACAAGCTGCGGATCCGGCGGCGGCGGCCGGCCGCTCCGGCCGCTGAGGTGGCAGCGTGAGCGGCACGACGGAGTCGATCGCGGACGGCCTGCGCCCGCCGCGGGGCGGCGACGGCCCGGGTCGCGACGGCGTCACCCGCGAGGCGTGGTTCGGCTGGGCCGGGATCGCGATCGGGATCGTCGCGTTCGTCATCACGCTGCCGCCGTTCGAGGTCCGCACGGCGGTGCCGTCGTACGTCCTCGGGGTCGTGGCGCTCACGCTCGGCATGGTCGCCTGGCAGGGCGGCGAGCGGCGAGTGGGCGGCGGGGCGGTCGCGGCGGCGGTCGTCGGCGCGCTGGGCGCCTACGGCGCGACGAACTCCGGCGTCTCGCACCTGGAGGTCGTGGTCTCCTGGAGCGCGCTGATGGCGGCGATGCTGCGCTACGCGACGCCGCTGACGTTCGCGGCGCTCGGCGGCCTGGTCAGCGAGCGCTCGGGCGTGGTCAACATCGCGCTCGAGGGCATGATGTTGATGGGCGCGTTCTTCGCGGCCTACGGCGCGGACAAGACCGACTCGTGGGTCGGCGGCCTGGCCGTCGGCGTGCTCGCGGGCATGGCGCTGGCGGCGATCCACGCGATCTTCGCGATCTCGCTGCGGTCCGACCAGATCGTCGTCGGCACCGGCCTCAACTTCCTGGCGTTGGGCCTGACGGGCTACATGTACGTCGACACCTACGGCGACCAGGGCACGCCCGACAACCTGCCGGCGGTGCCGGAGATCAACCTGCCGACCGACCACCTCGGGTTCATCGGGCAGGCGATCTCGCAGCTCAACCTGCTGGTGTGGGGCTCGCTGGTGGCGGTCGTCCTGGTGTGGGTCGTCGTCTTCCGGACGCGGCTGGGCCTGCGCCTGCGGTCTGTCGGCGAGAACCCGCGCGCGTCCGAGACCGTGGGCATCAGCGTCTTCGGCATCCGCTACGCCGCGGTGATCGCGTCGGGCGGGCTCGCGGCGCTGGGCGGCGCGTTCCTGTCGATCGGCTTCGTGCACTCCTTCTCGCAGAACATGACGGCGGGGCGCGGGTTCATCGCGCTGGCCGCGCTGATCTTCGGGCGCTGGCGGCCGGGCGGGCTGCTGGCGGCGACGCTGCTGTTCGGGTTCTCCAGCGCGCTGGCGCAGCGCCTGCCGGAGTTCTCACCGCAGCTGGCGACGCTGTTCCAGGCGCTGCCCTACGTGCTGACGCTGATCGCGGTCGCGGGCGTGGTGGGCCGGTCGACGCCGCCGGCGGCCGACGGCGTGCCGTACACGCGCGAAGGCAAGTAGGCGCCGCGCCCTGCGCGCGGGTGTCAGGCGCTCTACCCTCGTGTCGATGAGAACGCTTCCACACGTCGACCGGGTGGGGGTCGCGGAGCGCGTGGCCGCGCTCGGCAAACGCTCGATCAAGGGCGATGCCAAGCGCCAGGGGCTCCTGCTCGCGATCTCGATGCTCGATCTGACGACGCTCGAGGGCGCCGACACGCCGGGCAAGGTGAAGCAGTTGGCGGCCAAGGCGGTGACGCCGTCGCCGGCCTTCCCGGAGGTGCCGTCGTGCGCCGCGGTGTGCGTCTACCCGACGCTCGTCCGCACCGCGCTGGAGGCCGTCGCCGGCACGGGCGTGAAGGTCGCCTCGGTGGCGACCGGGTTCCCGGCCGGGCAGACGCCGCTGGCCACGCGCCTGGAGGAGGTCCGCCTGGCGGTCGCCGACGGCGCGGACGAGATCGACATGGTGATCTCGCGCGACGCGTACCTGCGCGGCGACGACGCGACGGTCGCCGGCGAGATCGAGGCGATCAAGGACGCGTGCGGGCCGGCGCACCTGAAGGTCATCCTGGAGACGGCCGAGTTGGGGTCCTACGACCACGTCCGCCACGCGTCGATGCTCGCGATGGACGCGGGCGCGGACTTCATCAAGACCTCCACGGGCAAGGCGTCGTCCGGCGCGACGCCCGGCGTGATCCTGGTGATGCTGGAGGCGATCCGCGACTACGCCGAGCGGACGGGGCGGATCGTCGGGATGAAGCCGGCGGGCGGCGTGTCGACGTCGAAGTCGGCGCTGGGCGTCCTCGTGCTGGTCAAGGAGACGCTGGGCGAGCAGTGGCTCACGCCGGACCTCCTGCGGATCGGCGCGTCGAGCGTCCTGAACGACCTGCTGCAGCAGTACGCCAAGACCGAGAGCGGCCGCTACGGGCGCGCCGAGGACTTCTCGAAGGAGTAGGTGATGAGCGAGGCCACGACCGAGCGCACGACCGGGCACGCGACCCCGAACGGGGCGGGCACGGCGGCGCGGACGCCGATCCGGTGGGACTACTCGCCGGCGCCGGAGTCGACCGACCACGTTCGACTCCGTGATCGCTACGGGTTGTTCATCGGTGGCGAGTTCGTAGAGGCGGACGCCTACGCGCCGACGATCAACCCCGCGACCGAGGAGTCGCTGGCCGAGATCGCGCAGGCGTCGGCCGACGACGTCGCGCGGGCGGTCGCGGCGGCGCGGACCGCGGCGCCGAAGTGGGCGAAGCTGTCCGGGCTGGAGCGCGGCAAGTACGTGTTCCGGATCGCGCGGCTGATCCAGGAGCGCGCGCGGGAGCTCGCGGTCGTCGAGACCATGGACGGCGGCAAGCCGATCAAGGAGTCGCGCGACGTCGACATCCCGCTGGCCGCGGCGCACTTCTTCTACTACGCGGGGTGGGCGGACAAGCTGGCGTACGGCGTGCCCGCGCCGGCGGGCGGGCGCGTGGTGCCGCGCGGCGTCGTCGGCCAGGTCATCCCGTGGAACTTCCCGCTGCTGATGGCCGCGTGGAAGCTGGCGCCGGCGCTGGCGACCGGCAACACCGCGGTGCTCAAGCCGGCCGACACGACGCCGCTGACCGCGCTGCTTCTGGCCGAGATCCTGCAGGAGGCCGAGCTGCCCGACGGCGTCGTCAACATCGTCACGGGCGACGGGTCGGCCGGCGCGGCGCTGGTGCGGGGCGACGTCGACAAGATCGCGTTCACCGGGTCCACGGCCGTCGGCCGCGAGATCCAGGCGGCGCTGGCGGGTCGCGACGTCGGGCTGACGCTCGAGCTCGGCGGCAAGAGCGCGAACATCGTCTTCGAGGACGCTGCCGTCGACCAGGCGGTCGAGGGGATCGTCCAGGGGATCTTCTTCAACCAGGGCCACGTGTGCTGCGCCGGGTCGCGGCTGCTGGTCCAGGAGTCGGTGGCCGAGGAGGTCGTCGAGAAGCTGTGGGCGCGCATGCAGAACCTGCGCGTCGGCGACCCGCTGGACAAGAACACCGACGTGGGGGCGATCAACTCGCGCGCGCAGCTCGGCCGGATCGAGGAGCTCGTCGCGGTCGGCGTCGAGGAGGGCGCGGGGCTGCGCCAGGTCAGCTGCGCGCTGCCCGACCGCGGCTACTGGTTCGCGCCCGCGCTGTTCACCGAGGCGTCGCCCGCGCACCGCATCTCGCGCGAGGAGATCTTCGGGCCGGTGCTCGCGATCACGACGTTCCGGACGCACGCCGAGGCGGTCGAGAAGGCCAACAACTCGGCCTACGGCCTGGCGGCGGGGATCTGGACGGACAAGGGCTCGAAGGCCTTCGAGGTCGCGTCGCAGCTGCGCGCCGGCGTGGTCTGGCAGAACACCTACAACCACTTCGACCCGACGGCGGCGTTCGGCGGGTTCAAGGAGAGCGGGTTCGGCCGCGAGGGCGGCGCCGTGGGCCTGCGGCCCAACGTCAAGGTGGAGGGCGAGTGACGTGAGCGGCATGCGCGTGGCCGTGGCCAAGACCTACAAGTTGTACGTCGGCGGCGCCTTCGTGCGCTCGGAGTCGGGGAGACACGATCAGGTGAACGGCGCCAACGTCCCGCGCGGCTCCCGCAAGGACGTCCGCGACGCGATCAAGGTCGCGCGCGGCGCGGCGGGCGGCTGGTCCAAGCGGACCGCCTACAACCGCGGCCAGATCCTCTACCGCGCGGCCGAGGCGCTGGAG
>DATDMD010000086.1:0-10670 GCA_036518975.1 Baekduia sp.
GTGAGCGTCGAGATGCTCTGCTTCGTCGGGTCCAGGTTCACGTTGGTCGGCGTCCCGGTCCGGATCGCCGCGCTCACCTCGCCGCCGTGGCAGTCGTCGTCGATGAAGACGTTCGTCGTGCCGAGCACCAGGTTGCCGCGCGTCAGGTTGATCTGGTTGTCCTGGTTGAGCTTGTAGCCGCCGGGGATGAAGCCGGTGAGCGAGCCCGTGATCGGCGCCTGGCGCTGGAAGGCGCCGAAGTCCAGGTTCGCGTAGGAGCCCGCGAGCATGGCCACCTTGACCGGCGTGCCCGCGTCGCTGCTGTTCCCGGTGGACTTGCACTTCTCGTAGGTGTAGACCCGGACCTTCTTCTTGACCTTGACGATCCGGTTGCCCTTCTTGACCGAGACGGTCTTCTTGACCGTCTTGTAGATCGGCACCTGGACCTTGACGGTCTTGGGCTTGCCGGTGCGGACCTTGACCTTCTTGCCCTTGCGGACGACGGTCTTGTACTTGTACTTCTTCTCGGTCTTGGTCTTGGTCCGGACGCAGGCGCGGGTGCAGCTGACCTTGACCTTGCGCTTGGCCGAGACGACGACCTTGCGGTACTTCTTGCTGCCCTTGATCTTCTTGTACGCGTACTTGTAGTACTTCTCGTACAGGTCGACGTACTTGCCGCTCTTGAGGATCTGGGCGGTGCAGGTGTCCGCTGCCGCCGTGGCGGTGGGCGCGGCGGACGCCGAAGCCCTGAGGGACGCGGGCGCCACGCTGACCATCGCGGCGACGAGCGCGAACGCGACGGCGAGGATGCAGGCCAGTCGCGAGAAGAACCGCCAGCCGTGGCGGACCGAGGACGTCATGTCGGGGTGATGCTGGTGCATCGGTATGGCTCTCTCTCCCGGGAGAAGTTTCGACCCTGCCGGCGGGCGGGGCCCCGGTCCGAAGACCGGGGCCCCATCCGTCCGTTCACTGCGTACTGCGTTCTGACTGAGGCGCCTACGGAGCCACGTCGCCGACGAGGATGTCGAGCGAGATGTTCTGGACCTTCAGGTCAGCCGCGACCGAGACGGACGAGCCGCTGCTGGTCGTGGTGTAGCCGTCGGCCGGAACCGCCGGAGCGAGTGCGGTGACGCTCGACCCCACCAGGGCGCTCGAGGCGACCAGGCTCGTCGGGGCTGCGTTGCAGTTGGCCGCCGGAGCCGGACGCGCTGCGCCCGTGTTGGCCGGCAGGCCCGGGCTGGGAACCGTGCCGCCGGGACCCGTCGCCGCGGTGCCCGCGGGGATGGTCGGAGCGGTCGAGTCCGAGCCCAGCTGCTCAGCGTCGTAACCCGCGTACGGGGCCAGGCAGGCGGCGACCGCGAAGCGGGCCTCCGAGCCGGGCAGCGACGAGACCGTCGCCTTGGCGATGCGCAGCTTGCCACCGGCGGTGATGCCCGGGGCGATCTTCAGGTTGCCGGCAAGCCGGATCGACGGGATGTAGTTGTCGATCCCGCCGGTCCAGATCTGGCGGCAGTTGAAGATGCCGGCCGGGTAGTTGGCACCGGTGATGAGCGGCGAGCCGAACGAGTCCTGGTCGACCACGCGGAGGATCGAGTTGATCCGGGTCGCGAGGGAGACCGTGACGTCGATGCCGTAGCTCTTGCCCGGGATGTTCCCGAACAGGTTCGCCTGGCCACCGGACTTGCCGATGACGACGTTCTGCGAACCGCTGACGCCGTTGGCGTTGTTGTCCTGCTTGACCTCAGTGCCCGCGGACGCGACGTTCAGGTTCAGCGCGTTGGTGCGCAGGACCGTGTCCTGGGCGCTCGGGGGCTGCGTGAAGCCACCGGGCGTGGACTGCGCCGAGTACGGGAACGGCTGCGGGTTGCCGCCGACCTGGTTGTTGTCACCGGCGGCCTTGCCGCTGGCGACCGCCTCGATCGTGTCGACACCCGGGGTGACCGGCAGGAAGCCCGCCGGCGTGGTGGTGCTGATCGACGGGTCCACGAACGGGTAGCCCGGAAGGCCACCCGGCTGCGGGATGCCGCCGACCGTGCCCGACGCCGCGAGGCCGCCGCCGAACGGAAGGCCGCCAGCGGGGCCCACGTTCGCGTTCTTGAAGTTGCCGCAGCCGGAAGCGACGGCGGGCAGCCCGAGCGCGTTGGCGTCGTACCGCGTCGTCGGGTCCGACACCTGCGTGTTCCACAGGAGCGGGATCGACGTCGAGGTCAGGCTGTGGTTCGCCGAGGGCAGGATCGACAGATCCACGTTGCCCAGCGCGCCACCGTCGTACGAGTCGTGGAACGTGAGCTCCGCCGACAATGAGCCACCCAGGTCGACCTCGCGCTGACCGAGCGAGGCGCCCAGGTCGATCGAGGCGCTGTTGGGGTTCGCAGCGGTGTTGCCGCCGCGGAGGGCGATCGTGACCGGGAGCTTGAAGTTCACAAGCGACGCGCGCTTGACGAACGACTTCCGGTTGATCACCTTCGGGTTCTTCTTGATCTCCTTCTTGAGCTGCGTGCGGACAGCGGCACGCTGCTTCGCGGACATCTTCTTCGCGGACGCCGGGCCGGCAAGAACGCCGACCGCCAGAGCGGCAACCGCGAGGAGCCCGAGGTAGCGCCAAAGGCTACTTCTGAGGGACACCAGTCCTCCTCCTTGAATGGTTTGACCTTCCCCTGCTGATCCCGCGCTGCTCTCCCGGGTTCCTCCATGGATCACGAGCTCCCGCAGCACGAGGATGCGACCGTAGAGCCGGCCGATCACCCAGGGCATCCATCGGATGGCTGATCTTCGTCATCCGAAAGGGTGAAATCGGGTTCAGAACCGCAGGATCCGGGCGACAGAGCGCGTCGAAGCCTGGATTTCCAGGGCGAACCGTCGTTATGGTCGCCGCCCCCAGGGAGGGGAATCGCGGTGTGCGACGGGTCTTTTCCATCAACTCTCACCCTCAAGTTGAGCCTTAGGAAGGCTCTTTGAGGACCGAAGCGCTGGGCCTGCGGCGGATCGCCGTCGTGGTCGTCTTCGCGCTGAGCTGCTTCGGGCTGATGCTGTACCTGTGGAACGCGTTCGGCGGCGCCGTGCCGCTCAAGGCGAAGGGCTATCGCGCGGTCGTCGCGCTCCCGGAGGCGGACCTGCTGGCGGAGCAGGCCGATGTGCGGGTGTCGGGGGTCACGGTGGGGCGCGTGGTGGCGACCAGGCCGGCGGCGGGCGGGGCCGGCGGGGCCGGCAACCGGAAGGACGCGGTCCTGGAGATCGACCCGCGCTACGCGCCGCTGCGGCGCGACGTGCGGGCGACGATCCGGCGCAAGTCGCTGGCGGGGGAGGAGTACCTCGAGCTCACGCCCGGCAGCGCGGGCGCGGCGGCCCTGCCGGACGGCGGGCGGCTGGACGGCGCGCGGGTCGCGCCGAGCGTGGAGATCGACGAGGTGCTGCGGACGTTCGACGCGCCGACGCGGCGCGCGCTGCAGGGCTGGGTGGCCGAGCAGGCGGCGGCGTTCGGCGTCGGCGGGGAGCGCGGGGCGGCGTTGAACGACGCGCTCGGGTCTCTGCCGGGGTTCGAGGCGTCGCTGACGGCGCTGTTGACGACGCTCCACAGGCAGCAGGGCGCGGTGCGGGCGGCGGTCGGGAACACGGGCGTGGTCTTCGACGCGCTGAGCGAGCGGCGGTCGGCGCTGCGCGGGGCGATCGTCGACGGGTCGCGCGCCACGGAGGCGCTGGCGCGCAGCGCGGACGGGATCGCCGGGACGTTCCGGGCGCTGCCGGCGTTCGAGGCCGAGTCCCGGCGGGTGCTGGCGCGCGCCGAGCGGTTCCGGCGCAACGCCGACCCGGTCGTCACGGCGCTGCGGCCGGGGGCCCGGGCGTTCAGCGCGGCGGTCCGCGAGACGCCGGCGACGGCCGCGGCGCTGCGCGGGCTGGTGGGGGAGGTGGCGCCCCTGACCGCGGCGTCGCGGCGCGGGCTGCCCGCCGCGGCGCGGTTCGTCGACGCCACGCGGCCGCTCGTCGCGCAGTTCTCGCCGTTCCTGGCGCAGCTGGAGCCGGCGCTGGCCTACATCGCGCCGCGAGCCGACTCGCTGAGCACGCTGGTCGCCAACCTGGCGGCGGCGACGAACGCGACGACGGCGGGCTACGGGTCGCGCGGCGCGGGCGTCCACTACCTGCGGTCGGGAATGGCGCTGAACCCCGGCAGCCTTGCGCAGTATCCGGTCAAGCAGTCGTGGTCGCGCGTCAACGCGTATCCGGACGGGTCGGCGGCGGTCTACGACGGGTCGGCGCTGGGCGTCTTCGACGCCCGGAGCTGCACGCAGGCGCTCGCGTTCCCGCGGCTGGCGGAGGGCGGCGCCGCGTCCGCCTTCTCGCCCGCCATGATGGGACGCATCGAGGACTTCGTGTTGAACGACAACAACGCCGTCGCGCCGGCGTGCGCGCTGCAGCGCCTGCCGCAGGGCGCCGCCGGTACCCAGTTCCCGCAGGTCACCCCGCTGTCCCGCTCGTCAGGAGGAACGACCCCATGAACGTCCGTGCCCTTGTTGGTGGCCTTGCCGTGTGCGTTGTGGTGGCTTTGCCGCCCGCGGCCGCCTTCGCCGACCACACCCAGCAGCTGAACGTCGGCGCGGAGCTCGTGCGCCAGCAGCCCGGTGGCAAGCCGTGGATCGTCAACCTGTCGCTGGGGGCGACGCTCGGCTCGACCGACGGGGTCGTGCCGTCGCCGGTCAACCGCATCGTCTTCCAGTTCACGCGCGGGGCGAAGGTGCACCCGGAGGCGTTCGGGACGTGCACGCTGGCGATCCTGCAGCAGAAGGGGACGGCGGGCTGCCCGCGCGACTCGCGGCTCGGGAGCGGGAAGGCGACGGCCAACGCGCTGGAGCAGGACTTCCCGGCGACGATCGACGTCTTCAACGGGCCGCAGGCCGGCAGCGGGCGCAAGATCCTGATCTACGCGCGGGCGCTGGGGACGGTCATCATCCCGCTGGAGGGGACGCTCACCCGGACGTCGGGCAAGTACGGCTTCAAGCTCGACCTGCCGATCGGGCGGATCCGGACGGTGGGCGACAACGACGCGGCGATCCTCGACTTCTCCGTGACCGTCGGCGGGATCGGGCGCAAGGGCGTGCCGTTCATCGAGGCGCCGACGTCGTGCGCCAAGCCGGGCTGGCCGTTCTTCGGGACGTTCACCTACGCGGACGGCAGCAGCGGGACGTCCTCGGCGATCATCAGCTGCCTGCTCAAGGCCACCAACAACTGATCTGGGGAGTCCGCAAGGAGACGCGCGCTCCGCGACGAACAACATCGCTTAACGTGCGCCCACCGAAACTCGGGGGCTGCCAAAGCGTAGATCGAGTAGACATGCACGCCGCCTCCCACAAGTACCAGTACCCCAAGGTCACGCCGGTCGCCCCGCAGGGCGGCTCGCCGAAGCAGCCGAGCGCGGTCGCGCCGCAGGGCGCGGCGACGCCGCCGCGACCGCAGCGCTAGCGCGCCTCGGTCCGCCCGCGTCTCGGACTCGCCGAGCGAGCGCCGCCGGCGCCGCGCGTGGTCAGAACGCGATCCCCTCGAGGCGCAGGAGCGCCTCCTTGCGGTGCATCCCGCCGGTGTAGCCGGTGAGCTTGCCGCTGGTGCCGATGATCCGGTGGCAGGGGACGATGATCGGGATCGCGTTGGCGCCCAGGGCGCGGCCCGCCGCGCGTGACGCCTTCGCGTTGCCGGCCGCCGTCGCCACGTCGCCGTAGGTCGCGGTCCGGCCGTACGGGACCTCCGCGGTCGCCTGCAGGACGCGGCGGCCGAAGTCGGAGTACAACGTCCAGTCGATCGGGACGTCGAACGTCGTCCGCCGGTTGTCGAAGTACTCGTCGAGCTCGCGGCGGACCGCGTCGAGCCGGGCGGGCTGCTCGAGGATGCGCGGGCTCAGGCGGCCGGCGAGGTTGTCGAGCACGGCGTCCAGGCCGCCGTTGAAGTCCTCGTAGGCGAGGCGGACCAGGCCCGTCGGCGTCGCGGCGGCGACGAGCGCGCCGATGGGCGAGTCGATCACGGCGTAGGAGACGTCCGGCTGCGCGGTCGTCGCGAACCGCGCGGTGGCGGCGTCCAGCGCGGCGGGGTCGATCACGGGTGGGGTGAGGCGGTCGTCGGTCATGGCGTGGGGCTCATCTCGTTGCGAAGCTTCTTCAGGCCCTCGTGGGCCGAGCGGCGCGCGGCCTCCTCGGAGCAGCCGAGCGCGCCGGCGACCTCGGCGTGCGTGAGGTCGCCCGCGTAGCGCAGCAGCACGGCGGCGCGCTGCTTGGGCGGCAGCCCGTGGACGCGGGCCCACGTGTCCTCGTCGCGCGGCGGCGCGTCGTAGCTGGCGACCTCCGGCACCGCTTCGACCGGGATCGCCCGCCGCGCCCTCGCGCGATGGTGGTCGAGCGCCTTGCGATGCGCGATCGTCATCACCCACGCCCGCTGGTTGGACCCCGCCCGCAGCCGCGGATACGCCTTCATCGCCGCCAGGAACGTCTCCTGGAAGCAGTCATCCGCGGCATCCCGGCCGACGGACGCGACCAGGAACCGGAACACCGGCTCACGTTGCTCGTCGAAGAAGCGCTGGAACGGGGTCACCGGACGTAGAACGCTACGCGGCGGTGGGGCGTGAGGTCAGTCCTCGTCGTCCTTCAACCCGAGTTGGAGCAGCCACCGGATGAACCCGATGACCGGGCCGGGCGCGTCGTCGGTCTCGTACATGCCGCGGATCTCGGGGACGTCGGGAAGCGGCGGCAGCTCGTCGCGGGGGTTCGACACGATCGCGCAGTATCGCTCAGCAGAAGGGTCAGGGCAAGCACCTGTCGCCTAGGGCTCGCCGTGGTCGTGCTCGAAGTGCGTGTGCTCGTGGAAGGCGGTGATGCGGCGGAGGAGGGGTGCGGTGCGGTAGCGCTCTTCGCCGTACTCCTCGCGGAGGCCGTCGAGGATCATCACGATGTGGTCGAGGCTGATCTCGTCGGCCCACTCCAGTGGGCCGGTCGGGTAGTTGAGCCCCAACTTCATGCCGGCGTCGACGTCGGCGGCGGTGCCGACGCCCTCGCCGATCGCGAAGGCGCACTCGTTGACGACCTGGGCGAGGATGCGGCCGAGGACGAGGCCCGGCGCGTCGGCGACCCAGGCGGTCGGGAACCCGAGGCCGCCGAAGAAGGCCTCGGCGCGCGTGGCGGCGACGTCGGCGGTCGCCGGCGTGCGCGTCAGCTCGACCAGCCCGATCGGCGGCAGCGCGTGGAACCCGGCGGCCGCGCCGCCCTGGTCCAGCGCCTGCAGCGCGCCCTCGGCGCACAGGATCACCCGCGGCGCGCCCTGGAGGACCGGCGCGTCGTCCTCCGGCGGCCCGCACTCGACGATGAGCCACGGCACGACGCCGTCGGCCTCGTCCCGGACGTCGAAGCCGGCCTCGTCGGCCAGCGCCCGCAGCTCGTCGGCGAGCGGCAGGAACCCGCTGATCACGACCGGGCCGTCGACCCCGTCGGGAACGCCTGGGTCCGGCGCGGCGGGATCGGCGGCGGCGTCCACGCGGCGCCCGCTCGTCGAGTCGTACGCGTACCATCCCTGACCGCTCTTGCGTCCCCAGTGGCCGGCGGCCACCTTCTGCGCGCTCAGCGGCGACGGCCGCCACCGCGGCTCGCCGAAGCTGAGCTCGTAGAACGACTTGGCGACCTCGAAGCCGGTGTCGATCCCCACGAGGTCCTGGAGCTCGAACGGCCCCATCCGGAAGCCGGCGGCGCGGACGATCGCGTCGATGGCCTCGACGCTCGCGATCCGCTCCTGCACGAGCCGCAGCGCCTCCAGCCCGAACGGCCGGTTGCACCGGTTCACGAGGAACCCGGGGCCGTCGGCGGCCTGGATGACCCTGCGTCCCATCGCCTCGCCCGCGGCCCGCGCGACGGCCAGCGCCTCCTCGGAGGACTCCAGCCCCGCGATCAGCTCGACCAGCTGCATCAGCGGCGCCGGGTTGAAGAAGTGCAGCCCGACGACCCGCGTCGGATCCGCCGCGCCGCGCGCGATCGCGGTGATCGGGATCGACGACGTGTTGGATGCCAGCACCGCGCTCGGCGCCACGCGCGACAGCTCCTCGAACAGCTGGTGCTTGAGGTCCAGCCGCTCGGGCGCGGCCTCGATGACGAGCTCGCATGGGGCGAAGGCGTCGAGGTCGTCGGCGACCTCCAGGCGCGCGCCGAGCTGCGCCGCGTCGCCCGCCACGATGCCCTTGTCCACCAACTTGGCGATCCCCGCGCGCGCCCGCTCAACGCCCGCCGCCGCGGCGCCCTCGACCGGGTCGTACAGCAGCGTCCGCGCGCCACCCTGGGCCGCGAGCTGCGCGATCCCGGACCCCATCGTCCCGGCGCCGACGACGCCGATCGTCCGCGGTGCCGCGGCCATCAGTAGCTCACCCGCATGGACGCCATCCAAGCACGCCTGGCCCCTCCGACGCATCCCGCGGCGGCGTAGACTCGCGCCGCGTGGACCCCTTCGCGGTCATCATGCTCGGCATCATCGGCGGCCTGCTCGCCGCGCTGGTGCTGCTCGGCCTGTTCCATCCGCGGACCGGCGCCGAAACGCTGGAATGGCGGCCGACGCGGTCGGCCGAGCTCGAGATCCAGAACGAGATCGACGACCTCGACCAGATGCTGGAGGCCGCGAACGCCCGGCGGCGCCGGCGGGGGGAGCCCGAGCTGACCGAGGAGGCGATGCGCGCCCGCGTCGGCGCCGACCTCGCCGAGACCATCAAGCGTCGCGAGGACCACCTCGCAGAACTGGAGGTCGTCCAGATGCTGGACGCCAAGAACGCCCGCCGCCGCGCGAAGGGGCTGCCGGAGATCACCGTCGAGGAGTACCGCGCCAGGATCCTCGGCCCCGACGCGCCGCGCCGGGGTGGCGCGTGAGAGCGCTGCTGGTCGGCGGCGGCCGGCCGGGCCTCGCGCTCACCCGCCAGCTCGCGGCCGACGGCCACGCCGTCCGGTTCGTCACGCGCAACGAGGGCTTCGTCCCCGAGATCGAGGCGGCGGGCGGCGAGGCCTACCTCGGCGACCCCGACCGCATCGGCTCGCTGCGCTACGCGCTGGACAACGTGACCGTGCTGCTGTGGCTGCTCGGCCCGGCGGCCGGCGACCCCGACCTGCACGGCTCGCGGCTGACGATGATGATGGAGCGCACGATCGACACGACGGTGCGCGGCGTCGTCTACGAGGGGACGGAGGCCGGCGCGGCCGAGGTGGCGCGCATGGCCGGCTACAACGAGATCCCCTACGCGATCCTGACCACTCCGCGATCCGACGAGGATGCGTGGGTCGCCGCCGTGGGCGAGGCGATCGACGGGATCCTCGCCGCCCCGCGCGGCGCCGCGGGTTAGCCGAGGGCGGCGACCGCGTCGGTCACCAGCGCCCAGAAGCGCGCGTGGTCCAGCTCCAGCGCGACGCGCGCGTTCGGCGCCCGGCCGGTGACGCCGAAGCGGTCGACGACCGTCGCCCCGCGCGTGTAGCGCCCGGCGGTCTCGACCACGACGTTGGCCGCGACGACGCCGACGATCGCCGGGTCGATGACGCGGGCCACCGCGACGGGGTCGTGGACGGGCGCCGCCGGGAAGCCCCACAGCTCGCGGTAGCGGTCGGCGAAGAAGCCGAGCAGATCCACCACCAGGGTCGCCAGCGGCGTGTCGAGCGCGCGCAGGCCGTCGAGCACGTCGTCGGTCGCGAGCGCCTGATGGGTGACGTCCAGCGGGCAGAGCGTGACGTCGAGGCCGCTGCCGAGGACGACGTGCGCGGCTTCCGGGTCGGCCCAGATGTTGAACTCCGCCAGCGGCTGCCAGTTGCCGGCCGCGACCGCGCCGCCCATCAGGACGACGGCGCCGATCCGCTCCAGCAGCTCCGGGTGGCGGCGGATCAGCAGCGCGACGTTGGTCAGCGGGCCGGTCGGCACCAGCGTCACCGGCTCCTCGGCCGCGCGCAGGACGTCGGCCATCAGGTCGATCGCGTGGCGCGGGTCCAGCGCGACGTCGGGCTCGCCGAGGTCGGCGCCGTTCAGCGCCGAGGCGCCGTGCACGCTCGTCGCGGCCTCGACCGGCCCGAGGAGCGGGTCGGCGCAGCCGGCGGCGACCGGTACGTCGCGGATCCCGGCGCGCGAGCACACCAGCAGCGCGTTGCGCGTGACCGCGTCGAGCGTGCCGTTGCCGGCGACGGTCGTGATCGCCCGCAGGTCGATCTCCGGGCTGCCGGCCGCCAGCAGCATCGCGACCATGTCGTCGTGGCCGGGGTCGCAGTCCAGGATGATCGGCGTGGGGGTCACGCCGGGGTTGTACTACAGGTCGTCGGGGGAGCCGGCCACGGCGGCGGCGCGGTCCATCCGCTCGAACAGGTCCGCCAGCATCCGCGCCGTCGCGCCCCAGACGAGGTGGTCGTCGACGACGTAGGTGTCGGTCCGGAACGGGACGCCGCGGCGGACCATGCGGCGGCGCGCGTAGCCGGCGCGCAGGTCGGCGAGGCGCAGCTCGAGGATCTCGGCGACCTCGGCCTCGGCCGGCAGCCAGGAGGTCCCCGGCTCGATCAGGCCGACGAACGGGTACACGGCGTAGTTGGTGGCGATGGTCGGCGCCGGCTGCAGCGCGCCGATCAGCTCGACGCCGGCCGGGTCCAGGCCGATCTCCTCGTGCGCCTCGCGCAGCGCGGTCGCGCAGAGGTTCGCGTCCTCGGGATCCTGGCGAC
>DATDMD010000087.1:0-39699 GCA_036518975.1 Baekduia sp.
GGCGACGCGGACGACGTCGCTCAACCCGAGGCCGGCCGGCCGCAGCGCGCCCGCGAACCCGGCCAGCGCCATGGCGCGCCAGAAGTCGATCGCCTCGCCCGGCCGGGCCGGGATCGCCACGCGGCGGCCGGCCAGCGCACCGGCGCCGCCGGCCAGCTCGTCATCGGCGCGGACGACGATCGCCTGGCGCTCGTCGATCCACGTCAGCCCGACGAGGCGCGTGTCGGCGCCGCGCGACCGCGCCCACAGCGCCGGCACGTTGCCGCCCTCGCGGATCAGCGACGTCAGCCCGTGGCTGAAGTGCTCGGCCCGCAGCGGCGCTGCGCCGTCCTGCAGCGACCGGACGACCACGCCGTCGGCCGCGAACTCCGCGTCGAACCAGCCCTGGTCGGCGGCCAGGCCGGTCGCCGTCGGGACCGGGCAGCGGGTGAACCACAGCTCGCTCATCGCCCGATCACCCCAGTGTCGACGCGTCGACCGTGAACGTCTTCGGGTCCAGCCCCGCCTTGATGACGCCCTGCTGGGCGACGAAGTCGGCGACGTGGCCGAAGCGCTCCTGGAACGTCGCGTCGACGCCGGTGACCGGAGCGCTGGTCCGGTAGGTGGCGGCGAGCTGCTGGGCGGCCGCGTCGTCGAGCTTGATCGCGCCCGTGTTCTCCTTGGCCACCGCGGCCTCCGGGTCGTCGTGCTCGGCGACCGAGTGCGCGACCAGGTTGTCGAACAGCGCCTTCACCGTCGCGGGGTGCGCCGCGTAGAACTTGTTGGAGACGACCCAGATCGTGTCGTTCTCGGACCCGATCTGGCCGCCGCTGGCCAGCAGCCGCGCGCCCTTGGCCTTGGCCGTGGAGACGAAGTCGCCCCACGCGGCGAACGCGTCGACCTTCCCGGACCCGAACGCCGCGGCGCCGTCCGGCGCCCCCAGGTACACGCGCTTGACCTTGGCCGGGTCGACGTGGTTGGCCGCCAGCGCCTTGAGCAGCAGGTACTCGCCGGTGCCCTTCGGGTTGACGGCGACCTTCTTGCCGGCCAGGTCGGCCACCGACGTGATCGCCGGGTCCTTGACCAGGACGCCCTCGGAGGCCGGGTTCTCCTTCTGGACGGCGTAGACCTTGAAGCTCGGGTTCTCGGCGAGCGCGCCGATCGCGGAGGAGATGGACCCCTGCGCGGCGTCCAGCGCGCCGGCGTTGATGGCCTCGGCGGCGGGCGCGAAGGCCGAGAACTGGCCGGTGAACTGGACCTTGGCGCCGACCTTGGCGAGGTCCCGCGCGAGCGAGCCATCGTTCTTGGCCGCCACCGTCGGGCCGTTGTTGCCGATGAGCGCGATGCGCAGCGTGCCGCCGCCGCCCTTGACGGCGCCGCCGCTGGGCGCGGACGCGGCGGTGGCCGCGTCGTCGCCGGAGCTGCCGCACGCGGTCGCGAGCACGGTCGCGGCGAGCAGGCCCGCGACGGCGAGCGCGCGGGTCAGGCGGAGGGGGATGGTCATGCGGTGATCCTTGTTGGGGTGGTTGATCCGGATGCGGGTGCGGGTGCGTCCTCGGCGGCGCCGACGCCGAGCTGGGCGAGGAGGTCGGTGCGCAGCGCCTCGAACCAGGCGTCGGTGCGGTCGCGCGGGTGCTCGGCGTCGATGCGCTCCTCGTGCGCGATGCGGCCGTCGGCCATGACGATCACGCGGTCGGCGAGCAGCAGCGCCTCGTCGACGTCGTGGGTGACGAGCAGCACGGCGGGCCGGTGACGGCGCCACAGCGCGCTGACCAAGGCGTGCATCTTGATCCGGGTCAGCGCGTCGAGCGCGGCGAACGGCTCGTCGAGGAGCAGCAGCGACGGCTCGCGGACCAGCGCACGGGCCAGCGCGACGCGCTGCGCCTCGCCGCCCGACAGCGTCAGCGGCCAGTCGTCGGCGTGCGTGGCGAGGCCCACCTCCTGCAGCGCCTGGCGCCCCGCGTCCTTCGTGGCCGCGCCCTTCTGGCCGAGCGTCACGTTGGCGAGCACGCGCTTCCAGGGCAGCAGCCGCGGCTCCTGGAAGACGACGGCGGGGCGGCCCGGCGCCTCGACGGTCCCGGCCGTGGCGGGGTCCAGGCCGGCGAGGACGCGCAGCAGGGTGGTCTTGCCGCACCCGGTCTTGCCCAGCAGGGCGACGAACTCGCCCGGCGCGATGTCGAGGTCCAGCTCGCGGAGGACCGTGCGCTCGCCGTAGTCGCGGCGCAGCCCGCGGACGGTGACGCCGCTCATGCGCCGCGGTAGGTCCGGCGCCAGCCCAGGAGGCGGCGTTCGAGGGTGCGCGCGATCAGGTCGCCCGTGAGGCCGAGTGCGGCGTAGATCGCGATGCAGACCAGGACGATGTCGGCCCGCAGCAGCTCGCGCGCCTGGCTGAGGATGAAGCCGATGCCGCTGGAGGCGTTGAGCTGCTCGGCGGCGACGAGCGCGACGACGCTGATCGCCAGCGACTGGCGCAGCGCGACGAGCGCCGGCTGGACGGCGGCCGGCAGGATCACGTGGCGGATCAGCTGCGGCTTGCCGAGCCCGAAGACGCGCGCGGCCTCGACGAGCTTGGTGTCGACGTTGCGGATCGCGCCGTAGACGTTCAGGTACATCGGGAACGCCGCGCCGAAGGCGATGATCAGGATCTTCGGCAGCTCGCCGATCCCGAACCACACGATGAACAGCGGGACGATCGCGGTGAACGGGACGGCCTGGAGCATCTGGACGGGCGCGTCGATGAGGTCCTCCCCGCGCCGCCAGAGGCCCGAGAGCGCGCCGAGGACCGCGCCGGTCGAGACGCCGATGGTCGCGCCGAGCAGCGCGCGGCGGACCGAGGTGCCGACCTGGCCGACGAGGTCGCCGTCCTTGACCAGCTCCTTGAACGTGTCGCAGACGGTGGTCGGCGACGGCAGGACGTTGGGCTCGAACACGCCGAAGACGGCGGTCGAGAGCTCCCAGAGGGCGAGGATGATCAGGACGCCGGAGGCCCGGCGGGCGATCTTGAGTGGGGTGGAGGACATCGTGTCGGGAGGTAAAGTCGATAAAGTCGGTCGACAAAGCGGACATTAGCAGACGCTGGTGGCGCGCCAATCATCGGCATCTACCGATGGTCTGACACCAGCTAGGGTCGCCGCGTGCCGCTGACGCCCGCCGCCCGGTTCTCCAGCCCGGGCTTCCTGCTGAACAAGGTCGGCTTCGTCGCCCGCCGCTGGATCGCCGACGCGCTCGCGCCGCTGGGCCTCAACGGCCGCGAGGCCGAGATCCTGCTGCGGCTGCGCGCCGCCGACGGCGGGATGACCCAGCGCGAGCTGTGCGAGCAGCTCGACGTCGACCCCTCCAACCTGGTCACGATGCTCAACAAGCTCGAGGCGGACGGCCTGCTGGAGCGCACCCGCGACGCCGCCGACCGCCGCCGCCACATCGTCACGCTGACCGCCGCCGGCCTCCGCCGCCGCGAGCAGGCCGACGCCGCCGTCGAGGCCGTCGAGGAACGCCTCCTCGGCGGCCTCACCGCCCGTCAGCGCGCATCGCTGCGCACCCTCCTGCTCGCGGTCGACGAGCGCACCGCGCCGGACTGGACCGACGGGGACGAGACGTCGCGTTAGCGCACGGACTGCCACCACCGCGACGCCCGCCGACCGCTGAAGTAGGCTGCGCATGTGGCTCCTCGGGTCCCCGACGTACTCGCCGAACGCGACTACCGGCTGCTGTTCGGCGCCCAGGCGGTCTCGCTGCTCGGCGACCAGATGGTGCCCGTGGCGCTCGCGTTCGGCGTGCTGGCCCGCGGCGGCGGCGCGTCGGCCGTCGGCCTGGTCTTCGCGGCGCGCTCGGTGGCGCTGATCCTGTGCCTGCTCGCCGGCGGCGTGCTCGGCGACCGGCTGCCGCGCAGGACGCTGCTCGTCGCGACCGACCTCCTGCGCCTGTGCAGCCAGGGTGCGATCGCGGCGGTCCTGATCGCCGGCGGCACCGCGCTGTGGCCGCTCGTCGCGCTGTCGGCCGTGACCGGCGCCGGGATCGGCATCTTCAACCCCACCGCGGTGGGCTTCCTGCCCGAGGTCGTCGCGCCGGAGCGGCTGCAGGCGGCCAACGCGCTGCGCAGCCTCGCGTCGTCGGCCGGCGGGATCGGCGGGCCGCTGCTCGCCGGCCTGCTGGTCGCGACCGTCGGCGCCGGCTGGGCGCTGGCCGTCGACGCCGCCACCTACGCGGTCAGCGCGGCGCTCGTCGTCCGGATCCGGACGCCCGGCCGCCGCGCGGCCGGCGCGCCCGCGCCCGCGTCGTTCCTGGCCGAGCTGCGCGCGGGCTGGGACGCGTTCCGCAGCCGGACGTGGCTGGTGGCGGTCGTCGCCTCGTCCACGATCGGCAACATCGCCTTCGGCGCGTGGCGCGTGCTCGGGCCGGTGCTCGCCAAGGACGACCTCGGCGGCGTCGGCGCCTGGTCGGTGATCGTGGCGACGTCCGGCGCGGGCGGCGTCCTCGGCGGGCTGCTGGCCATGCGGATCGCGCCCCGCCGGCCGCTCGTGTTCCAGACCTGCGCGGTCGCGCTCTTCTTCACGCCGATGATCCCGCTCGCGGCGCTCGCGCCGGTCCCGGCGATCGCGGCGACGGCCTTCGCGGGCGAGCTCGGCCTGGTGCTGGGCTGGACCGTCTGGGAGTCGACGCTCCAGCGCCACGTCGAGCCCCACCTGCTCTCGCGCGTCAGCGCCTACGAGTGGCTCGGCTCGTTCGTCTTCGAGCCGCTCGGCCTCCTCCTCTGGGGCCCGATCGCGGTGCTGACCGGGACGACGGAGGCGCTGTGGATCGCGGTCGCCGTCGGCCTGGTGACCACGTTCGCGGTCCTCGCCGTCCCGGCGGTCCGGACGCTCCCGTCCCGGCCCGAGGCGATGGCGTCTATGCCGGGTGCGTGAGGATGTTGATGACCTTGCCGCTGGGATCGCGGACGAAGAACCGCCGCACGCCCCAGGGCTCGTCGGTCAGCGGGTGAACGATCTCGTCGCCGCGCGCGACCGCCGCCGCGTGCGCGGCGTCGACGTCGTCGACCTCGATCGAGACGTCCGGCGCGACCGGCGCGCTCGCGTCCTGCGCCATCACGCTGAGCTGGACGCGGTGGTCGCCGGGCGCCGCGAACGTCACGATCCACCCGTGGTCCATCGCGACCTCGAGTCCTACAACCTGCTCGTAGAAGCCGCGGCTGGCGCCGGGGTCGCCGGCATGCAGGTCGGCGACGATGCGCTTGACGGCCATGGGCGCAGCCTACGACGACGGGGTCAGCACGCGCAGCCGCTCCTCGACCACGCGCCGGCGACGCTCCGCGCGGACCGCGCGCTGCTCCAGGGACCGCATCCCGGGCACGTAGAGCGCGGCGAGCGTCACGACCGCGCCGAGCACGCCGGCGCCGACCAGCGTCGCCCGCGCGCCGATGGCCGCGCTCACCGGGCCGGTCAGCGCGAACGAGAGCGGCAGCAGCCCGACGGAGATCAGCCAGTCCAGCGACGACACGCGGCCGAGCAGCGCGCCCGGCACGTGGCGCTGCTTGGTCGTGGCCCACACGATCGTCCCCGCGGTCTCCAGCCCGTTGAAGAGCGCCGAGGCGACCATGAGCTGCCAGATCGCGCTCGCCGCGCCGTAGCCGGCCACCGCGAGCGTCGCCAGCGTCCACGCGCCCAACATGAAGGTGATGCTCCGGCGCGGGAGCCCGAAGCGCCCCAGCAGGACCGCGCACAGCATCGACGCCAGGCCGCCCGCGGCGAACACGAGCCCGAGGTCGAACGCGCTGCCGCCCATCCCGGTCTTGACGATCCACGGCAGCAGGACCTCGACCGGCCCCATGAACAGCAGGTAGGCGACGGCGGCCGAGGCGAACGTCGCCCACAGCCACGCGTGGCCGCGCACGAAGTGCCATCCCTCCCGCAGGTCGGACAACAAGGACGTCGAGCCGCGCTCGGGACGCGCCTCGCGCGGCGCCGGCCGCATCAGCAGCACGGTCCCGGCCGCCATCAGGAACGTCGCGCAGTCCAGCAGGAACACGCCGCCCGCGCCCGCGACGCCGACGACGATCCCGCCGAGCGCCGGCCCCGCCAGCCGCAGCGCCAGCGGCCGCATCAGCTGATCCAGCGCGTTGGCCTGCGTCAGCTTCTCGCCGCGCAGGATCTCCGGCACCAGGGCATCGAACGCCGGCGCGTGGAACGCCGAGCCGGTCCCATAGAACGCGCTCAGGACCACAACGTGCCAGACCGCCAGCTGCCCGCCGATCGCCAGCCCGGCCAGCAGCGCCACGGCCAGCGCCCGCAGCAGGTCGGCGCCGACGAGCAGCCAGCGCCGCTCCAGCCGGTCCGACGCGACGCCGCCGACGAGCAGGAAGGCGATCGTCGGGACCGTCATCGCGATGCCGACGAGCGACATCCCCGTCGGCCCGCCGCTCAAGAGGTACACCTGCCACGCCAAGGCCACCAGGAACGCGCCGTCGCCGGCCAGCGACGCGGTCGCGCCCGTCCACAGCAGCCGGAAGTCGCGGTCGCGCAGGGGGCTCAGGAGCGAGCCGCGTGCAGCTGAGGTCCCGGCGCCGAACCCGCCGTCGAGGCTCTCGTAGCTATGGTGCATCGTCGCCCGCGAGCATGCCGGACAAGTCCCCGGCACGGCCCGTGGCGAGGAACACGCGAGCGGACTCGGCGTCCATCGGCCGCGCGAAGTAGAAGCCCTGGCCCAGCTCGCAGCCCAGCGCGCGCAGCGTCTGCCACTGCTCAGGGAGCTCGATGCCTTCGGCGACGACCTCCAGCGACAGCGTGGAGCCGAGCGCGACGACCGCGTTGGCGAGGTCGGTCGCCTGCGGCGACGCGCCGTCGCGCAGGAACGAGCGGTCCATCTTGAGGACGTCGACCGGGAACTTGGAGAGGTAGCTCAGCGACGAGTAGCCGGTGCCGAAGTCGTCGAGCGCGAGCTTGATGCCCAAGGCCTTCAACTCGGCCAGGCGCTGCACGGCGAGGTCGGTGTCGGCCATCAGGACCGACTCGGTGATCTCGAGCGTCAGCCGCTCGGGCGCCAGCCCGGACTCCTCGAGCGCGTCGCGCACGTCGGCGACGACGTCGGAGTGCTGAAGCTGCTTGAGCGACAGGTTGATCGCCAGCGTCGCGGGCGTCTCGCTCGGCACGCCGTCGAGCAGGCGCTTGCCCTGACGGCAGCCCTCGCGCAGGACCCAGCGGCCGATCGGCACGATCAGGCCGGACTCCTCCGCCAGCGGGATGAACTGGTCGGGGCCGACCATGCCGCGTTCGGGGTGGTTCCAGCGCAGCAGCGCCTCGACGCCGCTGATCGTCCCGTCCTCCAGCCTGATGACCGGCTGGTAGTAGAGCTCGAGCTGGTCGGTCGCCAGCGCGCGCTGCAGGTCGGTGCGCAGCTCCAGGCGCTGCAGGACGCCCTCGTGCATCTCGGGCTCGAAGAGGCGGTAGCCGCCCTTGCCGTCGCGCTTGGCGATGTACATCGCGGCGTCGGCGTCGCGGATCAGCTCGTCGGCGTCGCCCGTGCCGTCCTCGGCGGCGATCGCGATGCCCAGCGAGCAGCGCACCGCCAGCTCCTTGTGCGCGGCGGTCAGCGGCGCGGAGACGGACTCCATGATGCGCTCGGCGGCGTCGGCCGCCTCCTGCACGCCCTCGATGTCCTCCAACAGGACGGCGAACTCGTCGCCGCCGAAGCGCGCGGCGGTGTCCGACGCGCGGATCGACAGCGCGAGACGCTGCGCGACCTGGTTGAGGACCTCGTCGCCGGCCGCGTGGCCGAGCGAGTCGTTGATGATCTTGAAGTCGTCGAGGTCGACGAAGATGAGGCCCAGGCCGCGCGCCTCGCGGCGGGAGCGCGCGATCGCGTGGCGGACGCGCTCGACGAACAGCGCGCGGTTGGGCAGGCCCGTGACCGGGTCGTGGAAGGCCTGGTGGGCGAGCTGGCGCTCGAACGCCTTGCGCTCGCTGACGTCGCGGGAGTTCAGGACGATCCCGCCGACGTGCTCGTCGTGGGTCAGGTTGGTGAACAGCACCTCGAACTGGCGCGTGGTGCCGTCCTTGTGGGAAAGCGTGCACTCGAGCGTCTGCGACGCGACCGGCGCGTGCGCGCCGTCGGCGATCAGGCGCAGCAGGCGGCTGCCGTCGCCCGGGTCGATCAGCTCGTCGATCCGCCGGCCCATGACGTCCTCGGGCGCGAAGCCGAGCACCTTCTCGATCGCGGGGCTCTGGTAGGCGATCGTCGCGTCCGGCGCCAGGACCGTGATGAGGTCCGACGAGTGTTGGACGAGCGACGCGAAGCGCGCCTCGCTCTGGCGGCGGACGAGCTCCTCCGTCAGCGCCGCGCGCTCGAAGGCCAGGACGACCTGCGTGCCCAGCGCGGTCAGCGTGTCGCGCACGGCGCGGTCGGCGACGGCCAGGCCGGAGGCGATCAGGACCGACGCGCGGCCCTCGCGCGGGGCGAGGTCGATGACGATGCTCGCGTGGTTGGTGGCGGCGCCGCGCTCCGCGAGGCCGAAGCCGTCGGCGTCGCGCAGCTCGACGTCGACGCCGTGGCCCGCCAGCTCGCTGGCCGCGGCGATCGCCACGGACTCCAGCTCCTCGCGGGTGCCGGCGGCGACCAGCGCGGCGCCGGCCCGCGACAGCGCGCGCTCGCGGTCCATCGACCGCTCCTGCTGGCGCATCAGGCCGGCCATCCGGACGACGACCAGGCCGAAGAGCACGATCGCCGCGCTCGTGACGACCGCCATGTCGGTGTCGCCGCGCTGGACGTCGTGGGTCAGCTCGACCGCCGGGGCGATCAGCGACGCGACGGTCAGCAGCGCGAGACGCCAGCGCGTGAGCAGCGACGGCGACGGGCGGCCGTGGTCGAGGATCGTCATCGAGGGGTGCAGCGCCGCGGCGCCCCACATGACGTAGAAGAAGATCCAGCCGAGGTCGAGCCACAGCTGGTTGGTGTAGGTGCCGTCGACCAGCTTCAACCCGTACACGAAGTCCGTGACCAGCAGGCCGACGATCGCCGTGAACATGAAGTGGAACGACAGCCCGCGCTTGCCGCCGTCCAGGGCCAGGCGCAGGGCGGCCGCGAGCAGCAGGACGTCGCCCAGCGGATAGGCGACGGAGACGAGCTTGCCGAGCGTGGTCAGCTCGGCCATGTGCAGGTTGGGCGCCATCAGCGCGATCCACTGTGGGACCGCCAGCCCGACCGTGAGGATCGCCGCGTCGAGCGCGCCGCGGTCCGTCGAGCGCGCCGACCGGCGCCGGACCAGGAGCAGCAACCCCACCATCAACGCCGGGTAGACCGCGATGTAGGACGCGTCGCCCAGCGACGGGAACGGCGTCTCGTGGCCGGTCAGCTTCGGGTAGCTGTAGGTGTAGAGGTCGCCGGCCCAGAACAGCAGGAAGCCGCCGGCGAACCAGTACCACGGGGCCTTGGCCTCGGGGCGGTGCAGCCGGACGGCGGCGCCGATCGCGAGGACGGGCGAGAGCCCGAGCGCGAACATCACGTAGGAGCTGCCCTTGAAGGGCGGCACCGCCATGTACAACGTGGCCAGGACGGCGGCGGCGGCCAGGAAGACGATCCAGGCTCGCTGGCGCACCGCGTCGCTGCTGATCATGCCGCGCTCCGAAGCGTCGATGTGGGAGGCTCGCCCGCCGGGCGCAGGACGCCGCGCGCCGCAAGCTCTTCGAGCGCGGTGAGCAGCGTGTCGACCTCGGCGTCGGTGTTGGCCGCGGTCAGCTGCACGCGGAAGCCGACCTCGTCCTTGGGGACCAGCGGGTAGGCGGCCAGCGTCACGTAGACGCCGCGCTCGAAGAGGAAGCGGCCGACCGAGTCGATCTGCTCGTGGTCGCGCAGCGGGATCTCGATGATGGGGAGCCCGGAGCGGTTCGGCGTGTGGATGTCCAGGCGCTCGAGGCCGTCGAGCGTGCGCCGCGTGAGGCGCTCGAGCTCGTCGCGCAGCGCGTCGCCGCGCTTGGCGTTGACCTCCAGGCCGGCGAGCACGGTCGCCAGCGAGGCCACCGGCGACGGACCCGAGTAGAGGTACGGCGGCGCGGCGACCTTGAGCAGGTCCTTGACCTCGGTCGGGCACGCGATGAACGCCAGCAGCGAGCTGTAGGACTTGGAGAACCCGCCGACGAGGATCAGGTTGTCGTAGGACTCGTCGAAGTGGCGGACGATCGAGTTGCCCTTCGACCCGTAGGGGTTGGTGATCCCCTCGCCGCGCTCGCCGATCACGCCGAAGCCGTGCGCGTCGTCGACGTAGAGCAGCGCGCCGTGCTTGCGGGCGACGGCCGCGAAGGCGGGCAGGTCCGGCGGGTTGCCGGTCATCGAGTTCACGCCGTCCATGCAGACCAGCCGCGTGGGGTCGCGCTCGGCGGACAGCAGCTCGTCGAGGTGATCGGGGTCCTCGAAGCGGAAGCGCCGGACCGCGGCGCCGCGCGCCCGTGCGGCCTGGCAGCCGTCGTAGATCGTCTTGTGCGCGCGGGCGTCGAGGAAGATCGTCCCCGAGGCCGCCAGCAGCGGGATGACCGAGAGGTGGATGTGCGTGATCGTCGGGAGGACGAGCGAGTCCTCGGCGCCGAGCAGCGCGGTCAGCTTCTCCTCGATCTCCTCGTACAGGCGCGGCGAGCCGAGCAGGCGCGACCACGACGGGTGCGTGCCCCACGCGTCGAGGTAGCCGGGGACCGCGTCGATGATCTCGCGGTCGAGGTCGAAGCCCAGGTAGTTGCAGGACGCGAAGTCGGCGAGCCACTGGTCGCCGACGCGGATCATGCGGCCGTCGATCTCGTCGATGACCGCGTCCACCATCGGGTGGGACGCCTTCAGCGCCGCGAGGTCGCGGCAGGTCTCCAGCCAGTGGTCGAGCCACGGGCGGCGGGCCACGGGGCTCGGGCTGGCGGGGGCGACGGCAGGGGATGTCGGCGTAGGACGCATGCTCCCTCCGTCTGATCGTCGGGAGGCACCCCGTTTTTAGGTACGTCCAGTCTTCTGGACGACTTTCTGCAGGTTCGCTAGGCCAATCCAGCGCGAACGCGGCGCGTTGCCGCTCAGGCGCCCCAGACGTCGGCGGCGACCTCGACCACGCGGCGCAGCTTGGCGACCTCCTCGTCGTAGGTGAGGGCATTGCCTTCGACGGTCGAGGAGAACCCGCATTGCGGCGACAGGCACAACTGGTCGAGATCCACGTACCGGGACGCCTCCTCGATGCGGCGCTTGAGCTCGTCGGCGGACTCCAGCGCGCCGCGCTTGGTCGTGACGAGGCCCAACACCACCACCTTGCCCTTGGGGACGAACCGCAGGGGCTCGAAGCCGCCGCTGCGCGCGTCGTCCCACTCCATGAAGAAGCCGTCGACGTCGAGCTGGTTGAACAGCGCCTCGGCGACGAAGTCGTAGCCGCCCTCGGCCACCCACGAGGACCGGAAGTTGCCGCGGCACATGTGCGTGGTGACCGCCATGCCGTCGGGCCGCTGGGCCAGCGCCTCGTTGATGTGCCTGATGTAGGTCTCGTGCTGGTGCTCGGCGTCTCCGCCGATCGCCGTGACGTGCTTGCGCTGCTCGGGGTCGTTGAGGTAGGCGAGCGAGGTGTCGTCGAACTGCAGGTACGTGCAGCCGGCGTCGCCGAGGCGGCGGACCTCCTCGGCGTAGGCGGCGGTGAGGTCGGCCCAGAACGCGTCGAGGTCCGGGTAGAGGTCCTCGTCGATCGCCGCGCGGCCGCCGCGGTAGTGGACCATCGAGGGCGACGGGATCGTGAGCTTCGGCGTCTGGCCGTCTTCGGCGACCGACTTGAGGTGGTCGAACGCGTCGCCGAAGATCGTCTCGCTGACGCCGAGCCGGCCGTCGATCCGCATCGCGGCCGGCGTGAACTCGATGTCGCCGTCGGCGTTGTGGAACTGGACCTTCAGGTCGCCCGGCGCCTTGGTCACGCCGTCGAGCGCGTAGATGAAGTCCATGTGCCACGACGCGCGGCGGAACTCGCCGTCGGTCGCGGACTTCAGCCCGACGTCGCGCTGCATCCGCACGACGTCGCGGATCGCCTCGTCCTCGATCGCGCGCAGCTGCGCGTCGTCGATCCGGCCGGCGGCGTGCTCGGCGCGGGCGTCGAGGAGCGCCGGCGGGCGCAGGAGGCTGCCGACGTGGTCGGCGCGGAACGGAGGGGTCGTGCGCTGGGACATGGACGGGAACCTACCCAGGCGCCGCCGTCCCACCCGTCCAGGGGATGGACGATAACTTGGCGCGTCCCGCGCTTCAGCGTCGGGCCCACCGGTCGATGACCGGGAGGCCGGGGGACGCAGGGTCCGCCGGCGGACAGCGGAGCGACCACCCCCCACATGCCCCTCACCGCCCGACGGCTCCTGATCCCGTTCGCCGCCTGCCTGGCGGTCGTCCTCGTGCTGCTCCCGGCCCAGGACGGCGCCAAGTGGCTCGCGGTCGGGGCCGGCGTCGTGCTCCTGCTCGTGGCGGGGCTCGGGCTGACGACCGCGGCCGGCCGCGACGACCGGCGCGCCGTCCGCTACGCGAGCTTCGTCGCCGTGCTGACGGCGATCGCGCTCCTGCGCGCCGGCATCGGCGCGAACTCGGGGTTCGGCCCGCTGATCTTCCTGCCGGTGATGTGGGCGGCGCTCGAGCGCCGTCGCGGCGAGCTGCTCGCCGTGCTGGCGGGCATCGCGGTGGTGTACTTCCTGCCGCTCCTGCTCGGCGACCTGCACGGCCACGACCTCGCGAGCACGTGGCGCGGCGCGACGCTCATGCTGGTGGTGTCGACGGGCGTCGGCTTCGCGGTCGTCGGCCTGGTCGAGCACGTGCGCGACGAGGCGTCGCGGTCGCAGGCGATCCTCGACGCGATGGGCGAGGGCTTCGCGCTGACCAGCGACGGCGAGATCGTCCTGGTCAACCCCGCGCTGTGCGCGATCACGGGCTTCGCCGCGGACGAGCTGATGGGCATGCGCCCGCCGTTCGCGTTCTGGCCGCCCGAGTCGCGCGAGGTCAACCACGCGCTGATGCGGCGCATCGTCGCCGACGGCGGCGGCGTGTTCGAGATCGAGCTCGTCCGCGCCGACGGCACCCGCTTCCCAGCCGAGATCTCCGCCGTCCCGACCGACCTGGGCGACGGCCGCCGCTGCTTCCTGAACACCGTCCGCGACGTCACGCGGCTGCACGCCCACGAGGCCGCGCAGCGCCGCCACGCCGAGCAGCTCGCGGCGATCACCGACGTCATCCGCGAGATCGGCCACTGCGATCCGCTGGAGGCGCGGCCGACGATCTGCCGGACGGCGCTCGCACTCTGCGACGGCGCGCACGCGGTCAGCATCTGGGAAGTTGATGATGATGGTGCGCTGACGACCACCGCGACGGTGCCCGAGGCCGCGGCGCCCTACCGCATCGAGGCGCACGCGCAGGAGCACGGCGCGCACGTCGTCATGACGTCCGGCCAGCCGCTGTTCGTGCCCGACGCGCGCAGCAGCCCGCACTGCGACCGGCGGATCATCGAGCACCTGGGCGCCGCGTCGGTGCTGTACATGCCGATCGGCGACCGCACCGGCGTGCGCGGTGCGCTGGCCCTGTCCTGGCCGGAGCCGCTCGCGGCGGCGACCGACAGCGACCTGCTGCTGGTCGGCGTGCTGGCCGGCGAGGCGGCGATCGCGATGCAGCGGGCCGACCTGCTCGGGCGCCTGGACGAGCTCACGCGCACCGACGAGCTGACCGGCCTGCCCAACCGGCGCGCGTGGGACGAGCTGCTCACGCACGAGCTGGCCTCCGCCGACCGCCACAACGGCTCGGTCTCGGTCGCGATGCTCGACCTCGACTTCTTCAAGCGCTACAACGACGAGCACGGCCACCTGGCGGGCGACCGGCTGCTGCGCGCGGCCGCCGCGGCGTGGCAGTCCGAGCTGCGGACGAGCGACGTGCTCGCGCGCTGGGGCGGCGAGGAGTTCGCGCTGATGCTCCCCGGCTGCGACGGCGCGGGCGCCGCGGCGCTGGTCGAGCGGCTGCGGGGCACGCTGCCCGACAACGTCACGTTCTCGGCCGGCGTGGCGACCAGCGACGGCCGGACCGCGCCGCGCGCGCTGGTCGACGCCGCCGACCAGGCGCTCTACACGGCCAAGGCCACGGGCCGCGACCGCGTCGTCGTCGGCTGAGTCAGTCGCTCCACCAGCCGCGCTGGCCTTCGACGTCCTCGCGCCGCGCGTCGCCGAGGCTGGGCGCGCCGATGACGAGGAGCTCGAGGCCCTCCGGCCCGGCCTCGTAGCCGCGCCACGTCCCGGGCGGGACGCGGACCGCGTCCCATCGGCGAGCGCGACGATCTCGTCGTCGACCTTCATCCGCCCGCTTCCGCGCACGACCACGTACACCTCCTCCTGCGTCTTGTGCGTGTGGCCGTACGGGAAGCGGTAGCCGGGCGGGACGCGCTGGTAGGTCAGGCCCGATCGCTCGAGGCCGAGCGCGTCGGTCGCCGCGCGGAACTCCAGGTCCGGCGCGCCGTCGAACCTGGGGCCGAGGTCGTCCAGGTCCGCCTTGAGGTTCGTGCGCGTGAACGGCATGCCGCGGAGCGTAGGCCCCAGGGTGTGGCTAGCGCCAGACGCGCAGGAGCTCGTCGATCGTCTCCCCCACCGCGTCGATCGACGCCGCCGACAGCTTGTCGTAGGTGTCGTTCACGGTGTCCTTGACCGAGTAGGACCAGTCGATGAGGTCGACCGCGGGGACGCCGGCGCGCAGGAACGGCGTGCTGTCGTCGAAGATCGACGTCTCGACGCTGTCCGGGAAGACGGACTCGACGCCGACGCGTCCCGCCGCCGCGCGGACGCTGGTCCACAGCTGCGGGTTGGAGTCGCCCTCGCGCGGCAGCTGCACGCCCTTGTTGCCCATGTAGTCGAGCAGGATCATGGCCCTGGTCTGAGGGGCGTGCGCGTTGGCGTAGGCCTTGGACCCGCGCAGCGCGTCGTCGTAGAAGTCGTTGGTCGGGAACGGCTCCTCCTCGCCGTCGAAGAGCACGAACTTGATCGCGGGCGCGCCGGCCGGGCGGTGGAGGTGGCTGACGTCGCGCGCGATCTCGATGACGGCGCCGACCGCGGCGGCCGCGTCGTTGGCGCCGACGAAGCCCGGCGGGTGGTACTCGGTGTCGTAATGGGCGCCGAGGACGATCGCGGGCTCTGTCCCGGGCAGCTCGCCCACGATGTTGCGCAGGCCGGGGTGGTCGGGGACGTCCTCGAAGTGGGCGTTGGGCAGGAGGGCGCGCAGCTGGACGGCGACGCGGCGCAGCTGCGGCGAGCCGGCGGGCCGCTGGCCGGCGCGCAGCTGGAGGCGGACGGTCTGGAGCGCGCGCCCGGCGTCGAAGCGGTGCGCGGTGGCGGCCGGCGTGGTGAGCGCGGCGACGTGCGCGTAGGGCCGGGCGTGGCTGTCCTGGCCGCTCGACGTCCACCACCAGGCGCCGAGGCCGGCGAGGATGGCGAGCTGGAGCGCGACGAGAACCACCACGCGGCGAACGGGGAACGTGGCGCCCACGTCCGCCATTGTGGCGAAGGGCGCGGTCAGGCGTCGCGGTCGGGGTCGTCGGGGTCGTCGGGGTTCGGGTCGTCGTCGGGGTTCAGGCTCCGGAGGCGGCTCAGGTGCGTCGCGACGAGGTCCCACCCCGGCGCGCTCACGCGCACGTGGCGCGGCGTGGTGCCGTCGACGACGAAGCCCCGCTCGTGGAGCGCGGCGATCTGCTGCTGGACCTCGCCCTCGCTCGCGTCGAGACCCGCGGCCAGCTCGGCCGCGGTCTGCTCGCCGCCGCGTTCGAGCGCCACGAGCAGGGCCAGGCGAACGGGATGGCTGAGCGCCTCTAGGACGGCTGCGTCGACTCGCTCAGCCATGGGACCACACCATAACTCGACTGTGCAACATCTGCTGAACAGTCATGAGGTCAGGGACGCGCACCGTGCGACGTGGGGAGGTGGTGCCGCGGCCCGTGGCGACGGGGATGCGTGACGATCACCCGCTGATTCTGTCTAATAGGAACAGGAATAGACAGAATCTAGCCTCCATGGGCGATGCCTGTCAACTCCTGACCGAATCTGTCCGCGTACGGTCGGTCGTGAGCGTGCCCGACCAGGACGAGATCCGCCGGCGCATCCGCGCCGCGATGGCGCTGGCCGACATCTCGTCCTGGGACGAGCTCGCGGAGCGGACGCCGATGAGCCGGTCGACGCTGAAGGACCTCGGGACGGTGCGCGGGCGGGCAGAGGAGACGCACCTGCGCGTCATCGCCGCGGCGTGCGGGCTGCCCTACGCGTGGTTCACGGTCGAGGACCTGGGGCGCGCGGTCGCGCGCGAGGACGACGAACCGACGGTCGCCGAGCGGCTCGAGGCGCTGGCACGCCAGGTCGCGGCGCGGGTGCGCCGCGCGGGTGGCGGCCCGGGTGGCGGCGCGGCGCCGCCGCCGGACGGTGGCGGCGGCGCTTGAGCGCGCCCCTCAGCCCTGCTTCGCAGCGCGCGCGGTCGACGCGGAAGCGATCGCGCGCACCTCGGGCTGAAGCTTGGTGACGACCTTGCGCAGGTCGTCCCGGGCGCGGTCGTCGAGCGTCACGGGCAGCGGGTAGCCGCCGTCGCGTGCGGGCACCGTCAGGGCTCCGCACAGGCTCAGCAGCGTGCCGACGGGATCGGTCAGCGTCCCGTCCCGCTCGTCGGCCGACAGCGCGTAGAAGTGCTCCACCGCGCCGCGGACGCGACCCTCGTCGGCCAGCTCCACCACGCCCGCCGCGACCAGCGTGCGCACGTGGTACGCGACCGATCCGAGCGTCCCGCCCATGATCCGCGACAGCTGCGTCGGGCTGATCGGCTTGCCGTAGCTGCGCATCACGTCGACGATCTGGTCCCGCACCGGGTGCGGGCGCAGCGTCGCGCGACGGAGCTCCATCTGCTTCTTCGTCGGGGCCATGCGCGGCACCGTAGCCACGGCCGGCTCTGAGGGCCAAACGGGCTTTTACAGTGGAATCGGCTGACCATTTCTGGTCGGCCTCTGCTGGGGGCGGCGGATCAGCGTCGCTTGTGACGCCGGCCGATGAGGCGGTCGACGGCGGCCAGCAGCCAGGTCCCGATCGCGACAACGACGGCGAGGGCCATCAGCGGGCGATGTCAGCGATCGGTGACATAAGGGCAATTGAAATGTAGCAGCCTCGTGGCGAGTCGACGGTGCTAGGTTCGATGGCAGTCGAACCAGGAAGGTGATCGCATGGCGGAGCAGGTGTGGGCGGACGGCGCGCAGGCGCGGGAGCAGCTGGGGCGCGTCGGCGCCTGGCTCGGAGCGCTCGGACGCGCGCCGTGGGCGGAGAGCGCGGCCGCGGCGCGGCGGGTCGAGGAGCTCGGGTACGGCGCGCTGTGGATCGGCGAGACGCCGTCGACGCGGGAGCCGCTCTCGCACGCGGCGCTCCTGCTCGGCGCGACCGAGCGGATCAGCGTCGCCACCGGCATCGCGAGCATCTGGTCGCGCGACGCGCTCGCCGCGCGCAACGGCGCGCTCGGCCTCGGGGAGGCCTACCCGGGGCGGTTCACGCTCGGGCTCGGCGTGTCGCACGCGCCCGCCGTCGAGCTGCTCGGGCAGGAGTACAGCAAGCCGCTGACGGCGATGCGCAAGTATCTGGATGGCTTCGACGCCGCCCCGTACATCGGCGCCGAGCCCGACGTCCCGGTCCCGGTCGTGCTGGCGGCGCTGCGGCCGCGGATGCTCGAGCTGTCGCGCGACCGGACCGCCGGCGCGCACCCCTACTTCGTCCCGGTGGAGCACACCGCGATCGCGCGCGAGCGCCTCGGGGCCGGCCCGGTGCTGGCGCCGGAGATCGCGGTCGTGTTGGAAGACGACCCGGCAGCCGCGCGCGAGCGGGCCCGCAAGTACATGGCGTTGTACCTGACGCTACCCAACTACACCAACAACCTGCTCGACCTCGGCTGGTCCGAGGACGACTTCGCCGACGGCGGCAGCGACGCGCTGGTCGACGCGATTGTCGGCTGGGGGGACGTCGAGCGTGTCGCGGCCTTCGTCCGCGCGCACCTGGACGCGGGCGCCGACCACGTGTGCGTCCAGCCGGTCTCGACGTCGACGGCGGGCGCGGTCGCCGAACTGGAGGCGCTGGCGCCGCTGCTGCTGTAGGTCGAGTGAGCTAGAAGTCGTCGGGGTCGGGCTCGTCCTCGGTGAAGATCGTCTTCACCGGATGCCGGAACACGAGGGCGAGCTTCGACCGGTCCTCGGCACCGAGCGAGAACCAGATCCCGACGCCGCCGACGCCGACGGCGAACACGCCGGCACCGGTGGCCAGGAGGATCTGGGAGGAGCCGGAGGCGAGGATCATGGGGGGCGACGGTAGCGGGTGGCGACGGGGTCGTCGGGGCGGCGGGGCGGTCGGCGCGGCGCGGTGGTCGGCGCGGCGCGGCGGTTTCGGCGGCGCAGTCCTCGGCGCGGCACGGCGGTGTCGCGGCGCGGCCCTCGGCGCCATGCGTGGCGTTGCGCGGCTCTCTCGCCGCCGGCTCCGCGGCGCGACGCGATCTCTCGCGCGGCGCGGCTCGCGGCGCGGCGCGGCTAGTTCGTGCTCGTCGCGCGGGAGCGCTCGACGAGGTCCGCCAGGCGGACGAGCTTGACGCGGGGGCGGCCGTGGGGTTCGCCGGTGGACTTCTCGTGGGCGTCGATTGCTTCCCAGCCGGCCCAGGTCACGGAGTCCGGCGCGCGCTCGGCGTAGAAGGCGGCGATCTCGTCGGGGTCGGTGATCGTCGGCGTGTTCAAGTGGCCGGCGTCGCGGTCCTCGACGATCTTGGCGGTCGTGTCGGCGGCGTCCTTCTTGTTGGTGCCGATGACGCCGGACGGGCCGCGCTTGATCCAGCCGACGACGTACTCGCCGCGGTGCGGGTCGCCGGACTCGGCGCACACGCGGCCGCCGGTGTTGCGGATCAGGCCGCGGCGCTCGTCGAAGGGGATGTCGGCGACGGGCTTGCCGCGGTAGCCGATGCTGCGCAGGACGAGGCCGGCCTCGATGACCTCCTCCTCGCCCGTGGCGACCGCGCGGCGGTTCTCATCAATGCGGTTGATCCCGACCCTGACGCCGGTGACCGGGCCGTCGTCGCCCTCGCCGAGGATCTCGACGGGCGAGCGCAGGAAGCGCAGGATGATCTTGTGCGAGGCGTCCTTGGGGCCGGCCGCGGCGTAGTCGCGCAGGATCTCGACGTTCTTGCGCGAGGTGACGTCGGCCTCGGTCTCCAGCCACTGGGCGGAGTGCTCGTCGAGCTGCAGGTCGGTGACGTCGACCTCGACGCCCGCGCGCTGCAGATCGGCGAGCTCGCGCAGCTCCGGGTTGGTGAACGCCGCCTGCGCCGGACCGCGACGACCCAGCAGCACGACCTCCTTGACCTGCGACTGCGCGAAGGCCTCGATCGCGTGGTCGGCGGTGTCGGTCGGGGTCAGCTCGTCGGGGTCCAGGACCAGCATGCGCGCGACGTCGATCGCCACGTTGCCGTTGCCCACCACCACCGCGCGCTCGCACGAGAGGTCGTAGTCGTGGTCGGCGGCGTCGGGATGGCCGTTGTACCAGGCCACGAACTGCGTGGCGCCATGGACGCCGGGCCGATCCTCGCCCGGAATGCCGAGGCGGTTGTCATCGCTGGTGCCCAAGGCATACAACACGACGTCGTAGCGCTCCAACAACTCCGCGCGCGTCACGTCACGGCCCAGGACGACGCCGCCGAAGAACCGGAACCCATCCTTCTTCGCGGTCTTCTCGTAGACCCGCGTGACGGCCTTGATCTTCGGATGATCCGGCGCGACCCCGGCGCGGACGAGCCCGAACGGCGTCGGCAACGCATCCAGGACATCGACCGCGAAGCCCGCGCCCAGCAGCTGATCGGCGGCATAGAACCCGGACGGGCCGGCGCCCACGATCACTGCGCGCGGGGCTTCGGCGGAGGTGGCGGAGTCAGGAGCGGTGTCGGTCATCAACGCGAATCCAGGGAAAGGGGACCAGGAACCCCGACTTTAGCGGTTGGATATGGGAGGGCGCTGTGAGATCGGGCCATGCGGCAGGAGCCTCCCGGGGCGCGGCGTGCTGGGTCGGACCGTCGACCGGAGGCTCCGGGCGGCTGGCGCGACGGCTGACGGTCGCCGTCGGTGAGCCGTCGGTCGGCGGCGTTGCGGTGTCTCATACGGACACCGGGCTGCCGTTGACGATGCGGTCGCCGCGGCCGGAGGCGGTCGCGGCGCCGTGGGGTTGGGCTGCGCGTCAACCTAAGAGGCGGACGCCCGGCAAGGCGTCGCGGAACCAGGACCGACCATCGACCGGACGCGAGGCGGTTTGCGCAGCCGATGCACTTGGCCGCGGCCGCCAGCGTTCGCGGTGCCGAGAGGTTGGACTACGCGTCGGCCGAGGGCGCGACCCGGTTCGCAATTGGCTTGGCCGCGACCAAGGGCGGTGGCAGAGCCGGGAGTTCGGACTGCGCGTCAATCAAAGACGGCGGACGCCCGGCAAGGCGTCACGGAACCAGGACCGACCATCGACCGGACGGGAGGCGGTTTGCGCAGCCGATGCACTTGGCCGCGGCCGACAGCGTTCGCGGTGCGGGCAGGTTGGGCTGCGCGTCGGCCGAGGACCGGTGGCGTGGCGTCACGGCGGGAGGGGGCGAGGACGGCGGCGCGGCTTCGCGGCGGGAGAGCGGCGAGGACGGCGGTGTGGCGTCGCCTCGCCCCCGTCAGCCAGGGCGGCACGAGGGCTCCAGCGCGTTCGCAGTCGCGCCGGAGCCCTGTGGGGGAATCCGCCCTGGCCGAGGACTAGGACTTGATGGAGCGCTGGTAGGACCGGACCGCCAGCGGGGCGCAGACGACCACGATCCCGATCGCCCAGATCAAGGTGTAGGCGACGGGGTGTTCGAGTGGCCAGGGCGAGCCGGGTGGCGCGGTGCCGCCCGGGTTGCCGAACAGGTGCCGCAGCGCGTTGGCCAGCGCCGAGGTCGGGTTCCACTCGGCGACGGTCTTCAGCACGCCCGGCAGCGTGCTCGTCGGCACGAACGTCGAGGCGATGAACGTGATCGGGAAGATCACGACGAACGCCACGCCCTGCACGCCCTCCGGCGTCGGGACCAAGGACCCCAACAACACGCCGACCCAGATCATCGCGAACGAGAACGCGACCATCAGGCCGTAGGCGGCCAGGATGTCCAGCGGCCCGGAGTGGATCCGCCAGCCGACCACGAACCCCGTGATGGTCATGAACCCGATCGGCAGGAACGCCCGGAGCAGGTTCGCCACCGCGTGGCCGGCGAGCACGCTCGACCGCGGGATCGGCAGCGAGTGGAAGCGGTCGATCGCCCCGTTGTTGCGGTCGTTCGACAGCGCCAGCGCCACGCCGAAGCACCCGAACACGATCGTCTGGGCGAAGATCCCGCCCATCAGGAACTCCTTGTAGCTGCCGCCGCCCGGCACGCTGATCGCCCCGCCGAAGACGTACGCGAACAGCAGCACGAACATGACCGGCTGGATCGTCGCGTCCGACAGCGCCTCCGGCTGGCGGCGCATGTGCAGGAGCCCGCGCCGAGCGATCACCCAGGTGTCGGACAGGAACGTCCCACGCGCGGACGCGGGATGCGCGGGCGCCCCGCCGACCCCGGCGCCGCTCTCGACCGTCGCCGCCTGGGTGCTCATCGCCGCACCTCCCCCGCGGTCGCGCTGACCGGCTGCTCCACGGGCGGCCCCGCCGGCGGCCCGGCCGGCGGCGCACCGCGCCCACCGCTCCCACGCGGACCCTCCGCGCCCTCGTCCTCCGGCGGGCGGCCCGTCAAGGTCAGGAACACGTCATCCAGCGTCGGCTGCGTCAGCCCCAGGTCCTCGACCGCGATCTCGGCCTCCGCCAGCGCGTCGGCCAGCGCGCCGACCGCCACGACGCCGCCCTCGCTCGCCGGCGCGACGACCGACCGCGCGCCGACGTCGACCACCGGGACCACGCCCGCCACGCGCTCGACGATCGCCGCGACGGCCTCGACGTCGCCGCGCGACGCCACGACCACCCGCAGCTGGTCGCCGCCCACCTGGCGCTTGAGCGACCGCGCGTCGCCGCGGGCGATCACGCGCCCGTGGTCGACGACCACGATGTCGTCCGCCAGCCGGTCGGCCTCTTCGAGGTACTGCGTGGTCAACAGGATCGTCGTGCCGCCGTCGACGAGCCCGTCGAGCACGTCCCACAGCTCGTTGCGCGCACGCGGGTCCAGGCCCGTCGTGGGCTCGTCCAGGAACAGGACCTCGGGCTCGGCGACGAGCGTCGCGGCCAGGTCGAGCCGCCGGCGCATGCCGCCCGAGTACTCCTTGGCGAGCTTGTCGCCCGCGTCCGTCAGCGAGAACTGCTCGAGCAGCACGGTCGCGCGCGCCTTCGAGACCTTGCGGCCGAGATGGTGCAGCTCGCCGATCATCGTGAGGTTCTCGTGACCGGTGAGCAGCTGGTCGACGGTCGCGTCCTGCGCCGCCAGGCCCAGCGCGCGCCGGACCGCGACCGGGTCGGCCACAACGTCGTAGCCGGCCACGGTGGCGCGGCCCTCGTCGGGGTGCGTGAGCGTCGTCAGGACGCGCACGGCCGTCGTCTTGCCGGCGCCGTTGGGGCCGAGCAGCGCGCACACGGCACCGCGCGCGACGTCGAGGTCGACGCCGTCGAGCGCGCGCTTGTCGCCATAGCGCTTCACCAGGCCTGTGGCCTCGATGGCATTGGGGAGAGGGGTCATCGGCGAAGGAGTTTTGCAAATCTTCCACTCGGTGTAAAGTTCGCTCCATGGAAACGTCGCGGTCGCCGTCCACCACCGGCGTCCCGCCCGCAGGGCTGCGGGCCTGGAAGAAGGAGCGCACCCGCACGACGATCTCGGACGTCGCCACGGGGCTGTTCATGCGCGACGGCTTCGAGGCCGTCACGGTCGCCCAGATCGCGGCCGCGGCCCACGTCTCGGTCAAGACGGTGTTCAACTACTTCCCGTCGAAGGAGGACCTCTTCTTCGACCGCGCCGAGGACGTCATCGGCGCACTCGCCGACGCGGTCGTCGGGCGCGGCCCGGACACCACCATCGTGCAGGCCCTGCAGGAGCTCCTCGCCGACCGGCGCGTCCCGTTCGACACCGACGGCTGGGCCGGGCTGCGCGACCCGGAGGACTACGAGAGCTTCCGCCGCTACCTCGAGACCGAGGAGCGCTCCCCCGCCCTGCGCACCCGCCGGCTGGCCATCGGCGAGCTCTGGGCCGCCCGCCTGACGCAGCTGTTCGCCCACCAGATGGGGCTCCCCACCGGCGACCCGCGGGCCGCCACGCTGGCGACGCTCGTCGTCGCGGCGATGAACCTCCGGGCCCGGACGCTGACCGCGGCGATGCTCGAGCGGCTGTCGGCGCGGACCGTCGAGCGGCGCGTGCGCGCGGTCGTCGACGAGGCCTTCACGCGTCTCGCGCGCGCGTATGAGGATGTCGACGTGCCGCGGGCACGCGCTATACCGGATGGACATGGCTGAGACCCCCGCCGCCCCCGCGCGCCCCAGGCGCGTCCCCCGCACCGTCACCGTGGTCGCCAAGGAGCAGGTGACCCCGAACATGATCCGGATCGTCTTCGGCGGCGACGGCCTGGCCGGCTTCGGCGCCGGGGAGTTCACCGACCACTACGTCAAGCTCCAGATCCCCGAGGGCGACGACGGCGCCACGCGCACGCGCACCTACACCGTCCGCGGCTGGGACGCCGAGCGCGGCGAGTTGACGGTGGACTTCGTCGTCCACGGCGACGAGGGCTACGCCGGGCCGTGGGCGGCCGCCGCCCAGCCGGGCGACACGCTGCAGCTGACCGGTCCCGGCGGCGCGTACGCCCCGGACCCCGACGCCGCCTGGCACCTCATGGTCGGCGACCCGTCCGTCATCCCGGCGATCAGCGCGTCGCTGGCCCGCATCCCGGACGGCGTCCCGGTCCACGTCCTGATCGAGGTCGACGGCCCCGACGACGAGCAGCCGCTCGCCACGCCCGGCGACCTGCACCTCACGTGGACGCCCGGCGGCCCGGGCGCGATCGTCGACGTCCTCGAGTCCTACACCTTCCCCGAGGGCCCGGTCAGCGCGTTCGTCCACGGCGAGGCGAGCACCGTCCGCGCCGTCCGCCGGCACCTGCTCGTGGAGCGCGCGATCCCGCGCGAGGCGCTCTCGATCTCGGGCTACTGGAAGCTCTCGCGGACCGAAGAGGGCTGGCGCGAGGACAAGGCCGACTGGAACCGGCTGGTCGAGGAGGACGTGGCCGCGGCCGCGCCGTCGTCGGACGGGTGACGCGCGGCCCGGCGGGGTCTAGCATCGCGCCATGCCACCGTTCACCCGCGGGTTCCACGGCCGGCCGCGGCGCCCCGACGTCGATCCCTCGCGCGTCCCGCCCGGCCAGTACGTGGTCGAGGACTTCCCGGTCCTCTCGGCCGGACCGACGCCGCGCACGCCGCTCGACGAGTGGTCGCTGACCGTCCACGGCGCCGTCGACGCGGCCACGTCGTGGACCTGGGAGGAGCTCAACGCGCTGCCCCAGGAGACGTTCACGGTCGACATCCACTGCGTCACGAAGTGGTCCAAGCTCGGGACGTCCTGGACCGGTGTGTCGGTCGACACGCTGATGGACGGCGTCGCCACCGAGGCCGAGTACGTGAGCGTCTGGTCCGACGGCGGCTACACGACGAACGTGCCGCTGGAGGACCTGCGCGACGGCAAGGCGTGGGTCGTCCACTCGTTCGACGGCGAGCCGCTGGAGCCGGCGCACGGCGGGCCGGCGCGCCTGCTGGTCCCGCACCTGTACTTCTGGAAGAGCGCGAAGTGGGTGCGCGGGCTGACGCTGACGATCGACGACGAGCCCGGGTTCTGGGAGCAGGCGGGCTACAACAACTACGGCGACCCGTGGCGCGAGCAGCGCTACTGGAGCGACTGAGTGGCCACCGGGGAACGGCCAGCGCCGCCGGCTGCGGCGATCACGGCGCGGATCACGTGGCGCACGGCCACCGTGACGGCGCTCACCGATGAGACCGAGCACGCCCGGACGCTCGCGCTCGACGTCCCGGGGTGGCCGGGACACGTCGCCGGGCAGCACCTCGACGTCCGGCTGACGGCCGAGGACGGCTACCAGGCCGAGCGCTCCTACTCGATCGCGAGCGCGCCGGAGGACGAGCAGGTCGCGCTGACGGTCGAGCGGATCGACGACGGCGAGGTCTCGCCGTACCTGGCCGGCGACCTCGTCGTCGGGGACGCGTTCGAGGTCCGCGGGCCGATCGGCGGCCACTTCGCGTGGCGCGCGAGCGACGGCGGCCCGATCCTGCTCGTCGCCGGCGGGTCGGGGCTCGTGCCGTTGATGTCGATGTTGCGGCACCGCGCCCGCGCTGGCAGTTCGGCCGACGCGCGCCTGCTCGTGAGCGCGCGGACGATCGACGACGTGTTCTACCGCGACGAGCTGGAGCGCCTGGCGTCGGCGATGGACGGGCTGAGCATCACCTACACCTTGACGCGCGGGACGCCCGTTGGCTGGTCTGGCTTTAACCGGCGGGTGGACCGGGCGATGCTGGAGACGGTGGGTCCGGCTGCTCGGACGGCGCCGCGGGCGTTCGTGTGCGGGCCGACGCCGTTCGTCGAGTCCGTCGCCGACACGCTCGTCGCGCTCGGCCACGACGCGGCGCGGATCCACACGGAGCGGTTTGGACCTACGGGAGGGTGAGCTGGCTGTGAGTGTCGATGGTGAAGCTCTGGTGCTGGACGGGAACGCGGTCGCCGGGCTGCTGGCGGAGGTCTTCGGAGGCGCGGAGGTGACGGCGGCGCCGCGGAGATGCGGGTCGTGCGGGCAGCGGCATGCGGTCGGGGAGCACCGGTTGTACCGGGGCGCGGGGTTCGTGCTGCGGTGCCCGGGGTGTGGCGACGTGGCGCTGACGCTGGTGGAGGGGGACGGGTTCCGGGAGGTCCGGATGATGGGGGCGTGGGCGGTGCGGGTGCCGGCGTAGTTGGGCGAGCAGCGCAGGCGTTGGTCGTGTCGTGGGGCGGGGTCTGCTTGGCATCTAGGGCGTGAGGCCGTATCGGCGCTGCTCCGCGCTGTCGGCGTGCCTCGGCCGCCCTGGGGCGGGCGTTTCGGGAGCGGATCGCGGCACGGCCCGAGGTCGTTCGTATCGCGTAGCCCTCTATGGGCCACAACGTACGAATGACCCGTCTCCGGGAGGTCAATTGCAGATTGATGCTCCATATCAGCACCTAAGTGCAACTGACCCGACCGCGCCGAGGTCAGCGGCGTTTTGGGGTCCTATACGAACCCAAGAACACCGTTGACCCTCGCGGTCCTGGAGATTCGGCCCCGAACTCGCCCGAGAAGCACCACCAAAGCCGAGCCACACCGACAGCGTGGAGCACCCACGCAGACTGCCTCGCCCTAGATGCGAAGCAGACCCCGCCGCGCAGCACGACCAGCGCCCGCGCTGGTCGCCACTCGCGCTGGCGTCAGACAACAACAAGCGCCAGAAGCCGCCCCAGCCCTCAAGCCAACATCGGCGACGGCGGAATCCGCGTCTCCCCCGTGATCTCCGGGATCCGCATCCCCACCTCGTCCGCGTAGCACCACACCCAGTCCTCCCCCGGCTCCAGCGACCGGATCAGATGGTGCTCAACGCGCGCAGCATGCGCCGTCGCGTGCTTCCCCGGCGAGTCGTCGCAGCAGCCCACGTGCCCGCACGTCAGGCAGATCCGCAGGTGCAGCCACACGCCGCCGGTCGCGAGGCAGTCCTCGCAGCCGGCGACAGACTCCGGCAGCTCCGTGATCTCGATCTCATCCAGGTGGGAACAGCTGGTCGAACTCATGCGGTCGTCTCCTCCTCCCGCGCTCGGGGCGCGCCGTTGGTGATCGTCGCGGTCGGCAGGGGCAGCCATACGTGGAACGTCGTCCCGCCGGGACCGGTCTCGAAGCCGAGGCTGCCCTCGTGCCGGTCTTCGACGATACGACGCACCGTGTCCAGGCCCAGCCCGGTGCCCTTGCCGGGTTCCTTGGTGGTGTAGAACGGCTCCAACACACGCCGGCGCGACTCCTCCGGGATGCCCGGGCCGTCGTCGGCGATGTCCACGCGCACGCACGGGCCGTCGACGCGCGCGCTGATCGTGATCGTGCCCTTGCCGTCGAGCGCGTCGACGGCGTTGTCGAGGAGGTTGGTCCAGACCTGGTTGAGCTCGGAGCCGTGCACGGCGAGCTTCGGCAGGTCCTCCTCGAACTCCTTGACCACGCTGATGTTGGTGTGCTTGAACTTGTGCCCGAGGACCTTGATGGTGGCCTTGATCCCCTCGCGCACGTCGACCGTGACGATCTCGCCGCGGTCCATGTAGCTGTAGGTCTTGATCGCGCCGACCAGGTCGCTCATGCGCGCCGCAGACTCCTGGAGCTCCTCGGCCAGGCCGTGCGCGGTCAGCGTGGCCACCACCCACGACAGCGCCTCGGACGTCGCCGCCCCGGCGTGCCGCGCGACCTGCTCCAGCCACGCGTCGTCGACCTCGGCCGCCGCGAGCGCCTCGGCGAAGCGCCACGCGTCGGCGACCCCGAGCTCCTCGAGCCTGTCGAGCATCTCGTCCTCGGCGTCGGCCGCGTCGACCGTCGACCGGTCCTCGGCCGTGGCCGCGCGCTCGACCGCGTCGCGCTGGAGCGCGAGGAGCTTGGCCGCGTCCTCGCGCTCGATCCCGGCGTCGACGAACGCCGTGATCACGCCCAGGACCTGGTCGAGCGTGTCGGCCATCTGGGCGGCGGCGCGCTGCACGGCGGCGGCCGGGTTGTTGAGCTCGTGGGCGAGCCCCGCCGCCATCGTGCCCAGCGACGCCAGCCGCTCGCGCTCGTTGTCGATCGCCGCCAGCCGCGTGGTCACCGGCCCGATGGCCTTCATGATCTTGCGGTGGACGCTGCGGTGCGAGAGCGCGAGGTCGGTGAACGCCGCCAGCGGCACCAGCCCGATGACGCAGTCGGTCTCGGCCTGGTGCCGGACGCCGATCGGCGCCTCGGTCAACGCGGCGATCGCCTGCATCCACGTCGGCGCGCGCATCCCGCCGATCGGCTCGTAGCGGTCGTCGGCCAGCTTGAACATCCGGACGCGGCCCTCGAGCAGGAGCATCAGCCCGCGCGGGGACGCGTCCTCCTCGGCGATCACCTCGTCGGCCGGGACGTTGAACGCCTGCGTGGCCTCGCGCCAGAGCTCGAGCTCTTCATCGGTGAGGCCGTCGAACAGGTCGATGCGCCGCAGGTCCTCCAGCGAGACCGGGACCGTCGGGGTCATGCCGCCGCGAGGTACTCGTGGATGAGCGAGACCGCCATCGACCCCTCGCCGACGGCGCTGGCGACGCGCTTGATCGAGCGCGCCCGGACGTCGCCGGCGACGAACACGCCCGGGACGCTGGTCTCCAACACGTAGGGGTCGCGCTTGAGCGGCCACCCGGCGGCGCGCGCGTCGGCGCCGGCGAGGATGAAGCCGCGCTCGTCACGGGCGATGACGTCGTCCAGCCACGCCGTCCGCGGCGCCGCGCCGACGAAGACGAAGCACGCGTCGACGACCTCGGTGGTGACGTCGCCGCCCGGGCCGCGGATCTTCAGCTCCTTGAGGTGGCCGTCCTCGCCGACGGCCTCGACCGCCTGCGAGCCCGTCCGGACGTCGATGTTCTCGATCGCCGCGATCTGCTCGATGAGGTAGCTGGACATCGACTTGGTGAGCGAGTCTGCGCGGACGAGCATCGTGACCTCCGCCGCGAACTCGGCGAAGTAGACCGCGGCCTGGCCGGCGGAGTTCGCGCCGCCGATGATCACGACGCGCTGCTGGGAGCACGACCGCGCCTCGCTGAGCGCCGCGCCGTAGTAGATGCCGGCGCCGGTCAGCGCGTCGAATCCGGGCGTGTCGAGCTTGCGGTAGCTGACGCCGGACGCGATCAGCACCGTGTTGGCCGACAGCGAACCGCCGCCGCTGAGCCGGATGATGCGGCCGGAGCCCTCGACGTCCAGCGCGACCGCGTCCCGGACGGTCAGCAGCTCGGCGCCGAGGCGGCGGGCCTGGTCGGTGGCGCGCCGCGCGAGATCCGAACCCGACAGACCGTTCGGGAAGCCCAAGTAGTTCTCGATCCGGCTGCTCGTCCCCGCCTGGCCGCCGGGCGCCTCGCGCTCGACCATCACGGTGGTCAGACCCTCGCTGGCGCCGTAGACCGCGGCGGCCAGGCCGGCGGGGCCGCCGCCGACGATGACCAGGTCGTAGTGGTCGGTCGCCGGCTGGGCGGCGACGCCGAGGCGCTCAGCCAGCTCGTAGACCGTCGGCTTCTCCAGGATCGAGCCGTCCTCCAGCAGCGCGACCGGCAGGCCGTCCTCGCTGATCCCGGCGATCGTGAGCAGCTCGCGGGCCTCGCCGTCGCGCTCGACGTCCAGCCAGCGGCCGGGCACGCGGTTGCGCGCGAGGAAGTCGCGGAGGTCGTGCGCGGGCTTGGAGAAGCGGTGGCCGACGACGCGGACGCCGCCGGACTCCAGCGCGGCGCCGGACTGCCAGGTCTCCAACAGGTCCTCGACGACCGGGTAGAGCTCCTCCTCCGGCGGGTCCCACGGCTTGAGCAGGTAGTAGTCGAGCGCGACCTCGTTGATCGCCGTGATCGCGGCGGACGTGTCGGCGTAGGCGGTGAGCAGGACGCGCTTGGCCGCCGGCGCGACCTTGCGCGCCTCGACGAGGTAGTCGGTCCCGGACATCCCGGGCATGCGCTGGTCGGCGATCAGCAGCGCGACCTGGTCGCCGCGCGTGATCAGCTCCTTGACGACGTCCAGGGCCTCGCTGCCGGAGCCGGCGCGCAGGACGCGGTAGTCCTCGCCGAAGCGGCGGCGCAGGTCGCGGGCGACGGCGGCGAGGACCGCGGGCTCGTCGTCGACGGCCACGATCGCGGGGCGGCGGGTGCGTTCAGGGGTCTCGGAAGACATCTGAGACGGAGCTTCTCATGACCGTCGAGAGAGGCTATAGCTCGTGATTATGGTTGCGCGCGCAACTAGTTGTGCTATCGTGAATCGCGTTATGGAACTCGGTCTCGCCACCTTCGCCGACCTCCCGGCCGGCATGAGCCCTCAGCAGCGGATGAAGAACCTCCTGGAGGAGGTCAAGCTCGCCGACGAGCTGGGGCTCGACGTCTTCGCCATCGGGGAGCATCACCGCCCCGACTTCCTCATCTCGTCGCCCTCCGTCGCGCTCGGCGCCGCGGCGGCGATCACCGACAACATCCGGCTGTCGTCGGCCGTGACCGTGCTGTCGTCCGAGGACCCCGTCCGCGTGTTCCAGCAGTTCGCCGAGATCGACCTGATCTCCGGCGGGCGCGCCGAGATCATGGCCGGCCGCGGGTCGTTCATCGAGTCGTTCCCGCTGTTCGGCAAGGACCTGGACGACTACGACGACCTCTACCTCGAGAACCTCGAGCTGCTGCTGGCCTTGCGCGAGTCGCCGGTCGTGACGTGGTCCGGGAAGCACCGCGCGCCTTTGGAGAACGCCGGCGTCTGGCCGCGCCCGGTGCAGGATCCGCTGCCCGTGTGGGTCGCCGTGGGCGGCTCGCCGCAGTCGGTCGTGCGCGCCGCGACGCTGGGGCTGCCGCTGACGATCGCGATCATCGGCGGCGAGCTGGAGCGCTTCCAGCCGCTGGTCGAGCTGTACCGCGAGGCGTGGGCGGCCGTCGGACATGACCCGGCCGACGCGCGGATCGCCATCAACACGCACACGTGGGTCGGCGACGCGGATCGCGAGTTCGCGCCGAGCTACCTGGAGGTCATGAACCGCATCGGCCGCGAGCGCGGCTGGGGGCCGTCCGGGATGGCGCAGTTCCACGCGCTGACGTCGCCGCGGGGCGCGCTGGCGGCGGGGTCGTCCGAGGCCGTCGCCGAGAAGATCCTCTACGGGCACGAGCTGTTCGGGCACCAGCGGTACCTGGGGCACATGAGCGTCGGCGCCGTGGGGCACGCGGACGTGCTGCGGGCGATGGAGAAGTTCGGGACCGAGGTCGCGCCGGTCGTGCGGGCCGAGGTCGGGCGGCGCGAGGCGTCGCCGGCCCCCGTCGCGTAGCTGGCTAGGAGTCGCGCGGCGCCCAGCGGTGCTCGGTCCAGCGCTCGCCGTCCCACAGGCGGCGGACGCCGGGCCGCGCGCTGGGCTCCGGGTCGGGGTCGGGGTACCAGCCGGGCGGCGCGTCGACGCCGGCGGGCGGGACGGCGAGCGACGTCGTCGGGGTCGACGGCGGCGGCGACGGGTGGGGCGCGGCCTGGTCGCGCGGCCGGCGCTCCGGCATCACCGCGACGAGCGCGACGACGAGCAGCGCGCCGGCCAGCGCGAGGAGCGCGACGGCCAGCGCGCCGTCGAGCAGGAGGCCGAGCGCGCCGCCGGCGACGGCGCCGATGAGCGCGCCGGGGGCGACGGTCCGCAGCGGCGGAAGCGGCGAGCCGTGATGGGGCATCGAGAGGGAGGGCACGGTCTCCACTGATGGTGGACCGCGAGCGGGCGAGGGGCCATCGCCCACAAGGGATGAACGGCGCGCGGCGGATCTGCGCAGCCTTCGTCACGGTTGCGCGGCGATCGGGCGGGACGGGGGTCGCCCTACCGGAAGCTGGTGTGGATGCATCATCACCGCCTCGTCCTCAATGGTCGCCCGCCGGCGGTCGCCGGCCTGGTCGGCGAGCTGCGCGCCGCGGGCGCGGAGGCGCTGACGCGCCCGGGCGAGACGCCGGTCCGGATGGTCTGGACGGCACGCGACGCGAGGGCGCTCGCGGCGCTGTGCGCGCGGCACCGGTCGGTGGTCGTCGGGGTCGAGCGCTTCGCGACGCTCGGCGCGGAGCTGGAGCGGCTCGTCGTGCGCGGGCGCGAGACGACGGTGCTGGAGCGGCGTCCGGTGGCGCCGGAGGAGGACGACGAGCTGTGGGCGCCGGTGGCGCGGGACGGCCCACGCTGGGGCGACCTGCACGCGCCGCCCGCCGTTGGGCTGCGGCGCGCGGCGCTGGCGGTCGCGGCGGAGCCGGTCACGCTCGGCCCCGGGATGGCGGGGACGACGCTGGACGACGCGCTGCTGATCTGCCCCGCCCTCGAGCGTCTCTGCGCGGCCGCGGGCGACCCGCTGGCGAGCGACGCGCCGCCGCCGGAGGTGGTGCCGGCGATCCGCGCGCTGGCGGCCATCGGGCTGACCGTCGGGGCGAACGCGAGCGGCCCCGCCTGCGACGCCGAGCTGGCCTTCGAGCGCACGTGGCGGCTCACGCAGGCCACCGCCTTCGCGGCGCAGGACTCCTGGTTCCTCGACGAGCCCGGGGACGCCGACTGGCCGGACTGGCTGATGTTCCTGCTGTCCTGCGCGGCGACGGTCGTCGAGTCCTGCGCGGCCTGCCTGCACCCATCGCCGCCGGACATCAAGTCGCTGCACGCCGAGCACCACGCGACACCCGACGAGCAGCTCGACCACGCGGCGGGCCTGCTGGTGATCGTCGCGCTCCAGGCGCTGGCGCTGTTCGGGGGAGGTGAGCCGGGATGAGCGCTACTGGTGCATCGCGTCCCGGCACAGCGGGCGGCCGTGGTGGATCACGAAGGCGCGGAACGCGGAGATGGCTGGAGTCTCCAAGCGCTCTGGATCCCAGACCATGCCGAGCTCGCGTTCGGCGCCGGCGTCGCGGACGCGGAGGTGTGGGGTGGCCGTCGTGACCTCTTCGGCGGCGACGCGCTGCGGTGAGACGAGGGCGACGCCGAGGCCGGCGGCGACCAGGCCGCGCAGGGTCGCGACCTCGTCGCCCTCGAAGGCGATCTTGGGCTCGAAGCCGGCGGCGCGGCAGAGGTCGTCGGTCAGCGCCCGGAGCGCGTTGCCGGGCTGGAGGCCGACGAAGGGCTCGTCGGCGACCTCGTCCAGCCGGACCGACCTCCGGCCGGCCAGCCGGTGGTGCGGCGGGACCGCGAGCAGGAGCGGCTCGGTCACGAGCCTGTGCCAGGCGAAGCGCCGCCCGACCGGCCGCGGGCCCATCAGCACCAGGTCGGCCTCGGCCTCGTCGAAGCCGGCCAGCAGCGCGCCCGTGCCGCGCTGGGCGAGCCGGAAGCGGACCGCCGAATGCTCCTCGCGGTAGGCGCCGACGAGCGCTGGGACGAGCCAGCTGCCGAGCGTGTGCAGGAACCACAGGCGCACCTCGCCGCGCTCGGCGTCGGCGACGTCGGCCACGGCGGTCGCGCCGGCGTCGAGCTCCTCCAGCGCGCGGCGCACGTGGGTGAGGTAGCGCCGGCCGTGGTGGTTGAGCGCCAGGACGCGTCCGCGCCGGTCGAACAGCGGGACGCCGAGCTGCGCCTCCAGCCGGCCGATCGCCCGCGACAGCGCGGGCTGGCTGATGTGCAGGTCACGGGCGACCGCCGTCATGTGCTGGCGCTCGGCCAGGGCGGAGAACCACCGGAGCTCGTCGACGTTCATCGCTGGGACTCATGATGCCAACGCATCGGTCAGCACGCAAAGATGCATTGGACGGATCAGGCCGCGGCGCCGATCATGGACGCAGACATGGACCACGACGACGACGTACGCGCGACGCACCCCGGCTACCGAACTGGCGACCCCGGCTTCCGGCGCCTCGCCACCGCCCTCTTCGCCGCCGGCCTCGGCACCTTCGCCCTCCTCTACAGCACGCAGGCGCTGCTGCCGATCCTCAGCCGCGACTTCGGCGTCTCCCCGGGCGCCAGCGCGCTGTCGCTCGCGGTCACGACGGCCGGCGTCGGCGTCGGCCTCCTCCCCGCCGCCTGGCTGTCGGACGCGGTCGGCCGCACGCGCGTCATGGGCCTCTCGCTCGTCTGCTCCTCGGCGCTCGGCCTCGCCGCGGCGCTCGCCCCGACCTTCTCCGTGCTGCTGATCCTGCGCGGGCTGGAGGGCCTCGCGCTCGCGGGCCTGCCCGCCGTCGCGATGGCCTACCTCACCGAGGAGGTCCACCCGGAGGCGCTCGGCGGCGCCGTCGGCCTCTACATCGGGGGCAACGCGATCGGCGGGATGTCCGGCCGGCTGCTCGCCGGCGGCCTGGCCGGCGCCGGCGGCTGGCGCGCCGCGGTCGCGGGCGTCGGCGTGATGGGCGTCCTGTGCGCGATCACGTTGTTGAAGCTCTTGCCCGCGTCGCGCAACTTCCGCCCGCGCCGCGTCGGGTCGGCGCGCGAGGCGCTCGGCCGACTGCGTGCGCCGCTGGCCGACCCCGGCCTCCTGCGCCTCGACGCGATGGGCGCGCTGCTGATGGGGACGTTCGTCGCCGTCTACAACGGCCTCGGCTTCCGCCTCGCCGCCGCGCCGTTCCACCTGAGCCCGGCCGCGCTCGCGCTCGTGTTCCTCGTCTACCCGATCGGCTCCGCGTCGTCGGCCCAGGCCGGGCGCCTCGCCGATCGCGTCGGCCGCCGCACCGTCCTGCCGCTCGGCGTCCTGCTCACCTTCGGCGGCCTCGCGCTGACCGCCACCGCGTCGCTGCCGCTCATCGTCCTCGGCATCGCGACGCTCACCGCCGGCTTCTTCGCCGGCCACTCCGTCGCGTCGTCCTGGGTCGGCCGCCGCGCCGCCGGAGCCGCCGGCCAGGCCTCCGCGCTCTACCTGCTCGCCTACTACGCAGGCTCGTCGATCGCCGGCCCGCTCGCCGGGACCGCCTGGACCATGGACCACTGGAACGGAGTCCTGGCGATCGCGGGCCTCCTGCTCGCCGTCGCGTTGTTGGTGTCCTTGCGCCTGCGCCGGACACCACCGCTCGCGACGACGCTGGTCACGGCGTGAGCCGGGGTGATCACGGCGCGTAGTTCACGCTGAACGCCGTCCCGTCCGGGCTCAGCCCGGCCGGGCTGGCCGAGCCGGAGGACGACACGTCCTGGACCGGCGTGGCGGTGCCGGTGTCCGTGCCCGTGCCGGCCGCGCCGGGGCTCCAGCCGCCGCCCGGGACCCAGCCGCCGCCGGGCCCGCGCGGCGTCACCTGCTGCTGCGGGCTGAGCGAGATCCCGATCGCGTTCCAGGCGCTGTCGAGGATCGACCCCGCGTGGCCGGCGGTCGTCGTGGCGCGCGCGCTGGTGAAGTTCGTCGTCCCGAAGTTCGCCAGCGCGCTCTGGCGGCACGACGCCTCGCTCTCGCCCAGGCAGACGCCCGGCGCCTCGACGATCCACTCGGCGGAGCTGAGGTCGACGGTCGCGGCGCGGACCGACTTGGTGGCCTTGGTCCCGCGCGTCAGGTTCGCGAGCGTGAGCGTGACGAGGTGGCCGTTGACGGTCGCGCTGGCGAAGACGCTGTCGCCCGGCTGGATCGCGAGCTTCGCGCTGGACGACGCGGCCGGGACGACCTCGAACCACGTGCTGTAGGTCGCCGTGCCGTTGCCGCTGCAGTCCGACTCGGTGCCGAGCTGCTCGAGCGCCTGCGAGTTCGCGGCGTAGCCGCCGAGCCCGACCCAGTTGGCCGAGTAGCTGTTCGTCGGCGACGTGCAGTCGACCTTCGGAACGGTCCAGGTCGCGGACACGCGCTTGAACGCGACGCCGGTGCGGCGCGCCGCGTAACCGGCCCAGTTGGAGCTCTTGGTGCTCAGCATCGCGGCGCCGGCCGCCGGTGCCCCGACCGCCGCCGCGCCGGTCGTCGCCAGGACGGCCGCCAGCGTGGCGAGCACGGCGACCCGGCCGCGGAGGCCCGTGGCGATGACGTTCCTCCTCGGCGGTCTGGTCGTGGTGGTCGACGCGTTGTCCATCAACTTCCTCCTGCGGGTGGGTGGGTGCCAGGACGACGCGCCAGCCCCGCCCGCGTCAGGCCCTACGAGCGAACTCTCAGGCTCGGTACAGTCGAGATGGGCAGCGCCGCCGTCCAGCCACACCCGTCGAGAGGAGCACGTTCGTGTCCGTCGATCCGCAGCGCACCGCCGTCGTCCTGATCGAGTATCAGAACGACTTCACGTCCGAGGGAGGCGCCCTCCACGGCGCGGTCCAGGGCGTCATGGAGAGCACCGGGATGCTCGACAACACGCGACGGCTCGCCGACATCGCGCGCGCCGCCGGCGCGACGATCGTGCACGCGCCGATCACGTTCGCGCCCGGCTACAACGAGATCTCCGCGCACCCGTACGGGATCCTCAAGGGCGTCGTCGACTCGACCGCGTTCGTCAAGGGCGAGTGGGGCGCGGAGATCGTCGACGCGCTCGCGCCGCAGCAGGGCGACATCGTCGTCGAGGGCAAACGCGGGCTGGACACGTTCGCGACGACGAACCTCGACTTCATCCTCCGCGCGCGCGGCATCGACACGATCGCGCTCGGCGGCTTCCTGACGAACTGCTGCGTCGAGTCGACGATGCGGACGGGCTACGAGAAGGGCTACAAGGTCATCACGCTGGCCGACTGCGTCGCGGCGACGTCCGCCGAGGAGCACGCGAACGCGATCAGCTTCGACTACCCCATGTTCTCCGAGGTCATGACGGCCGACGCGTTCGCGGGCGAGCTCAAGGGCGCCGTCGCCCCGGCCTAGATCTGGTGACGGTGGTGGCGCTTGGCCGGCGGGGGCGGGTCGTCGCCTCCGCCGCCGCTGCCGCCCGGCCGCGCGCCGGTGACGAAGACGCGGTCCGGGCCGTAGAACGTCCCGAAGCTGGTGGCGACGACCGCGCGGTAGTGGACCGCGTTGCGCTCCACCAGCGCGGTGAGGCGGGCGGCGAACCGCCGCTCCCTCGTCGCGACCCCGATCCTCACGTCGCCCGTCCGGCGCCCGTACGCCGCGTTCACCCCGTACTCGAAGTGCGCCGTGGCGGCCGCGCCCCTGGGGTTGACCGAGCCCGTCACGCGCGCCGAGCTCAGCGTCACGTCGGTGGCGTCGCCCGTCGTGACGGCGAGGGGCGCGGCGGGCGGATCGGGGGAGGCGGCCGGGACGCTGGCCGCGGCCAGGCCGAAGGACGCGACGGCGGCAGCCGACAAGGCGGCACCGCGTCGCCTGAGGCGCGAGCGCATGGGGATGCTCCTTTGGGGGAGGGGTCAGAGAGCGAGCGGCCCGGCGCGTCGCGTCCGGGTCACGCCGTAGGCGGCGAGCCCGAGCAGGACGAGCAGGGCGCCCAGGTACAGCAGGAGCGGCAGGCCGGAGCGGGTCACGTCGCCGGCGTGCAGCGCGGGGACCGCCAGCAGCGCGAGGCACCAGGCCCCGAGCGTGGCGTAGGGGATCAGGACTTCGGAGGTCCGGCGCAGGTCGTACGCCGACCACAGCAGCGCGGCGGCGATCATCGCCAGCCACGACGCGACCGCCTGCGCCATCAGCGGCGTCAGCGGCCACGGCCAGTCGTCGCCGAGCGCGCCGGGGCACGCGAACAGCGCGACCGCGTAGGCGCCGAGCAGGCCACCGGCGACCAGCGACAGCCGGCGCAGGCCGTCCAGCCGCGGGTCGGCGAGCGTGGGCCGCAGCGTCACGGACCGCTGGCGCAGGCCGAGGGCCAGGACGCCGAACGGCGCCGTCGCGTACACGACCGTCCACGCCCACGTGCGCACGTACTCCCACTCGAACGTGTGGCGGTTGATCAGCGTCGCGGCGATCAACCCGATGGACAACGTGAGCAGCGCGACGGCCAGCGCCTGGACCGAGCGCCAGCGGCGGGCGGCGAAGACGACGAGCGCGGTCGCGACGACCCCGGCCAGGTAGCCGGCGCCGATGAACGCGGCCGACGCCCGCGGCTTGATCGGCCAGGCGTACTCGCTGTCGGCCAGGCCGGGCAACCCGTACAGGAAGATCGCGTTCAGGACGGCCAGGACGAGCAGCCCGGCGACGGCGGCGCGCGTGACCGGCCGGATGCGGCCGTCGTAGCGCGGGAGGCGAAGGGCGGCGGCGGAGCGGCGGCGGCGGTCGCGCACCGCCGCGGTCCCGGCCGGCGGCGTGTCGGGGATCAGGACGGCCATCTCAGGGGATGGGCACGCGAGAGACACGGATGACCTCGGTCTGGTGGCTCACGCACTCGGGCAGCTGGCCCAGCGCGGCCGCCTGGTCCGGAGCCTCGACGAACCACCAGAGGCCGTGGCCGCCCAGCGGGCAGGTCGACAGCGCGTCGGTGTGGCGCAGCGGGCTCACGAACCCGCGCCACGCCGCGAACGTCCGGCCGCACTCGGCCGGGGTGTGGTGGTGGGCTAGGAGGAAGGTCGGCACGACCACGAGACTGCCGGCTGCCGGGCGCCCCGAACATCGGGGAACCCCCTGCTCTGCACCCGTCAGCTGGCGATGTCGCGCTCACGGCCCACCGCGCCGGCGACGGCGACGCGTCCGGACACGCCGAGCTTGGTGAACACCTTGGTCAGGTGGCTCTCGATCGTCTTCTCGCTGAGGAACAGCTCGCCGGCGATCTCGCGGTTCGTGCGGCCGTCGGCGACGAGCTCGGCGATCTCCCTCTCGCGTCCCGACAGCGCGGCGAGGCCCCGGGCGCCGGCGGCGCGGCGCCGGCGCGCGCCCACGCGGCGGCCGAGGCGGCGCAGCTCGCGGGCGGCCTCGTCGCGCAGGCGGACGGCGCCGATCGCGCCGAGGTCGGCCTCGGAGCGCTCGAGCATCGCGACCGCGGTCGAGGGATGGCCGAGCGCCGAGGCCGCGCGCCCCGCGACCGTGCGGGCCCGCGCGGCGACGAGGACGGCGCCGGCGTCGGTGGCGCGCACGACGGCCCGCTCGGCGTGGCGCAGCGCGCCGGCGGCGTCGCCGAGGTCGAGGTCCAGGAGCGCGTGCGCGTAGGCGACCGACGCCTCGACGTGGCCGAGCCCGTGACCGAGTTGGAGGTGGAGGTCCTCGCCGCGCCCGACCCAGTCGCCCGCGACCGTGAGGTGCCCGAGCTCCAGCTCGGCGCGCGCGAGGATCGAGTACAGCCACGCCCGCCGGCCCGGCTCGACGTGGGCGAAGTCCGGACCGCCGGCGTCGGCCAGCGCCTCCAGGCAGCGCTCGGGCTGGCCGGCCTCCAGCCACGCGGCGGCGACGTGGACGCGCGTGCCCTGCGAGAGGACCGACTCGTCGAGGTCGGCGAGCAGCGCGAGCGCCTCGGCGCCGGCCTGCCGGGCGCGCGGCAGCTCGCCGGCGATCGCCGCGATCCACGCCTCCGCGGTCAAGGCCCAGCACAGCACCTGGCGGTTGCCGGACAGGCGGCCGGCCTCCACCGCGCCGTCGACCAGGTCCAGCGCGGCGCGCAGCCGGCCGGTCACCTCGTAGGCGTGGGCCAGCCCGATGGCCATCGGCGTGGCGAACTGGCCCTGGCCGGCGGCGCGCGACAGCGCGATGCCGCGGCGGAAGTGGCGGATCGCGGCGTCGTAGCGCTCGGCGAAGTACTCGGCGAAGCCGAGGTAATAGGCGCCGTCGAGGCGGCCGCTGAGCGCGTCGTCGGGCAGCGTGTCGAGCGTCGCGGCGGCGCGGTCGGCGGCCTGCTGGGCGCCGTCGATCGCGCCGACGCCGAGCAGCGAGTACGTCGTCAGCGCCTCGGCGACGAGCGTCAGCGCGGGGTCCGCGAGGGCGCTCGCCGTCTCGTGCCCGCGCAGCGCCCAGGTGTGCATGGTGGTGAAGTCGCCGTCGTAGAGCGCGTCGGCGGCAAGCTCGACCTGGAGGTCGGCCGCCGCCAGCGAGGTCGGATCGGTGACGTGGTCGAGCGCCGCGACGAGGCGGCCGTGCGCGGCCTCGTGGCGGCCGAGCAGGTTCTCGCACATGGCGCAGCCGGCGACGAGGCGGGCGCGCAGCGGCGCGAGTGCTTCATCTTGGCCGGCGAGTTGTAGGGCCTGGTCGAGCGAGTCGAGCGCG